>CAZBJW010000250.1:0-6406 GCA_964492135.1 uncultured Anaerolineales bacterium
CTATGGCGTTGCAGATGGCATTGCAGTAGGCCTGGGCCGCGGACATGGCAATGGACATGCCGGCTTCCTTGGCCCCATATGGTCCATTAGGATCAATTGACTCGACGATGATGGGGTTGATGGGGGGCATGTCGCAGGACAGCGGGATCTTATACTCGCGATAGGTGGGGTTGAACATGTGCCCGCCGTCCCACTGATGGCCTTCGGTCAAGACTCCGCCTTGCCCGCCCATGGCGATTCCTCCCTCGAACTGGCCTTCGACCACCATGGGATTGATGGCATAGCCACAGTCCTGGGCGGCGGTGACTTCCATAACCGTCACTTGACCAGTCTCGGGGTCCACCTCTACCTCCGCCACCGTGGTCCCAAAGGAGAAGGCCTCGGAAAGTTGGCCCTGAGGGTTCTTGATCCACTCTCGGGTGTGGTCCACGTGGGGGGAATAATGGCCTCGGCCCATGATCGGCTGATCATCAATCAGTGCCTTCCGGACCACTTTTCGAATAGGGATCCCCGTGGGCGACTCGCCTTCGATGACGATCTGTCCGTCCCTGGCCACCAAGTCCTCCACCTCGGCGCCCATCATTTGAGCGGCGATCTCAAAGAGCTGGCACCTGGCGTCCTGGGCAGCCAGCCGCACCGCATTACCGCCTGCGAAGGTGCTGACCATGGAATAGCATCCTGCATCGGTGGGAGTGACCTCCGTGTCCGCGGAGATGAGCCTGATGTCCTCAGTGGGCAGGCCCAACTCCTCAGCAGCGATCTGGACGAGCATGTTGTCATTGCCTTGTCCTGTATCCACGACGCCCGAGATCACAGTGGCCCCACCGTCCTCGTTGAACTTGATGATGGCCTGCGAACCTCCCCGGATGCCCAGAGGGAATCCCGTCTGCACGGAGTTGCAGCCCATGCCAATGCCGCGGTAGGGAGGGAGTTTTCCCCGTTTCTCCTTCCATCCCGACTTCTCCGCCGCCTGCTTGATGGTCTCATCCAGTGCGCAGCTATAGACGACAGATTTGGTGGGAAGGATGTCCCCTTGTCGGGTGGCGTTTCGTAGTCGAAGCTCCATGGCATCCATGCCCAACTCGTCGGCGATGATGTCCAGTTGCATGTCCACACCGCAGGCGAAGGCGCGGCCGTGAGTGCGGATCATGCCGCGGATGGGTTTGTTGGTGTAGATTCGATACCCATTGTAGCGTACGTTGGGCATGCGATAGACCTGCTCCAGGCAAAGGAAGGGTACGGAGGTAGCGATGGGCCCCGTGCTGCTGTAGGCCCCTCCATCCATGTGGCAGGTGATTTGTCGTGCAGTGACCAGACCGTCCTTGTCCACTCCCGTTTTGATGGTGGCGATCATAGAGTGGCCCTGCCGCGTGGCCATGGTGTTCTCCTCACGTGTATAGACGATCTTCACGGGGCACCCCGTCCTTATGGAGAGCAGTGCGGCGATGAACTCTCCAGGGAACACGTCGGAACGTCCTCCAAAGGCGCCGCCAATGGTGGTCTTTCGAACGTGGACTTTGGTTAGAGGAATCTGCAGGACGTTAGACAGGGCTTTGGCCTTGGTGTGAGGAGAGGCGTTGGGCATCCACATCTCGAGATTGCCTGAGGATTCATAGTTGGCCAGGATCGCGTATGGCTCATTCATGAAATAGGATTCCTCTTCAGAGACGAAGGTATCCTCCCTTACGAGGTGAGCTCGGCTGAACTCCCCTTCGACATCTCCCACCTCGATGGGCACGTGGATGTTGATGTTTCGTTCGCAGCCGTCGTGTATGAGCGGCGCCCCTTCAGCCATGGCCTCTTCGATGGTGAACATGGCGGGCAAGACCTCATATTTCACCTGTATGAGGTCCAACGCCTGCTGGGCGACATCCTCGGATACGGCGGCGACTGCGGCTACGTCTTCGCCCACGTACCGAACCTTGTCCACGGGAAGGAGTTGCTGGTCGCGGGTGTATCTGAAGACGCCCCACCGCTCTCCCGCGGTATCTGGCCCGGTGACCACAGCTTTCACGCCAGGGAGCCTGTCTGCCTCGGTCGTATCTATGGAAAGGATCTTGGCGTGGGGGTAGGGACTGCGTAGGATCTTGCCATGGAGCATCCTGGGCAGCGTCAGGTCTGCGGTGAACTTGGCTTCGCCCGTGGCCTTGGCCACAGAATCCACCCTGGGGATGCGCTTGCCGACGAGGGAACGATCAGTCATCGATTCTCCTCCCAAGTCTATGGTCACAGTGTTGTCAACCGCACGCGGTCTACTCTGACTCAGCTAGTATACGGGCCTCGTCACACAGATCCTGGATAGTTCTGGAGTCCAGGAACTCGTCGGTCCTGTCCCAGAGCTCTTTCCAGAGTCGGCGAGTCACGCAGGCTGCCGCCCGGTCGCAGTCCCTGGGTGACTCGACCCGCAGGCAAGGCGCCGGAGCCAGTACCTCGTCCACTGCGCGAATCACGTCGCCGACGGTGATCTCCTGTGGCCTTCTGGAGAGGAGATAGCCACCCCCCGGGCCTCTGACAGCCTCGACGAGTCCCGCGTCTCTCAGTTTGGCGAACAACTGTTCCATGTAGTGGGGAGAGATCTCCTGCCTTTGTGCGATGTCCTTGCGGGACACAGGGCGCTGGTCGCAGTGTAGCGCCAGGTCTACCATGCCTCGCAATGCATAGCGTGCCTTGGTCGAGAGTTTCATAACCTGACCTCGCTCATCGCTGTTGGTAACATTATAACATAGTGCAGTATTTTTGTAAACTATTCGCCGGCCGGGCCATTATGAGGCGAGACATGTGGTCGGGCTTGGCGGCTCCTGGCCCGAGTTGGAGGGGGGCACCGTTGTGGCGGTCGGCGTGGCAATGGCAGTGTGTTCACCATATAATGGGTTTGCGGTCAAGAAAGGGCAGAGCCGGCATGGGACATCGCGGCGGGCGCGGGGTAGCCTGTGGCCGAGCCGAGATGGACTGGAGGAGGGACAGATGAGTAACCGTAATCGCCGTCATGTGTCAACAGGCTCGCCGTATGAGCCACGTTTCGGTATCTCGCGCGCCGTCCTCGCGGGGCGCGTTATCGCCGTAGCGGGTACCGCGCCCCTGGGACCTGACGGCCGGACAGTGGCCCACGGCAGTGCGGCTGGCCAGGCGCGACGCTGCCTGGAGATCATTGGCGAGGCTTTGGAGAGACTGGGGTCCAATCTGTCAGACGTGATTCGAACGCGCATCCTGCTCACGCGGATCGAGGATTGGGAAAGCGTCGCGCAGGTGCATGGCGAGTACTTTAGAGACATCAGACCAGTGACCACGGTGGTGCAGGTGGCCAGGTTTGTAGATCCTGACTGGCTGATAGAGATTGAGGCGGACGCTGTCATCGAGGAGTAGTATATGAAATCTCGGTCTTCGGCTCCCAGCGTGCGCTTGTGAGGATGAGGAGGCGCAGATTATGAGCAGCAAGCAATACTTCGATGATGTTGCCTCACAATGGGATGAGATGCGGCAGAGTTTCTTCTCCGAGGCGGTGAGGGACAAGGCCATGTCCGTGGCGCAAGTGGAGTCTGGCAAGTTGGCCGCGGATATCGGAGCTGGGTCGGGATTTGTCGTCGAGGGGCTGATCAGAGCGGGTGTGAGGGTGATCGCCGTCGATCGATCCGAAGCCATGCTGGACGAGATGCGGGGCAAGTTCTCCCACTCTGACGAGGTCGAATATCGAGTGGGAGATGCATCCCGGCTGCCCATGGCGGACGCGGAAGTTGACTACGTGTTCGCCAACATGTATCTCCATCACGTACAAACGCCCCCGGAGGCGATAGAGGAGATGGTGCGCGTTCTGAGGCCAGGCGGTGGATTGGTGATTACGGACCTGGATGAGCACACGTTTGAGTTCTTGAGAACTGAGCAACACGACCGTTGGCTGGGTTTTCAGAGACAGGATGTTCATCGCTGGTTTGAGGAAGCCGGACTGCTCAACGTGATGACGGATGGTGTCGGCGAGAGTTGCTGCGCTCAATCGAGCCAGGGAGACGCGGGGGCCAGCGTGACTATCTTCGTCGCCTATGGGAGGAGGGCCCTTGCCCAGCACCGCAGTGGAGACGGCCAGGTAGAGCCGTCATAGGCGACAGTAATCCCTCCACGGATAGATGTCGTAATGCGGTCGTCGCCTGCCAGCCGCCTTGGGAAAAACGTGGGCGCTTGCCCGAAAGCGCTGCAGGAGTCTGCCTGCTAGCAGTGGGCGTGGTGTGGCAGCCTGGCCGGAAGGGCCTGCCTCTAGGATGCCATCTCTCGGACGATGTCTGTCATGGACAGGACGCCCACCGGGCGACGAGGTGCCAAACCTCCCTGGGTGATGACCACGCGGTGGACCTGGTTGTCGAGCATCAACTCCGCTGCCGCCAGAACGGGGATGTCTGGCACGATGGTGACGGTGTCCGGGCTCATTACATCTTCCGCCATCAGGCTCTCCCAGTCCTGCTCACACACCTTGACCAGATCGGTCTGAGAGAGCACACCACAGAGATCACCGCTTTCGTCGACCACCACAAGGGCGTTGATCTTCTCGGCATCGAGCATCCTCGCTGCTTCTTTGAGGGGAGTGTCGACGCGGCAGCTTATCACTTTGCGATGCATTACGTCCCTTACTAACTTGTCCTTCATCCTGTCTCTCCTCTCCGCCCCGCCGACGCCCCTGTCCCCCTCGCTGTAAAGCAGGATATCGTTCGGGGTGCACTCGAAGAACGTACATAGGACGTCCAGTGTGCCAAGATCGATGCGCTCCACCGCTCCGCTCTTGAGACGGCCCAACGTATTCTTGTTGACATCTGCCAACTCGCTGAGCCTTCTCAGCGTGAGCTTCTCCCCTGGGTGGGATTGCTCCCACTGGGCCATGATGACGTTGAGATTGAGCGTGATGGCCATAGCACTGTACCTCCTGGCCTCGATACTAACATTATACATCATTCTGTACTAATTTGCAAGGTCTTTGTACCCCAGAATATGCCTTTGTCCTAAAGATGGAGGTCTGCTACGCGTACCCCTCGGCGGTTAAGCAGAAGTGGGCTCTGGGCAGCCTGCGCCTTTTGGTTGGCAGCCTACTTCAGCTAAGTTATAATTAGCCTCAGACATTTGCGGAACATGAGGGCCCGTCGTCTCATGCCTGGCGTCGGGCCGGCGCATTGGTCCGCAGACCGGCGCTGCAGATTGGGCTGGGCTGTGAGGCGCCCATACATTTTAACTGTCGCCATAGCATCTCAGTGGTAGTGGAGGATGCAACATGAGGGTCGCCATGGTCGCGCCACCGTGGTTCAAGATACCACCAGAGGGATATGGTGGTATCGAAGTGGTGGTCTACATTCTAGTGGAGGGACTGATCGATAGAGGTCACGAGGTTAGCCTCTGCACGGTGGGGGACTCATCGACGAGGGCGGTGAAGCAGGCCATCTTCCCGGATGAGATGAAATCGTACCTCGACGCACCTGCATCGAGCTTTCTAAACATCGCCCTCACCCATTCCTTGGCTTGCTACAAGGCTATAGCCGAAGTCGGCATAGACATCATACATGACCATACCTGGAAGGAAGGTCTCCTTGCAGCCTCCTTCATAAATGTGCCCGTTGTGCACACTGTCCACGGGCCTTTTGACGAGGAGAACGAAAGGTTCTACAGGCTATTCCAGGGTTACGACAGGGTGCACTTCGTGACCATCAGTGATTATCACCAACAGTGCCTTCCAGGGCTGAACTACGCCGGCACGGTGTATAATGGCATACTCCTTGACAGGTACCCCTATGCCGAGGACAAGGAGGACTTCTTCTTCTACATCGGAAGGTTCAATGAAGAGAAGGCCCCCCATCTGGCCTGCGAGGTGGCAAAGGAGCTGGGGACCAGACTCATACTGGCCGGAAAAGTCCATGAAGAGGAAGAGCGTGAATACTTTGATCGGCACATCATTCCCTATCTCAGCACCGACATACAATTCGTAGGCGAGCTTGGACATTGGAGCGAGGAGAAGATGCGTCTCTTTTCTCGCGCCAAGGGATATCTCTATCCCATTCAATGGGATGAGCCATTTGGAATCACCATGGTGGAGGCGATGGGATGTGGGACGCCCGTGGTGACCTTCAAGAGGGGTGCTGCCCCGGAGATCGTAGCTCATGAGGCGACCGGGTTTGTCGTGGAGACCATGGATGAGTTCGTGGAAGCGGTGAGGCGGGTAGGGGAGATTTCTCCGCGGAAGTGCCGGGACCGGGTAAAGAGGTTATTCACAGCCCAGACCATGGTGGAAGGGTATGAGCGCTTGTACAGGAGCGTGCTTGGTATCGAGGATGCGGATAATCGGTAGGTGTGATGAAGGTATATCCAGAATCGTCAAGTAGTGAGGAGTGGATCGTATCTGAGGATCGTATCGAGCGGGAGAAGATGAGAGTGCAGG
>CAZBJW010000251.1:0-6368 GCA_964492135.1 uncultured Anaerolineales bacterium
GTCCAGGGCAAACGAAAGGGCGGGCGTGGGGACGACGCCCACATCAACGACCTGGCATCCGGTGGAAAGCAGACCCTTGGTCACAGCAGAGAAGAACCGCTCTGAAGAAAGCCGGACATCTCGCCCCACGACCACCTTGTTCCGGCCAGTACTCCTCTGGATATAGGTTCCAAAGGCTCTGCCGATAGTCTCTATCGCTACCGTCGTCAGGTCCACGTCGGCCACCCCTCGGATGTCGTACTCCTTGAACACAGCTCGGCTGGCGGAAAGTTTGGCCTGGAAAGCGAAATCCCGCAGAATCCCCGATACGGCGTCGGTCAGCCTCACCGGATCGTGGCGGAGGACTATCTTCTTGGAGCCATTGGCGCTTTCTTCCACGACCTCGTGGACCAAATCCCTCTCGATCACCAGTGCCCCCTCGACCAGAACCAGCTCCTCTGGAGTGTCCTCGAACAAGATGATCTGCGTATCATCCTTGACGACGGGGAGAGATCCCACAGGCTCAGCAGACACGCTCCGATATCTGGCCAAGACAGAATCGGCGATCTCTTCCGTTCTGCTCACCAGCACGTAGTCTAACCGGAATCCGCAGCTGTTCTGAATGACGCGCACGTGATCGGCTACCGTATACCCCTCTGTCAGGCGCGGCTGCGTCATGATGTTACACACAAGTATCTTCCTGGCGGAACTCTTCCTCAAGGCGTCGTTGATCTCCGGAACCAGCAAGGCGGGAATGATGTTGGTGAACAAGGATCCGGGCCCGATTACCACAGCATCGGCCAATTGAAGCGCTTCCACCACCTCTGGGGATGCCACTACTGGAGTTTCTGGTCCCTCATCCGCCCTGGATTGCAGCCAGACCTTCACGATGGGGACTTCATTCTTCCTGGCGAGGATCGCCGATTCCCCTTCGACGGTTTGCCCATCCTCAAGCTGAGCGCACAACTGCACCTTGTCCGTGGTCGGAAACAGCACCTCCTCCCCTGAAGTGCGGAGCCCGCGCCGCAGCTTGGCAAAAGCAGTCCCACTGCCAACTGGAGGGACGACGCCTGTTATCTGCCAAGGCACGTGCTCAGCGATACGCAGCAACATTGACAGCCCCTCGGTGCCTGCAAAGACCACTACTTTGGGCTTCTCCACAGGGCCGTGATAGTAGTCGTATACCAGGTCAACAAGACTCTCTTCCTTCGTCTTCCGAGCCACAAATGGGGCGATTAGGGTGTGACTCAACTTGATAAACGAAACAACCACCAGCGTCACTCCCATGGCTCCGAGCAATATGCCGCGCTGCACGTGTGGGATGAACTGTAGAGTCAAGTAGTAGACAAATGACGGCAATGGCGCCGTGCGATAGATGTGCACCAGCACGTAGGCAAAACCAAGGCTCAGGAGAAGGATCCCGAAGAAGAGCGTCAGGAGCCACCGCTTGATGTGCCAGCCAGGCAGGAGCAGCCTGACGGCCCTGCTGCTCCTCAGCCTTTCTCTCCTGCTACCCAGCACCGCGAACCTTCCCTCGCAGGCACTCCACCATTCCTTGCCTGCGCGTTATCCAGTCGATGGTCTTGGGGCTATGCAAGAGCCTGCAAGTCCAAGATCCCTGATGAAATCTCGTCGGCACAACACTCGGCCAACTCCTTCATGATCAGACTTTCGATCTCCTCGAGCCCCTCAGGAGTCCGAGCTTCGAAGACCAAGGCGATGTTCGGAGTGGTATGCGAGGCCCGCACGGATGCCCACCCGTCCTCGAAGTCTATGCGCAAGCCATCAAGGTCCACGAACTCGAAACGTTTACCAAAACATCCTCTTATGCGATCCATGACCGCGAACTTATATTCGTCGGCACAAGCAAGCTTGATCTCAGGGACTGAGTAGTAGCTGGGAATGTCAGCCACAATGTCCGACAACTTACGATCTGCGCTCGACAGAGCTTCCAGGAGCTTGGCCGAGGCAAATATGCCATCGTCGAAGTCAAAGAGCTCGTCGCGGAAGAAGATGTGCCCGCTGGCCTCCCCGCCGAGCAGAGCATTACTTCGCTTTACCTCCTCCATGACCCGCGTGTAGCCCGTGGGCGCCATCCGCGGCACTCCCCCAGCCTTCGCGACTACATCTATCAGAGCACGAGAGGACACCAGATCAAAGACCACCGTCCCGGGCTCGTGCTTGAGCACCTGACCAGCGATCACAGCAACTATCCCATCGCCGTGCAGTATCTCCCCATCCTCGCTGACTACGGCGACGCGGTCTCCATCGCCGTCGTAGGCGATGCCGAGATCAGCGCCATGTTTCTGCACCATGGCGGCCAGATCTGTCATGTTCTCCGCGTCACTCGGATCCGGCACGTGATGGGGAAAGCTACCATCGACGTCACAGTACAGTTCCCTCACCTGGCATCCCAACCTCCCGAACAACTGAGGCGCGACCAGCCCAGTGGTCCCATTCCCGGCATCGATGACCATCTTGTACTTTCTCCTCAACTTGACCCGGGCCTCGACGGCTGCCAGGTACTGGTCAATGACGGTAGAATCCCTCACTAGACGCCCAGCTCCCTCACAGACGGGGCCTTCTTCCGCGAATCGCCTCAAGATCTGGATGTCATCAGCACTGAGAGGTAGGGGGCCTCTGCGAAGCTTCAGGCCGTTGTACTGAGGAGGATTGTGACTTGCCGTCACGACGACCCCACCAGCTGCCTGTAAGTGCTTGACGGCGAAGTAGACCACGGGTGTGGTCACGAGTCCAACATCAATTACGTCGCAACCTGCGCTCAGTAGCCCAGCGATGAGCGATCGACTGAAGTCCGGAGAGCTGGTCCGGCCGTCCCGACCCACGACAATCCTACGCCCGCCCGCCTCTTGGATCATGCTCCCGTAGGCTGCTCCCAATACCGTGCAGACCTGGGGATCCAGGTTCTCCCAGGCCACACCTCGGATGTCATACTCGCGGAAAATCGTGGGGTCCAGGCGCAACGTGGCTCTCCTTCAAGACGCCGGATGGGATGTTGGCAGGATTGTATAGCAGGTGCCCGGACGATGGCAAGCCTGTTCGCAAAGTCTCATGTGAAGCTGCACGAATTGTGGTAGAATGAGTTTATCCAGGAATTGCCTCCGGTACACGGGCTATTGAGCGATGCCGCACCCCAAGGCCTCTAGAGCCAGATGGAGATATCGGAGCAAGGAGGATGCAAGAGTGAGAAAAGTGAAAGGGTACTTCATAAGTACCTGTGGTTGGTGCAAGAAGACCAGGCAGCTCCTCGACGACAACAACGTCGACTACGAATACGAATACGTTGACCTCCTGGAGGGCAGCGACAAGGCCCGGGCGCTGGCCGAGGTCTCTCAGCACAATCCTCGAAAGAGCTTCCCGACCGTGGTCGTGCAGAACGGCGATACGCAGGTGGTGATCGGCTACCAGGAAAGCCGTTTGCGCGAGATACTCGGCCTGTGAATTCTGACAAGGCTCAAGCGTTGTACGAGCGGCTGAACAGCGAGGGGGAGGCAGCGGGATACTTCTTCAATCCTGACGTGGAATTCATCCTGGACCTGATGTACGGGCTCCTGATGAACGAGGGACGGTGTGGCTACCAGGCCTGTCCCTGTCGGCTGGCCGAGAGGGTAAGGAAGAAGGACCTCGACATCATCTGGCCGTGCGACTACCCCGACGCCGATCTCAACGAATACGGAGCCTGCTCCTGTGCACCCTATGTGTCAGAGAAGCTAGACCCGGGGCAGAACCAGGTTGGGCCCGTGCCGGAGAGGCGCGGCACGGAGCCCGAACCGGCCGTCGAGGACCATGAGGAAGAAGTGGCAGGCTTCACTCGCAGCGGCATGCCCGTCTGGCGCTGCAGGGCCTGCGGCTATCTGTGCGCGAGACCGCAGCCACCCCTCGAATGCCCCATTTGTAAGGCAGACAAGGACCGCTTCGAGCGCTTCGCATGACTGCGCTCAAGGCTACGTCCGGCCTCGCGAATGCCGTCGCCGCAAGGCAGTCTCCCGATAGAGGAGACTCCGGGCGGCGACGTGTTCGGAATCCACCAATCTGTGTCACGAAAAGGAGACGTAGGAAATGCCACCCGTACAAATCAAGCCCGACGTCTACTGGATAGGGGTGAATGACAGGACAACGGACCTCTTCGAGGGGCTGTGGCCGATAGGCCAAGAGGGCGTCTCGTACAACTCCTATCTGATAGACGATGAGCAGAAGGCGATCATCGACCTGGCCAAGGCGCTTAAGACGGACGAGTTCTTCGACCAGATTGCCAACGTCATGGAGCTCTCTCAGATAGACTATGTGGTCCTCAACCACATGGAGCCCGATCACACGGGCGTGATCCGCACTCTCAGGAAGGTAGCGCCCACCGTGACCATATTGGGTTCACCAAAGACAAAGGACATGCTGCAGTCGTTCTACGGCATCTCAGAGAACGTCGAGGCGGTTGAGGACGGCGATACGCTCCCCCTCGGCAGGAGGACCCTCAAGTTCTTCTCCACGCCCTTCGTGCATTGGCCTGAAACGATGATGACCTATGAACTGTCTCATGCCATCCTTTTTGCGTGCGACGGCTTCGGTGGATACGGCGCCCTGCGCGGCGCCATCTTCGACGACGAATGCACTGATCCAGACTTCTACCAGAGGGAGGCGCTGCGCTATTACGTCAACATCGTGGCCAAGTTCAGCAAGCCTGTGCTGCGTGCTATCGAGAAGCTCGCGGACGTGCCCGTCGAGGTCATTGCGCCGTCCCATGGCCTCGTCTGGCGAGAGCACCCTGAGGTCATTGTTGGCCTGTATAAGAGATGGGCAGAGTACGCCACGGGGGACGCGGAGCCTCAGATAACCCTCCTGTACGGCTCCATGTACGGCAACACCGAAACGATGATGAACGCCGTGGCCCAGGGCATATCCAGCGTGGGAGTCCCATTCGACGTCTTCGACGCAGCGAGAACTCACGTGAGTTACATACTGCCTTCTCTATGGACCAAGACCGGCGTGATCGTCGGCGCGCCTACCTACGAAGGCAGTTTGTTCCCTCCGGTGGCTCAGGTGCTCGAGATGGCTGCCCTCAAACGGATTCAGAACAAGAAGGCTGCCATGTTTGGAAGCTATGGGTGGGGCGGTGGCGCCCTTAAGCATCTCAAGAGGATCGTTGAACCAGTGAACTGGGACATGCTCGACTCCTTCGAGTTCATCGGTACGCCGACTGAACAAGAGCTCCAGCAGGGGATGGAGTTCGGGATCAGGTTCGCCGAGGGAGTAAAGAGTGGTTGAGTCCCTGACGGCAGGTCGGCCTTCTCGTCCCGAACGTGGCCAGCTGTAGCCTGGCCTTCCTCTGCCGCCAACGCAGCGGACCTGGCCCTTCGATGTAGCGGCGGGTCCACTCGATGCAGCAGCGCTTGAGCCCGTTCAGCTCGCCGCTATCGAGGCACACAGTCTCCCCAACGGCGAGCACCCACGCAACTTGATGGCGAACCGCTTTATCCTGCTCACAGCCGTGCCTGTCAACTACCCCAGCATGAGATCGGGCGAAAGGCCTCGGACACTGCCGGATGACAGATCAAAGGGCGTACCTCGACTTCTCCCCGGCAGTCACCGGGGCGTTGCCAGACGGAGTGCCGCGGCCAAGAAGCGATTCCTCGCTGTAACTGAGTAAGGCTTCCCACTGGAGATCACTTTTCCGCGCCTACTCCGATGATGCGGCACCACCCGCACATTGTGTGGAGACGGCAACTGTGATAGAATCCTTGAGCACCCGCTCTTCCGGTTGATGAGCTGTATCATTGGCTCAGCACTGCCATGGCCATGGACACGACCAGGCCCCTGCTCACCACCAAACTGTATATACCCCCGACCCGTCCCGGGCTGGTGTCACGACCCAGGCTCATCGAAGTCTTGAACGCCAGCCTCCATCGCAAGCTGACTCTCGTCTCGGCCCCAGCTGGCTTCGGCAAGACTACCCTGCTCAGCGAATGGGTCGCTCAATGCGACCGACCAGTCGTCTGGCTCTCTTTGGATGAAGGCGACAAGGACGTGGCGCGTTTCCTGGCGTATCTCGTCGCCGCTCTTCGCACAATTGAACCCTTGCAGGATGCCATGGACGGCATTGAGAGCGGACTGGCGAGCGTGCTCCAATCCGCCCAGCCGCCCGACATTGAATCGGTTCTGACTTCCGTTATCAACGAGATAGCGACCGATGCGAACGCCTTTGTCCTCGTCCTTGATGACTATTACCACATCGGGGCCGAATCGATTCACGAGGCCCTCACCTTCCTGCTCGACCATCAGCCGCCGCAGATGCATCTGATCATCGCCACCCGCACTGACCCCCCGCTGCCCATAGCCCGGCTACGCGGCCGCGGGCAATTGAGCGAACTGCGCCA
>CAZBJW010000252.1:0-1572 GCA_964492135.1 uncultured Anaerolineales bacterium
ACCGTAAAGAATCCATCCTCTCAGCTCTTCGGGGTGGCGAATAGCGCGCAGCAATAGATAGGCAGAGAGCAGGGTCAAGAACAGCCAAAGTGCGTAGGCGCGCGTCTCTTGCGAGTAGTACACCAGGAACGGCGAAAAAGCCCCAAGCAGAGCGGCGATGACCCCAGTACGGGCCGTGGACAGAGTTCTCCCCAGCAGGTATAGCGTGGCCACCACGAGGACGCCGAAGAACACTGAGAAGAACCGCGCGGCAAATGGACTCTCGCCCGCAATCGCCAACCAGAAATGCAGGAGCAGGGAATGAAGCGGAAGCCATCCCACCGGGGTCTGTTCGATCATCTCAGGCACGCTCTTGCTGGCTAGGTGAAGGGCAAAACCTTCATCAAACCACAAGCTCTGGCCATCAAGGCGGTGTACACGCACGCCGAACGCCAAGGCTCCGATCAGGGAGGGAGCGACAGGGGAGAATAGGTCGCTACTGGCCAGTGCCAGCCATCTCAGCCAGACAGTCCGAAGAGATCGCATCAGGTCACCGTCGTGGCAGAAGTATAGCACAGCGAGCGGGTCCGAGCAATCCTCAAGTCGTTCGGTGTAGCCTTTTGCGAAGCGGGGTGTTATAATAGGAGAAATGTCTCATCGCAGGAGGTGTGCCATGGAGGCAGAAAGGCAAGAGAGCCGCCGTGTGGTCATCACCGGCGTGGGAGTCATCACTCCGCTGGGCACGGAGGTGGATGGCTATTGGGAGGGGGTCCTGGCCGGCGAGTCGGCTGTGGACTACATCACACTATTCGACGCCAGTGAGTGTCCAGCCAAGATCGCCGCGGAGGTGAAAGACTTCGACCCCTTGGACTACATGGATCGTCGTGACGCGAAGCGGACGTCTCGTTTTATCCAATTCGCCACAGGGGCGGCGCAAATGGCCCTTGAGGACGCCCAGCTGGACCTGGCCAAGGAGGACCCTACCAGAGTTGGGCTCGAGATAGGCAGTGCGGCCGGAGGCCTAGGGCTCGTGGAGCAGCAGGCCTTCGTCTTGAAGGATCGTGGGCCACGGCGTATCCAGCCTACCGTCCTCCCCTCCGTGCTGATCAGCATGGCCCCCTGTCAAATGGCTATTTCGCTAGGGATCAAGGGACCGGCCTCATCCCCGGTGGCAGCCTGCGCCACTGGGGTGGTAGCCATAGGCGAGGCCATGCGACGCCTTCAGAGAGGAGACGTAGATGCGATGGTCGCAGGTGCTTCTGAGTCCATCGGGTCGCCTCTGGTCCTCGCAGCCCTGGCTCGCCTGGGAGCCCTCTCTTCGAACGATGAAGATCCCGCTGGCGCTTGCCGCCCCTTCGACCTCGATCGTGACGGGTTTGTCCTGGGTGAGGGGGCAGCGGTGGTAGTGATGGAGACCTTGAAACATGCCTTGCACAGAAGCGCCCGCATCCTCGGAGAAGTGCTGGGCTATGGTTTTACCACCGATGCTTACCATCTAGCGGCTCCCGACCCCACTGGAAATGGAGCAGCACGAGCGATGAGCCTCGCCATCCAGGATAGCCACGTGGCGCCCGCGGACATGGACCATATCAT
>CAZBJW010000252.1:1582-6014 GCA_964492135.1 uncultured Anaerolineales bacterium
ATCATCAGCCACGGCACGGGCACGAAGTTGAATGATGTCGCCGAGACGAAAGCCATCAGGACGGTCTTCGGTGAGGCCGCTTACAGGATCCCGATCAACTCCATCAAGTCTATGATCGGACATTTACTAGGGGCGGCCGGTGCCATCTCCGTGGTAACGGCATTGAAAACCATTCAGGACAACATCATCGCTCCGACCATCAACCTCCACACTCCTGACCCCGAATGCGATCTCGATTACGTCCCCTTGGTAGCGCGGCGCAAACAGGTCAACACGGTTCTGGTCAACGCACTGGGTCTCGGAGGGCAGAACGCCGCACTGGTGGTGCGCGGCTTCAAGGAATCACTTGCCTGAGAAGCTGTGCTGTGTTACACTAGCCGTGCGATGCTAAATCGGCCCCGACTGACAGCGATCACGGAATCTCTGATTACCGTTGCCATACTCTCCCTGCTTCTTGCCCTTGCCGCGCAAGTCTCGACGGCGGCGCCAGCACAGCAGGAGCAGCGCTACGAGATCACCTCGCCCCGGCCGAACGCTCAAGTGAGAGACAGCGTAGACATCATGGGGACGGCGCGTCTGGGGCCAGAGTTCCAATTCTACAAGGTCGAATTTGCCTCTGCGGCCGCGCCCGGCGCTTGGGTTCCGATTGGGGATATCCATCGGGAGGAGAGGACCGATGCCCGGCTGGAGACCTGGTACACGACGTCTATTCCCGATGGGAGCTACTACCTGCGCCTGGTGGTCGTCAAGATAGACGGAAACTATGTAGAGACCGAGCCCATACCCGTTAGGGTGGCCAACGCTCAGCCGGCAGCCACGCCTACTCCCGAGGAGACCCCCACTCCGACTCCCACCATCGTCTTCCCCACACCCACTCCAGCCATCGTGGAACAGCCGACGGTGATCGGCCGGACACCGACGGCGACGGCGCTTCCGGAAGGAGTGCCTACTCCCACGGAGGCTCCAGAGCCAGGCGATACCATCTCCTTTCCAGACGCACGCGTGTTTATGAGACAGTTCATGTTCGGCGCGTTTGTAGCCACAGTGATCTTCCTGTTTGTGGGGGTGGTCTTTGTGCTGAGACGCCTTATCTGATGAGCCAGCTGCTCTCCCGCCGGTGTTGCATTGCTGCTTCAAGGGGCTGGTCAGAACGCCAGCCCCTAGTACTTGAGACCGGCTGGATAGGCGAGAATGGAACATGATAGGAAGGTTTCTACGCAGATGCCAGACCAGTCCACCCTCGCCGAACAGGTTGATTGTGGGCTTGGGGAACCCTGGTAAGGATCATGCCGAGAACCGTCATAATGTTGGCTTCCAAGTGGCGGACAGGCTTGCGGCTCGGTATGGTCTAGACTTCGACAAGATGGAATTCCAGGGGTTGCTCTCCAAGGGGCAGATCGAGGACGTGGGGGTAATCCTTCTGAAGCCGCTGACCTACATGAACCAGAGCGGGAAAGCAGTGAGGCCTGTCCAGAGCAAATACAAGATAGGCACGCAGGACATCCTAGTAGTCTATGATGACCTGGACCTGCCGCTGGGCAAGGTCCGCGTTCGCGAACGTGGCCGCCCTGGCGGCCACAAGGGCATGGAGTCCGTCATCGCTGCGTTAGGAACGCCCGATATCGCCCGGATTCGCATCGGCATTGGAAGACCCGATGGGCAAGCCCCCGAACAATACGTCTTGCAGGATTTCTCCCTGGACGAAAGCATCGTCGTCGGAGAGGCCCTGGAGAAGGCCGTTGAAGCTGCGGTGTCCTTCGTGAGAAACGGTATAGGGCCAACCATGAACAGATTCAACTAGAGGTGGGACTTGCAGCTCTTTGGACTTCTGCCCCTGATTCACGACCTGAGGGGCTACGATGCGCTCTTACGGGCGATCCGTTCGACACAAGCACAACAGTCCGGCTCGCTTTCTCTCTCGATCGTAGAGTCAGCGAGACCATACCTCCTGGCTGGCTTGAGGCAGGACCTCGGCCTGCCGATGCTGGTTATCACCAGCAGGCGTGATCGCGCCCGCGAGATCTTCGAGCAGCTCAGTATCTGGTCACCATCCGGTCAAGGGATTCTGCTCTTTCCCGAGCCAGATGTCCTATCCTACGAGAGGATTCCATGGGACAAGGGGACAGCCGAAGACCGACTGGCGACGCTGGCTACGCTTGTGGATGGTGAACAACAGGCCGACGTACCGCCTGTGTTCGTGGTCGCCTCCATTCGTGCCGTCCTTCAGAGGACCGTACCTCGAGATCAGTTTGAAGGGCATACAAGGCACCTCCGCGTCGGGGAGCGCATCAGGATTGGCGAGCTTCTTACCACACTTCGTGGCCTCGGCTACGAACGTACCACAGTCGTGCAGGAAGCAGGCACTTTTGGCACCAGGGGCGGTATAGTAGATGTCCTGGTACCTCACAGCGACCGACCAGTGAGGATTGAATTCTTCGGTGATCGGATAGAGTCACTCCGACTCTTCGAGGCCTCAACTCAGCGCTCGGTGGAGAGCATACAGTCCGCAGTCATCGTGCCCGCGCGAGAGGCGTTCCCTCTCAGTGTGGAGACAGACAACACAACCCAAGGCCTGGACCTCGCCACCTGCCATCCCGAGGTGGCAGAAGAGATCCAGCAGGATCTGGAAGCTTTGCGCGAAGGAGACGCATTCGACACACTGGAGTTCTACATCCCCTATCTGTACAAGGAAGCTGGGATGTTGGTGGACTACATGCCGCCTCAGACCCTGGGAGTGCTGGAGGATCCGCTGGGTCTGGAGGCCGTGGTCGCCAACCTGGACGTACAGAACGTGGCCCTGCGCCAGGAGTTGGTGGAGAAGGGCGAACTGCCTCAGGGCGTGCGGTCACCCCATTTCTTTTGGCATACCGTGCAGCGCAGGCTCGACATTCTTACGCGTCTGGAATTCCGATACGACACGGTCTCAGACCTCGCGGTGAATGAGGGCTTCGCGGTAAAGACCGCCTATGCCGGACGGCTGCAAGACGTAATTGCTGACTCTCTGGAGATGATGGAGAAAAACTGGCCAGTGGTGACCGTCTCTCGTCAGACTCCCCGCCTGGCAGAACTGTATGAAGATTGGGGGATCATCGTCCAACCGGTGGAAGAGATTGTCAGCCCTCCGCAACAGGGAAGTCTGACCCTCTTGCAGGGCAGCCTTGCTTCCGGCTGGCAGATGCGTCAGACGGATGGCGGGAGTCTGGTGTTACTGACCGATGGTGAGATATTCGGCTGGTTGAAGCCTGAACCCCGGCGCCCCTATCGCCCGAAGCCGATGACTCCCGAGTCCTATTTCTCGGACATAGCTCCCGGAGACTACGTAGTGCACATAGACCATGGTATCGGGACCTTTCGAGGTCTCGTGCGCCTCGACGTGGATCAGGCTCAGAGGGAATACCTGCAGATCGACTACGCGGCCGGAGACAGACTGTACGTACCCACGTACCAAGGCGACCGCATCAGCCGGTACGTGGGAGCGACGGCTGAGCCACCACGAATTGACCGTCTGGGCACCGCCCACTGGTCGCGTGTCAAATCCAGTGTCAAGAAGGCAGTGGAGGAGATAGCCGAAGAGCTGCTGGACCTGTACTCCATTCGCGAGGTGGTCCAAGGCCATGCCTTCTCGCCTGACACTCCGTGGCAGCACGAACTGGATGCTTCCTTCCCCTATGTCGAGACCGATGACCAGCTGCGCGCCATCGACGAGGTCAAAAGAGACATGGAGAGGTCGAGGCCCATGGATCGCCTCGTCTGCGGTGATGTCGGCTATGGGAAGACCGAGGTGGCCTTACGAGCGGCTTTCAAGGCGGTGATGGACAACAGGCAGGTGGCCCTGTTGGTGCCGACGACGGTTCTGGCGCAGCAGCACTATCGCACCTTCAAGGAACGCCTCGCTCCGTTCCCAGTGGAAGTCGAAATGCTCTCCCGTTTCCGGACCCAGAGCGAGCAACACAGGATCCTCGACCGCCTGCGCAAGGGTACGGTGGACATAGTCATCGGCACACATCGGCTCCTGCAGAAGGACGTGGAGTTCAACGATCTGGGACTGCTGATCATAGATGAAGAGCAGCGATTTGGCGTCGCCCACAAGGAGCAGCTGAAGCAGATGCGCCGCGAGGTGGACGTCCTCACCCTTACGGCCACGCCCATACCCCGTACCCTCTATCTCTCCCTGGCGGGAGCGCGCGATATGAACACCATAGACACCCCGCCCGAGTACCGCCTCCCAGTTGTCACCCGGATTACCCCGTACGACGAAGCCTTGATCCGCCGGGCTGTCCTTCGAGAGCTGGATCGAGGAGGGCAGGTCTACTTCGTGCACAACCGTGTACAGGGTATTCGCCAAATCGCCAACCGGCTGAGCAAGCTCATCCCGGAGGCCGACACAGTTGTCGCGCACGGACAGATGGAAGAATCGAAGCTAGCCCAAGTG
>CAZBJW010000252.1:6024-6283 GCA_964492135.1 uncultured Anaerolineales bacterium
CGGGTCGCCACGACGTCCTGGTCAGCACCTCCATCATCGAAAGCGGGATAGACATACCAAATGCTAACACACTGATCATCAATAGGGCTGACCGTTTTGGTTTGGCACAGCTCTATCAACTGCGGGGACGAGTCGGACGCAGTACGGTGCGGGCGTACGCCTATCTTCTCTACGACGAGGACGCTCCTTTGAGTGAGGAGGCCCGCAAACGGTTGCACACCATCAGAGAAGCCAGTGAGCTGGGTGCAGGTTTTCGCAT
>CAZBJW010000253.1:0-266 GCA_964492135.1 uncultured Anaerolineales bacterium
GGGCACAGCGTGGGCCTGGAGATCCACGAGAATCCCAGGGCCAGCGGGGTGTCGGAGGCGATTCTTCAGCCGGGCATGACGCTGACGGTGGAGCCGGGGATCTACATCACGGGCTGGGGTGGCGTGAGGATCGAAGATCTGCTTGTCGTCCGAGGGGGCGGCGCGGAGATTGTAAGCCACGCCGAGAAACGCATGCTGATCGCCTTGCGCTGAGGGGGTAGCCGTTGGGTACCCGGCTCCGTGCGTGGGTCCGGAAGGCAGCAGGT
>CAZBJW010000253.1:276-6244 GCA_964492135.1 uncultured Anaerolineales bacterium
AAATGGTGCTTGGCGACCACTGTGAGCCGATATTTCACCGACGATGGCGTGAAGCTCGGACACGCGAGGGGTTTTGCCAGCCTTCGCTCTCGATCGTTGGTGTCCGTTTCTTGGAGTGGTAGGAGAGTCTCGTGGGCGAGCGCATGGATTGTGGTGTAGAGGTACGCCGCCGCAGGTCGGGCCGCCTCAAGGGGTTCGACTATAGCCGGCCTGGTGCGTACTTCGTGACTATCTGCACGCATCTCAGATCGGCCCTTCTTGGCGAAGTGGTAGGTGACGAGATGCGGTTGAACGACTACGGTCGCATCGTCTGGAGGTGTTGGAACGACCTGCCCAAGCACTACGGCCATGTGGAACTGGTTGCCTTTGTCGCAATGCCCAACCACATTCACGGGATCGCTGTCTTGGTCGAAGACAAGGGGTCCAGTAGCACCAACGTAGGGGCGGGTTTGAAACCCGCCCCTACGCGCAGGGCGACGCGACATGGACTACCAGAGGTTGTCAGGGCGTTCAAGACGTTTTCGTCACGTAGCATCAACGAACTGCGTGGGACCCGAGGCATACCGGTTTGGCAGAGGGGCTACTATGAGCGGGTCGTTCGCAGTGAGGAGGAGCTCAATCGGATTAGGGAGTACATCATGGCGAATCCTGTCCGGTGGCTTGAGGATCGGTACCACCCGTCACGTAGTGCTGTGGAATGATGATCTGGCACAGACTTGGCTCTCAACCATGTGGGGGCGATTGTCACTGGAGGAGGAGGCCGACCGGCGGGCATACATCTGCTGGCCGCGAGGCCGATACGTTGCCACGCGGTGTCATCCAACGGGCCGGATACGGGCAGTACTTCCGCCATGGCCTGGGGCACAGCGTGGGCCTGGAGATCCACGAGAATCCCAGGGCCAGCGGGGTGTCGGGGGCGGTTCTTCAGCCCGGGATGACGCTGACGGTGGAGCCCGGGATCTACATCACGGGCTGGGGCGGCGTGAGGATAGAAGATCTAGTTGTCGTGCGAGAGCGCGGCGCGGAGGTTGTAAGCCACGCGGAAAAACGCATGCTGATCGGCTACTATGCGCACGTGCTATTCATGGCGTTGTTGTCTTGGTCGAAGATACGAGGTCGAATAAGGCCAAGCCAAGGTAGGGGCGGGTTTGAAACCCGCCCCTACGCGCAGGGCGACGCGACATGGACTACCAGAGGTTGTCAGGGCGTTCAAGACGTTTTCGTCACGTAGCATCAACGAACTGCGTGGGACCCGAGGCATACCGGTTTGGCAGAGGGGCTACTATGAGCGCGTCGTTCGCAGTGAGGACGAACTCAATCGGATTGGGGAGTACATCATCCGGAATCCTGTCCGGTGGCTTGAGGATCGGTACCATCCATCACGTCCCGTTGGCTGAAGGTCTGGTGCTAAAGAGTGGCTTCCAAGGGCCGCAGCGGCGAGTGTGCGGGGACCAGGAGCGCGAAGGGCTGCGAACGTGTCCTGGCTGCGATGGCTTACACGATAGCGGCGGTTGTCCTGCAGGAGAAGCGATGTGACGTATGACAACGCCAGCAGGGGAGCCGAGCGCCCCGCTGTGCAAGGGCTGACAGGGCATGGGACAATTCGGTGAGGGCAGGAGTGACCTTGACGGCCAAACCGCGGATCCACATAGTCGGCTGGTGTGGCGTGGGCATCGCAAATTTGGCTGTCGTCCGAGAGCGCCGCGCGGAGGTTGTAAGCCACGCGGAAAAACGTATGTTGATGGGGTTGCACTGATGGCAGGGTGTCGGCTACCTGGATACGTACGTGGGTAAGAGGATCCGACGTCGCTGACGACGTCTGTCGATGACGGAGTGGATTCCCATCACCGAACACCGCGAGAAGCAGCAGCGTAGGGGCGGGTTTCAAACCCGCACCTTGCGGGAGTGCTTTGGTGTGCAGTATGATCCTTGTGGAGGTGAGCAGCACTCTAGTTCGCTAGTCTCGCAAGAGGGGCATGATGGCTGAGGAATCTGGCAAATTGGCGGTTGCCATCGCTGCCATCCGGGTGGGAGACGAGGACATAGGACGCCAGCTCATCCTCGAAGTGCTCGCGGAGGACCCGGATAATGAGGCGGCCTGGACCTGGGCCTGCGACGTCGCCGAGACCACCGAGGAGCGGATTCACTGTCTGAGGCAGATCGTCTCGATCAACCCCTCCCACGAGGCCGCGCGCTCCTACCTGGCGCGATTGGAGAAGGAGGTCGTCTCTCCTCCAAAGCCGGAGGCGGCGGAGGTCAACTGGCGATTCGGACTCCTCCAATGGGCCTTCCCAGTCCTGCTGGTCGTAGTCGTCGTCACTGCCCTCGTCTACTATCGCAAGGACATCCTCGGCTTCTTTGGTCTGCTACCTCTCGACTTTGACTCCTTGACCATCTCCGAGTCATATGACCGGATTGTCGCCGACGGCAGCATCTACCAGATCAGCTTTGAAGGGGATAGACCGTCGACGTTCCGGGGTACAGTCCGCCACGCCTCCCCTATGCGTATGCGGGAGTGCCCCCTCTTGACACACGATATCCTGGTCACCTCTGGCGACTACGCCAATCCGGACATAGTCAGCACCAGTGTAACAAACCATCGCTTCACCTGGAGCTCAGGCACGGCCAGCAATCCCAGTGGCACCATCAATCTGTTGCACACTCTTCCGGCCAATAAAGAGATCTATCGCCGCCTCCTTCAAGTACGCCCCTGGGACGAAGTGGTCATCACCGGCCGTGAAATCCTCAGCATTGACAGGCTCGACGAGAACGGCAAATACTTGGGAGAGTGGCGGGACGCGGGCTGCAACACGCTCCTGGTGCAATCGGTGACCGTTGGCGGCGAATAGTAGGGCAAATTGCCAACCTGTCCTACGGGGGCGAAGCATGAGTACATTGAAGTACCAGCTCTTCCATCGCCGGCATCTGCCGCACGTCCAGCCGCCGGGTGCTAGTCTGTTCGTCACCTTTCGCCTTGCTGCCTCAATTCCAACAGAAGTCCGTGGGCGACTAATCGCTGAAGCTGAAAGGACTGAAACACTGCTGGCCTGCATCGCCGACCCTCAAGAACGAGCGCGACAGGCCTATCTGGGGCAGAAGCGCATTTTCGGGAGATGGGATAGGGCATTGGACGTGGCCCAGCGCGGTCCGTGTTGGCTGCGGGATCCCAAGATCGCCGACTTGGTGGCCAAGGCCCTCCACTATTGCGATGGTCGACTGTATGACCTGGAAGCCTTTTGCATCATGCCCAACCATGTCCACATGGTGTTTGCCCCCTTGCCCAAGGACGACGGCACGTATCACGCTTTGTCTGCTATAATGCATTCGCTAAAACGGTACACTGCTCGTCAAGCCAATGTGCTGCTGGGGAGACGTGGCACCTTCTGGCAGGGCGAGAGCTACGATCACGTAGTCAGAGATGAGGGCGAGCTGCATGGTATCATCAAATACGTACAGAACAATCCCGTGAAGGCCGGCCTGGTGAAGAGCGCGGGAGACTGGGAATGGACCTACTGTAAGTACGAGTTGTAGGACAGGTTGGAAACCTGTCCTACAAGGGCGAAGAATGAGTACGTTAAAGTACCAGCCCTTCCATCGCCGGCATCTGCCACACGTCCAACCGCAGGGTGCTATTCTGTTCGTCAGGTTCGGCCTCTCTGTCTCCACTCGAACAGCAGTCCGTGAGGGACTAATCGCTGAAGCCTGAATGGCTGAAACACTGTTGGCTTGCATCGCTGATCCTCAAGAACGAGCGCGGCAGGCCTATCTGGGCCGTACGGGATTCTCGGCAGATGGGAATGGGACATGGTATGATCAAACACGTACACAAGAACCGCGTGAAGGCGGGGCTCGTGGAGAGCCCCAGAGACTGGGAATGGACCTGCTGTAAGTGCGAGTTGTAGTAGGACAGGTTTCTAACCTGTCCGACGGATTGTGTTGGGCGGCGATGCGTATGCTGGCAGTTCCGCTCGATGAACCTCAGTTGGGGGTCATCGAGCGGCCGATTGAGAGCAAAGTCTTCTTGGAAGGGCCGGCCGGCACAGGGAAGACCACGGCCGCGGTCGGCCGAGTGCTGCACTTGCTGGAGGCGGGCATCCCCGCCGAGCGGATCTTGATCATCGTTCCTCAGCGGACCCTGGCCACACCGTACTACGACGCGCTGCGAAGTCCGCAACTGGCCGCGGGGGGCCAGGTGACAGTTCTCACGGTGGGAGGGCTTTCCCGGCGCATGGTGGACCTCTTCTGGCCACTCATTGCCGAAGAAGCCGACTTCGGCCGGCCCGAGCGCGGCCCCACGTTCCTCACCTTGGAGACGGCTCAGTACTTCATGTCCCGTATCGTGCGACCGTTGCTCGACCAGGGTTACTTCGAGACGGTGACCATCGACCGCAACCGCCTCTACAGCCAAATCCTGGATGACCTCAACAAGGCCGCGGTGGTGGGCTTCCTCCATACGGAGATCGGCGAACGCCTCAAGGCCGCCTGGGCGGGCGAAGAGAGGGAGAAACGAATATACGACGAGGCTCAGGTCTGCGCCACGCGCTTCCGTGAGTACTGTCTGGCCCACAACCTGCTGGACTTCTCCCTCCAGGTCGAGGTGTTCCTGAAACATCTATGGCGCTTGCCTCTGTGTCGCGAGTACCTGCTCAACAGGTACGTCCACCTCATCGTAGACAACGTGGAAGAGGACACGCCGGTGGCTCACGACCTATGGCGTGAGTGGCTGCCTCACTGCGAGTCGGCATTACTGATCTACGATGAAGGAGCGGGCTACCGCCGCTTTCTGGGTGCCGACCCAGAGAGCGCCTACCGGCTGAGGGCATTGTGCGACGACAAGGTAGTCTTTTCCAAGTCCTTCGTGACGTCGCCGGACTTGCAAGGGCTTGCATACGAGCTGGCTGCCAGTCTGAACAGGCCTGCTGAAGTAGCCTCGGGAGACGTGCGTACCGTCTTGTTGTATGAACACTGGCGTTACCATCCCCAGATGCTGGATTGGGTAACTGAGGAAATCGCCACCCTAGTACGCGAACAGGCAGTTGCTCCAGGAGAGATCGTCGTGCTGGCACCGTTCATGAGCGATGCACTGCGGTTCTCCCTGATGAACAGACTGGAGCATCTGGACGTGCCGGCCCGTTCCCACCGTCCGTCGAGGGCCTTGCGGGAGGAACCGGCCACGCAGTGCCTGCTCACGCTGGCGTCCATCGCCCATCCCCGCTGGGGGATGCGCCCCACCAAGTTCGACGTGGCTTATGCTTTGATGCAGGCCATCGAGGGCATGGACCTGGTGCGGGCTCAATTGCTGGTCAAGATCGTCTATCGCGTGCGTGAGGGCGTACCTACCCTTAGCTCTGTTGATCAGATCAACCCCGATTTGCAGGAGCGTCTTACCTTTGTGCTTGGAGGACGATACGAGAAACTGCGGTTGTGGATTGAAGGCTACGTCGCGGGCCCGGAGGCAGAACTGGACCACTTCCTGAGCCGGCTCTTCGGCGAGGTTCTTTCCCAAGAGGGATATGGGTTCCATCGCCACTACGATGCAGCGGAAGTGGCTGCCAACCTGATCGAATCCGTGCAGAAGTTCCGTCGCGTGGTGAGCGATGCGACTCTCGAAGAAGGGAAATCTGTGGGACAGGAATACATCGAGATGGTGCGGGATGGAGTGGTCGCGGCTCAGTATGTCGGAAGTTGGCAGCTGGAAGTGGAGGACGCCGTACTCTTGGCGCCCGCTTATACCTTCCTCATGCGGAACCGCCCTGCGGATTACCAGTTCTGGCTTAACCCGGGAGGCCGGGGATGGTGGGAGCGATTGTATCAGCCCCTCACCCATCCCTACGTGCTCAGTCGCCATTGGCCCCGCGACGAGGTCTGGACGGATGCCGATGAGTTCGAGACCAGGCAAGAGGCCCTCCATCGCCTCACCCAGGGATTGATTCGCCGTTGCCGCCACAAGATCTACTTGGGTCTAAGC
>CAZBJW010000254.1:0-6218 GCA_964492135.1 uncultured Anaerolineales bacterium
CCACCCATTACACGAACGCCATCGATACCGTTGCCCAGGGCTAGAGTGCCTGTCACGTTGGTCCCAATGTAGTTGCCGGAGACGATATTGCCCGTGGCACTGCTACCCTCGATACGAATGCCATCGACGGGACAGCGGTTTATGACCAGGCCGTGGATCAGGTTGTCTGCCGACTCCACCGTGAAGCAATTCTCCCCTTGGGGCTGATCCAGATTCAAGTCCTCTATCTCCGGGGCGTAGTCGGTATTCACCGCAGCGGGCAGATCTACCCCGGTGATCTCGATCTCCGGCCCGTAGGGGTTCGTATCGGTCTGAGTGGTTCCACTAATCACCGTACCTCCATCGCTGAGGGCGGGCAACCCCGTGGCGGTGAGGGTAATGGTCCACGTGCCGCTAAGGGCACTATAGCCTGTGTCAGTCACCGGGATGCTGAAGGCGATGGTGTCATCGCCAAGGGTGTTGTTGGCAGCTTCGATCGCCTCCCGCAAAGAGATGTCCCCATCCGCGCCTGGGTCGCTGATGAGGTTGCTAATGGAAGTGGTGTCGCCATCACTCACATCGGTAGTCGAGTCCACCGTCACCGTGTCAGGGGAACCGATAGCGGTTCCCAGTGCCACCAGAAGGAACAGTAAGACCACCCCAATCGTAGCCAAAAGGTACTTTCTCATCGCTCCCTCCTCTGCAACAATGTCATCTACTGCCACTTCACAGCCGACCTCTTGTCCCGCACTTGACACATCGGCTTCTCCGTCCTGGCCCGCCTGGAATTCTATCGACGCATCTCCGCCGAACAAGACAATACTCCGGTTGCAGAAGCAGCCCACTCCGGACGTGCAGGTATATGATAATACAACACCAATATTCTATTGTATCTAACGGCTGCACCGCTGTCAAGCATTCGGCGCGATCTTTTGGTTCAGATCGGGTTAAGGCTGCACCTCCCGGCTAAACCGACGCCCTCTTCGTGAGCGCTCCCCTGTGGCCCGACTTGGAGGTTGATGCAGCGAACGTCCGTACGCCAGGTGTGGAGCCGTACGCTAGGCTCGTGAGTATCTCTTGACACTGCTCATCAACGGTGATTACAGTCGAGCCCTGGTCCAGAAGCCCTTTCGGACCCTAGCTCATCTTGCGAGCTATCTGGTCGGCAACGGCCTCGGCCAGTTGCAGAGCGCGCAGGCCGTCGCTGCCGGGCACCTGGCTGGGGCGGTTCTCGCGTACACAGTCCGCGAAGTGGTGTAGCTCTAGCATCAGGGGCTCGGACATGGGGACGTGGATACGCTCAATGACGCTCTCCTGGCGGTACTTGGTGATGTGGTGACTATCAAGATATTGGGGGAACATCCGCCGCTGAACCTGGACCGTTTTGTTGAGCAGATCAGCCTCGACATAGGCCCCTTC
The DNA here is from genome assembly GCA_964492135.1 of uncultured Anaerolineales bacterium. Lineage (GTDB taxonomy): Bacteria > Chloroflexota > Anaerolineae > UBA7937 > B3-Chlor > CAYGAW01. The sequence continues at coordinate 1,399 of CAZBJW010000254.1, forward strand.
GGCTACGACTTCAATAGCTCTAACCTTTTGCTCTGTGATCCGCGAGGCACACAGAGTGACGATAGGGCCGTCCCTAAAAGAAAGGCTAGCCACCGCGTGATCTATGGCGTCCGCGTGGACAGAACGTCCCCAGGCGTCGATCTCTTCTGGGTCCAGGCCAAGCGCATTCACTGTCAGATCCAGATCATGGATCATCAAGTCGCGGACGACATCCACGTCGGTGTTGCTGGTGTCAAAAGGACTCAGTCGTCTGACGTTGATGCCGATGAGCGTCATGTCTTCGGTGACGTGTTTCAGTTCGATGAAAGCCGGGTTGAAACGTTCGATATGGCCCACTTGCAGTATCAGCCCCCGCTCCTCGGCCATTTGGACCAGTTGCCGGCCTTGTTCGATCGTCTCGGCGATGGGCTTTTCCACCATGACGTGGAGACCCCGTTCCAGACACTCGGCCGTCAAACTATAGTGAGCGGATGTGGATGTGGCAACGGTGACGGCGTCCACTTGGGAAAGCAAGGCCCGCCGGTCGGAAAAGTAAGTGGTTTCGTACCGCTCGCTGACCAGGCGTCCGCGCTCCTCGTTCACATCCGCGATGCCGACCAGTGCGACGCGGGGCAGGTTGGCGCAGACACGACAGTGGCGCTCTCCCATGACTCCGGCGCCGACAACGCCTATGCGCACAACTCTCATAGCAGTTCCCTCCGTTGCTGGTGATGTTCTTGGTCTTCATCTCCGAGTTGCGGTGGTTTGTCCACGGGGATGAAGGCGCGTCCAGAAGATGCAGGATGCGTCCCAAGTTTGCTCCGCGGAGTATCGAAAATGGACCTATCTCTAGATGGCGTCGAGGTAGAGATCATATGATGAACCAAGGCCGCTAACCTCTTCTTCGGCAGTGTGACGGAGGATCCCGTTTCCGTAGGACCTGTGCGTTGTTCTCTGCCATAGCAGGCCAGACACACACTACTATCTATGACGAATCATGACTTGAAGCGTCAGAAACAAGACATACTGTCTTTAGCATAATCAGTTCTTCAGTCAAGTATACCCATTCCGGAAACCAGCAGCCCGAGACGTCCTGCAAGTCTAGGACACACCTGATGGTGTGGTGGAACTCTTTGCGGGCCTCACATTTCCATTGGCGGTCTTTCAGTTCGCATTAGGCTTGCCGGCATCACGGCACTCTCTGGACGGACAAAGGCTCGCACGCTGGTATCACTCCCAATAAATGGCCAGCAAGTGGCTTCCTATGGATCCGGTGGCGCCCGTAACTAGCAGTTGCATCTGGAAGGTTTCTCCGGAAGCATCGGTCCGCTGTCGGTCATAACCCTCTCGTAACGCTGGGAGCATGACCCATCACCCATCCGGTTATGATCGCCGTGAAATCGACCGCTCAAGAGCAGTCGCAGCTGGTGGACACTCAACGCCAGCTCAGATCGACCATCATCCTCGGAACGGCGTATCCCATCACAGGTATCCGTACCTAAATAGCATTGGCCACGTTGACGCCGCCACGGCAACCTGATGCGACCTTTTCATTCCCCTCTTCCACTCTTCATCGAGCCTTAGTTCCACGATTCCGGTTTGAAAGCGGACCAGATTCCCAAAAACGGAATGATTGGCCCTCTCTATCGAGACTGCGTGCTCCCTCACGAAGGGAAGACTCACACGCGTCTCGCTGAGGAGACTGAGTATGCCTTTCACAGAATCCTGTGGGTTGTCAATAAAGTCTTCATACTTGACCATCATATACCGCACTGGTGTCTGTCGGAGGTACATCTCTGTTAGAATATTCCTGGCGTTCCATTGAAGAGAGCTTCTAACAGGATCATGCTGCGCCATATATTCAGGATTTCTCCTGTCTGTGATGGGTTCGAAAAGCCTCTTTCTAGACCAAGAATAGGCAGTGGCTCGTGGGTCTCGAACGAGATGAACTACGTGAAGACTGATCCCAGGTATCATCCGTAGCACATAGCCGTATACCGGAGTTTTCGAGGAATCAACAATCACTTTGCTCCCAGTGACTGCTTCAATCGCCTGATAAAGCTTCTCCACGTTGTCCAGGTACTCCCTCAGGCGAGATGTGTGCCTCCGTCTGACGTGAGGTATAAACATGAAGGGAAGGTGATGTATACGAAAGCTTCTGTTCAGGCGAAGCATTTTGTCGGCGTCAACATGGTCGATACCCCCAAAGGCCTCACGCACTACGGCTCTCCACAATTCGCATTCGCGGAAGGCGACGCCGCAGCCGCACAGTCTATTCTTGATGAAGCCACGCTCCCATATGTAGTGGAGCTCCCCGGTAGCGAAAAAACCATCGATCTGTGCAAGTATGTTATGCAGAATTGTGCTCCCACTTCTGCCGCTTCCAGCAATATACAGAACGTTCAATCTATCGTTTGTCATATGACTCGCCTGGCTGGAATCACTATGAACTGTTTTCTTCCTCGCTGGTACTCTCCGGCCGCGCGAAGTCTCGTCGTCCGGTGCAACAGCCAATCTCGCGTAATCTGGACACCTGTCGTGCATAGCCTGGGATGCCATTGGCAAGAGCCTGCTCGCGGCTAAGCTGATCGCACCTCGTAGCAGTTCTTCGGAAGGATCCTACTGTGGGCACCAGATGGCACCCGATAGCACTCCAGTGTGCTCGCAATCCATAACTCACTTGGCAGTCTTTCTTCTTATTTCGAAGCACGGAGGATCACCAGGTACGTTCGGAGAGATCACGTGACCCTGGCTCCTCGCACGAGACCACGTAAGAACCTCAGTTCCCAGGCGTAGGGAAGGACCTTGCGCACCAGCCACTTGGGACGGATACCGTAGGTGTTGTCATACGAGCTCGGAAAGGTGACCATCTGCCCAAAGCCTAGTTTGAAGCGAGCAATCCCTGTCAATTTGCTCTCGGGGGGCTTTTCGCCCCGTTTCAACGCTTCGGCCACGAAGGGAGTAATGCCGCCTAGGTCGTAGTAGTGGCAACCTTTTTCTCTGCTCCATTTCATGGCGTGCCACTGTAATAGCTCATTGGGCTTCTTGCTGAGATGTGCACCGGACGAGGCTCCCCACTTGTAGACTGCCCACTGTCCCAAAGCGATCACGATGGTTCCAGAAATCGGTTCGCCTTCGTAGCAGGCAATGAGCAGTTTCATCATACCGCGTGGCACGAACTGCCGCCAGGCCTCCTCGTAGTATGCCAGGCTGTAATAGTAATACGGATCTTGGGCAGCGGTGGCGTCCATCCACTCGAAGAACCTTCCCAAGTCCGCCTGATTCCCGTCTCGGACGACGATCCCATGGCGCAAGGCCACACGGACGTTGTAGCGCGTGCCCCTCTTAAACTGCGCCAGAATCTCGTCGTCGCTCTGCCGCAAATCAACCAACGCGGTGGTCGGAGGAATGACATAAAAGCTGCTAGGCTTGAACTGGCGCGCTTGCAGCGGGCACATGTAGAGAGGTTCGTCAGCTGGCGGTTCAACACTCAACACCAGTGATCGCTGAGCCTGCGCCACCTTTTCGATACGATCAAAGAGCATCTCCATCACGTCACTGCGTCCAGGGGCGACGACCGGTCCCCTGGTAACATAAGCGATACTTCCCCAAATCGGCAGCCGTCTGCTTAGAATCTGCGCCCCGCCCACAATCTGCTCTCCTTCTCGGGCCAGAATGCGGACGACTTGCCAGCCAAACTTGGCCTTGAGTTGTCCCCACGGACTGCTTTGCACATGCTGTCCGGTGGCTTGAGCAGCCAGAAACTCATCCCAAGCTGGGTCATTCGATGCTTGCTCAGCAACAGTAACTCTCACGATCCTCTCTCAAAGTCTAGTGCCAGTAGCCTCGAACCAGGTCTAAGCAGCGCCTGCGGAAGCAAGGTTACCCAGAGTGCGTTTTCCACCGACATCAGGCCCTTTGCCGCAACTCGACCTTGCCGTAGAGCAGTGTGCGCACCAACTGATAAGCAATCCTACTGACGTGAAATGACAATGGAGCGTGCACGCACACATTCCTCCCATAGTTCACCAACCTACCACCAAACTTTGCCTTGAAATCACGCACACCGTATTCCTCCTTGGGCTTACCAGCCCCGCCAAAGTCCAGGACACGAAAGCCATTTCGGCTACCCCACTCCAAAGTCTGCCAGACCAGCAGATCTCCGGCACGATAGGAGGCATATTCTCTGAGGGTGCCCGTGTACCAGTAATAGACAATGTCTTTGTGCGCCAACAACGTCACGACACCTATGTCTACATCCTGAGCCCTGGCAACGAGGATTTCCATCATGCCTAGCGGGTGCAGGATTTCAAAGGCCGACCAGAAAAAGGATACGTCGGGAAGAGGCACCTGGATACGCCGGTATAGTCCTTTCAGCACGGCATAGACTGCGGGGATGCGCTGCGAATCCTTGACCTCCTCAATGACCACGTTTAGGTTTCGAGCCCTGCGGATATTGCGTCGGGCATTCGAACGTATGCTTGACCAGATAGCTTCCAGAGGCCTCTTGAGGTCTACTAGGAAATTGAGGTGTTCTTCGTAGGCAAAGCCCGACTCGCTAAGGACCGACTGTTGGTCTTCCAGATCTGCCAAATTGCGTAGCTCGGTAAATAGAATGCCTCTTCCTGCCGCCTGTTTGTAAGCCAGCAGAAGCGTCTTCAGCGCCTGCTGGCCCTCAATGCCAGGCGCACACAAAACACTGCCGTAGGCGACGGCCCTAGTGGTAAGGCGGCGCAACGGTCCGCCTACCAAGGTAATCCGTACAGGCAAGAACAGCGCCAAGGGAGAGTCGTGACGATCAACCGCCGCCCACAGAGTTGGCGTGTATCCGCGCGTGCGCG
>CAZBJW010000255.1:0-6210 GCA_964492135.1 uncultured Anaerolineales bacterium
AAGCGGGTGCACCTCGTCTGGACAATGCGCCTCAGCGCCGAGGAGTACGATCTCCGGTACCTCCGCCTGGACGATCAGGGATTCTCGGAAGAGGAGCACGATCTGACCGTTGGCCTCTATGAGCCGAGGGAAGTGCGGTTACTCTCTGACTCTGACGGCTCGATGCACGTCTTCCTCTTGGGCCTGGTTGCCAGGGGAGCGCCGTCAAGCTTGTTTCACTTGAGGCTGACAGACGACGGCCGACTGGACGAGGGTCCGATTCTCCTGTCGTCGGGTAGGAACCCCTGTTATGAGTACGATGTCACCCCAGATTCTTCCGGGACACTCCATCTGTTCTGGACTGAGGGTCTGGGTCAGGAACGTGATCTCTACTATGTGACTCTGCCTCCGCATCAGGTGGAGTCCAGCGCTGCAAGGGTAGTTGCCCGAGGTGTCTCCGGCCCGGTGGCGCGAGCCGACTCCAGGAATCGGATTCACCTTCTCTGGGAGGAGCCCGGGGAGGATGAGGAGACAGCAGAGCTATATCATACCGTATTCAAGGATCAACCGCCGGAGATCTTCTCGGGGGCGAAGCTCCTGGACTTGCCGACGGGCGTCCGTGTCGATCGGAATGGCCCGGTACTGGCTCTGGATGATGTGTACGGGTACGTAGTGTGGACGCAGGAGTTCCGCGTCTCCAGAATGGCCGCAAGCGAAATGGAGGGATGGTACGGAACGTTTGAGCTGGAGACAGGAGCCGTTGGTCGAGTCACCTCGTTTTCCTTGCCCATGGATGAGAAGCCCACCTATGTGGAGTATGATAATGCGCTCTACAACTATGAGTATCTGGTCCCCTTCCGCGGTTATGCGGAGCGGGGGAGCGAGCGTGTTGCCGAGCCTTCCGTGCTGGCATCCCCCAGGGAGGGCCTGGTCAGCTGCAGTGTGATCGTCACACGGGGTGTGAGCAGGGAGAGCCAGATAGCGAACCTCGTCTTCGCTGATGGGGCCCTTGTGGGCTACCAGCTGGCCTGCGACACCACTCACTGGTCCAGGCTACCCAACTTGACCAGCGATGGCGACGGCAACCTCCACCTGAGCTGGGTGGAGGGGCTGGAGCCAGGTCCCAGTCAGGTGTACTATGCGACTACCTCTCCGCTGGTCAGGGCTCGGGTGGACCACATAACCAGCGATGATCTCGTTTCCGCAGCGCTGAACACAGCGTTCAGTGCGGTGGTGGGTCTGCCGACAATACCTTTCGTCGTACTATGGTTGCTGCCAGCGCTGATCTGGACCTTCATAGCCAGTCGCTTCGTGGGCGAAGGTGGAGTGCGAAGTACCAGGGGAGTGCTGGCGCTCGCCATCGCCATCGTCACTTATGAGGCCAGCAAGCTGTACTTCAATCCGGGGCTGCTGAACTATGTGCCCTTCGCTGTGTCGGTGCCTTTTCTTCCTGAGGACCTCTATGCGCCTCTGCAAGCGCTGGTCCCCCTGGGCATCGTCGGAGCGGGCCTGCTAAGCGCGGCTTACGCCCTGTTTCGTGCCGAGACTCGCAGCCTCTACGTTCCGTGCCTGGTCTTCATTCTTGTAGATGCTTTCTTGACGATGATCATCTATGGCCCCGGAATGGCACTGCGAGGGTAGGGCATGTTGCTCCACCGCCTTCGCAAGAGTCGTGAACCAAATGTGCGATGGGGTTGCATAGACAGACAAAGGACGGTCTGCGACAGAGCGATTTGAGCGACCTGACAGGCGCTTCGTTGGCGGTTCCGGTTCATGAGGTGGGGTCACAGAAAGCACAATTTGACATTGCTGGGACGGTATGCTATAATTCTGTTGCACCGGACATAGAGAGGGTGTGGAGAGAGCCCAATAGTCTCACAGCCGTGGGGAGAATTTCCCTTTAGGTGACCGATAGTGGAGACGCCATCCCCAGGATTCGGTCATCCGGGACTCAGGCAGGCCCCGAATGGGGGCTGTGCGGTCTTTTGTTGGTGTGAGACGCGTTCTTCTACACCCTCTCCAGCAGCGAAATTCCTCGGAGAACGAGTGCCGAAAGGAGGTGAAAGGAAGCTTCGGGACCTTGGCCGGGTGAGTGACCTCGAACTTGCAGAAAGATCTAAGGGAGGAAAATGATGATTAGGAACAAGCGATGGCTACTTGTCGCCAGCGTGGTGATGGTGATTGTGCTTATCGCGACAGCGTGCGGCACGCCCACGACTCCATCGCCCCCAGCGGAGACACCGGCGCCTGGCGAGACGCCAGAGGCGACTCCGCCGCCGACACCCGCTCCGTCCCCGGAGAGGGAGATCAAGAACGCCGACTCGATTATCATGGCCACCATCGGCGAGCCCGACTCGCTAGACCCGAGCTACGAGTATGACACGGGGAGTTTCGCGATTGTCTTCAACGTCTATGAGGGTCTGGTCTGGTATCAGCGCGAGCACATCGACCAGTACGTGCCTATGCTGGCCGAATCCATGCCGGAGATCTCGGACGACGGTACGACGTGGACCTTCACAGTCCGCGAGGGGATCAAGTTCCATGAGGGCGGCGATCTGACGCCCGAGGACATCGCCTACTCCTTCTGGCGGACGATGATCCAGGACCGGGCCGGTGGACCCTCGTGGGTGGTGCTGGAGCCTTTGACCGGCTACTACGCGATCAACGACATCGCCGACGAGATGGGTGACGAGGCGGCTTGCGAGTTCGTGAAGAGCTCCGTGACGTTCGACAACGACGCCATGACCATCACCTTCCACCTGCCGAAGCCGTTCGCTCCCTTCATGGACATCCTATCCAGCGGCTGGGGCGTGGCCATGGACATGTCGTGGGTCGCGGAACTGGGCGGCTGGGATGGCGACTGCGCCACCTGGCGTGACTACAACGACCCCGAGGATGTGGAGAGCGAGCTCTACCAGGTCATGAACGGCACGGGCCCCTACAAGTTCGACCACTGGACGCCGGCTGAGGAAGTCGTCTTGGTGCGCAACGACGACTACTGGCTCACCGAGCCGCTGTGGGAGGGCGGGCCTTCCGGACCAGCGGCCATGGAGCGAGCCGTGTTCAAGTACGTGGACGAGTGGGGCACCAGGTTCGCCATGTTCGAAGCTGGTGACGCGGACATGTATTACGTGCCGAGGCAGTACGTCACCCAGGCTGACGAACTGGTCAAGGAGCAGTGGGATGCCATCGACAGGTCCGATCCTAGCAAGATGACTGTCCTCAACGAGGACGGCACCGCCCGCGTCTTCCTCAACCTCGGGCAGGTCGCCACGGCTGACGTGTTCTTCAACCAGATGGTGCAGACCGAGGGCGGCAACGACTACATCGGCAGCGGCGAGCTGGACGGACAGGGGATTCCACCCGACTTCTTCTCCGACATCCACGCGCGCAAGGCCTTCAACCATTGCTTCGATATCCAGACCTACATCGAGGAAGCATTCTTGGGCGAGGCTCTCCAGCGCGGTGGCCCCATCATCACGCCCATGGTGGGCTACGATCCCGACCTCGTAGGCTACTGGGAGTACGATCTGGCCAAGTGTGAGGAGGAGTTGAAGCTGGCGTGGGACGGCCAGGCGTGGGAGAACGGGTTCTTCTTCGTCATCACCTACAACTCCGGGAACGACCAGAGGCGAACCGCGGCCGAGATCATCGAGGCCGGTATCGAGGGTGTCTGCGCGAACTGCTCGATCGGCGTCTTGGACGTCCCTTGGCCGACCTATCTGGACCTGATGGTTGGTGGCCGCCTGCCTTTGTTCATCATCGGCTGGCAAGAGGACTACCACCATCCGCACAACTGGGTGTTCCCCTACATGCACAGCGCTGGCACTTTCTCGAGCTGGCAGTACTTCCCGCAGGAGCTGTACGACAAGTACGATGCGGGGATCGCGGAGTGCCTGGCGCAGCCTCTCGAGGAGGCGGATGCGTGCTACAAGGGGCTCCAGAGGATGGCCATGGAGGATGTCATCGACATCTTCATGGTGCAGCCCGTAGGGCGACACTACGAGCAGGATTGGGTGCAGGGTTACTACTTCAACCCATCCTACCCGAGCGCGCTGTGGGCCTATTGCTACTCGAAGGGCTACGAGTAGGTTGACGCCTGCTGAGTGAGCACAGGGGCAAGGGCCAGGCTTCCCTGGTCCTTGCCCACATTCTAGCCGTCGCGGCAGCGGCGCTACACCTGTGGGCACACACGAAGATCATGATTTTCGGCAGATGCCGAATGCCGCGGCAGTGCGGGAGGGAGGTGAGCAGACATGCTCTCATATATCATACGTAGGTTGCTGATCCTGCCCATCATTCTCTTTGGGGTCACCCTCCTCATCTTCGCCATGATGTCCTTTGTCGACCCGGGCCAGCGCGCGAGCCTGTATGTGGCGGCGATACCCAAAGGTGCGGGCGAACTGGACGAGATAATCGAGAAGTATGGCTTGAATGATCCGATCTACATCCAGTACTTCCGCTGGTTAAACGGGGTGGTGCACGGGGACCTTGGCTTTTCCAAGGTTGGCAAGGCACCAGTCCTCGACACCATCAAGCGATACATTCCCGCCTCCTTTGAGCTGGCGCTCTGGGCTGCGTTTCCGCTCATCTGGGTGGGGATACAGTTGGGCGTCATCTCGGCGCTGAATCACAACAAGGCCATAGATCAGATCTTGCGGGTGTTTGCCATCATCGGCTGGTCTTTTCCTACTTTTCTCTTTGGCCTGCTGGTGCTGATGATATTCTATGCCAAGCTGCAATGGTTCCCCGCCGGGCGGCTATCGGAGTGGGCGAATCAGGTGGTGCTATCGGGCGAGTTCACGCGCTACACAGGGATGAACACGCTGGACTCCCTGCTTAACCTGCGGCTCGACATTTTCTGGGATGCGTTGCGCCATTTGATCTTGCCGGTGATCACCCTGTCGTATGTCAGCTGGGCCTTGATCTTGAGGGTGACCAGAAGCTCGATGCTGGAGGTGCTACGGGCGGACTACATGACCACAGCCAGGTCCAAAGGACTGGGGGAAGGGGTGGTCATAGATAGACATGCCAAGCCCAATGCACTGATTCCGGTGGCCACGGTGGGCGGCATAGTGATGATCGGGCTAATGAGCGGGGTGGTGATCACGGAGACGGTGTTCAACTACCGTGGGCTGGGGTGGTGGGTAGCCACCTCGGCGGGGCAGCTGGACGTGATCTCGGTGCTCGGCTTCTCGCTGTTCTATGGAGCATTGGTGGTGTGCGGCAACCTGGTGGTGGACGTGATGTACGCCTACTTGGACCCGAGGGTGAGGCTCGAATAAGTAGAGACGGGGGGATGGACATGACCACCTTTGAGGAGGCGGAGCGGGCTTTGGAGGGAGAGTTGGGAGGAGGAACCTGGCAGAGGGTGCGCGGCCTGGCGCACAATGTGAGGCATCCGCCCAAGGTGATACAGAGGATGCTGAAGAACCCGGTGTCGGTGACGGGGATCGTGCTGGTGATCTTCTTCGTCGCGATCGCGATACTGGCGCCGGTGTTGGCGCCCCCGGAGCGTCCGGACGAGGCGTATCGTATACCGCGGGATGGGTATCTGGCGGAGCCCAAGGCCCCCAGCAGTGAGCACCTCTTCGGGACTACGGAAGGACAGTATGACATCTACTATGGGGTGATCTGGGGGACGAGGACGGCGTTCCGCGTAGGTGTATTCATCACCATAGCGACCATCGCCATCGGTCTGGCAGTAGGGACCAGTTCGGGGTACTTCGGCGGGTTGTTGGACGAAGCGTTGATGAGGGTGGTGGAGATCTTCATGGGTTTTCCGTTTCTGTTGGCGGCCATCACGTTGGCAGCGGTGTTGGGGACGAGTCCGAGGTTTGACCGGATCACGACGGGGATGATCGCGTTGATCGCTTTTGGGTGGACGACGTATGCGAGGTTGCTGAGGGGGGACATCTTGTCGGTGAAGGAGAGGGACTACGTGATGGCAGCGAGGACGCTGGGGGCGAGTCATTTCCGGATCATGATGAGGCATGTGATCCCTAACGCGATCTTCCCGACGTTGGTGGTGGCGTCGATGGACATCGGGTCGTACGTGTTGAACTTTGCGGCGTTGAGCTTTCTGGGGTTGGGGGCGGAGCCTGGGTATGCGGACTGGGGTCAGTTGATCAGTTTTGCCCGGAACTGGATGCCGAGTCTGGCGGACTACTGGTACATTCTGGTGTATCCTGGGGTAGCGATCTTGTTGTTTGTGTTGGGTTGGAACCTGAT
>CAZBJW010000256.1:0-6157 GCA_964492135.1 uncultured Anaerolineales bacterium
ACGGCCATACTAACACTGGTGATCTTCCTCCTGGTGCGCCTGGCTTTCCAGAACTTCCGCATCGAGGGTCACAGCATGGAGGCCAATCTCCACCACGGCCAGTTCTTGATCGTGAACAAGCTGGTCTACTATCTGCACCCGCCCGAGAGGGGCGACGTCATTGTATTTCACTCGCCAGAGAACCCTGGCAAAGACTTCATCAAGCGAGTCATTGGTCTCCCTGGGGAGCAGGTGGAAATCAGGGATGGCCAGGTCTTCATCGGCGGGCTGCGCCTCGACGAGACCTATATTTCCAACGCCGGCAGACGGTCCTGGGGCCCGGAGGTGGTGGGCGACTTCGAGTACTTCGTCCTTGGGGACAACCGCGGTAACAGCAGCGATTCGCGAAGTTGGGGCATGCTGGACGGGAATGCGATCATTGGCAAAGCCTGGATCTCGTATTGGCCTCCCAGGGATTGGGGCGTTGTTCCACACTACACCTTCGCCGCTGTAGAATAGGAGGGGAGATGGCTGCGAGAGCTCTCTCATCTACCATCGACGATGAATCGAGGGTTCCCCTGGTCGAGTTTCCACCTCAAGACCTGGCCGAGATCATCCAAGAACTCACTCCGGAGAAGCTGGCCGGTCTCATCGACGTGACCGATCTCAAGGCTGACACCCAGCAGCCCAAGATCAGGAAAATGGTGGACTGGGCATTGGAGTATGGATTCTATTCTGTCTGCGTCAACCCGGTAGAGGTCGATCTGCTCCCCACCCTGCTCAAGGGAACTCCGGTCAAGGAGTGTTACGTGCTCGACTTCCCGCTGGGAAAGTCCTCTATTACGAGCAAGCGCCGACAAGCCACAGAGACGGTGGAGACGAGTCGAGGTCTGAGAAGGGAAGGACCCGGCAAAATAGAACTCGACATGGTGATCAACGTCGGTCGCTTCAAGATGGATCGAGAGTACACGGGGGAGGAGATTAGAGCCGTGGTTGATGCTGCGGACGGAGAACTGGTCAAAGTGATCATCCGTTCCGGCGAACTAACTGAGGACGAGATTGTCGAGGCGTGCTTGTTGGCCAAGCAGGCAGGAGCCAATTTCGTGAAGAACTCTACCGGCATGGACGCCCTGGGCGCCACCCCTGAGCACATACGGCTGATGAGAGAAGCCGTGGGTTCCGACATGGGCGTCAAAGCGGCAGGAGGCATCAGCGACGCCATGACGGTCGTACGGCTGATGTATGCTGGGGCCAAAGACCCTGAGCTTAGAGATCCCAGTCGCTTCAGGATAGGCACGAGCGGCGCTCTGAACATCTTGGCCACCCTGGATTGGCTAAGGGCCAATCCCATAGCCTGGGCGGAGGCTAAGATCACTCCCTGCACCATCTGTCCCCACGGCCAGACGGCCAAGCAAAGGAGAGAAGTCCGGGAGATCTACATGAGGAGGTGCCGCCGCTGTCCCTACAGGCAGTACAGAAAGGACAAGGACTTCTAATGCTAGGAGGTGGCTTCCACGGACAGATCCTGCGGGTAGATCTCAGCCAGGGAACGATCAACACAGAGAGTCTGGAAGGAAACCTGGCGCGAGACTACGTAGGCGGGCGGGGCCTGGGAAGTGCAATCCTCTGGCGTGAACTTCAGCCCCAGACAGACTCCTTCTCTCCCAAGAACAAGTTGATACTCGCCACCGGCCCGCTGAATGGAACGGGAGCAGCGCTGTCCTCCCGCTACGAGCTGGTCACGAAATCACCGCTTACCAACACAATCTTGAGCACCAATTCAGGTGGCCGCTTCCCCATTACGCTGAAGAGTACGGGCTTCGATGTGGTGATCATCGACGGTGCTGCCCAAGCCCCCTGCTATCTGTGGGTAGAAGACTCGAAGGTGGAACTAAGAGATGCGTCCTCCTTGTGGGGACTGAACAGCCACCAGACCACCGAGCGGTTGCTGGAAGAAACATCAGCCCGAGCCTCCGTGGCCTGTATCGGGCCTGCGGGAGAGAAAGGGGTGCTTTACGCCTCGGTGATGAACGAAAAGGATCGGGCAGCGGGCAGGGGCGGGGCCGGCGCGGTGATGGGGGCGAAAAAGCTCAAGGCCATTGTAGTTCAGGGCGGCCGCAAGACGCCCGTAGCCGACCCGCATGCGTTCCAGGAGGCCAGGAAAGCGGCTCTCACCGTGGTCAGCGAGGCCCCGATCACCAAGAACGCCCTCAAGGAGTACGGAACCGCAGTTCTCATCAACATCATCAACACGTATGGCGCCCTCCCCACCCGAAACTTCCAGGAGGGCTATTTCCCGGATGCCGACTCGGTCTCTGGGGAAACACTCAAAGAACTCCTCTACGAGAAGAGCGTGGCCTGTGCTACTTGCCCCGTGGCCTGCGGCAGAGCGACCAGGACGGCTCATCGCAGCGGGGAAGGACCCGAGTACGAAACCACGTGGGCCCTCGGCCCCAACTGCGGAGTGAAGGACCTGGAGCTGATCACCGAGGCCAACTACAACTGTAACGAACTGGGGTTTGATACGATATCCGCGGGCAACACTATCGCCTGTGCCATGGAACTGTGGGAGAGAGGATACCTGGACAAGGCCACTCAGGATATGATCAGGGAGCAGGTGGGCCATGAGCTACGCTTCGGTAGTGGCGAGGCGGTACTCAAGTGCACCGAGTTGATCGGGGAAAACCAGGGGTTCGGCAAGTATCTGGCCGAGGGCTCCCTCCGGCTGGCTTCTCGCTTCGGCCACCCGGAACTCTCCATGAGCGTAAAGGGCCTGGAACTCCCCGCCTACGATCCGCGCGGTTTCAAGTCCATGGGCCTGGCCTATGCCACATCCAATCGCGGTGGCTGCCATCTGCGGGCCTATTTCGTCGGTCCAGAGGCTCTGGCCGCTCCCTACGCCGTGGACCGCTTCGCCAGCGAGGGCAAAGCCGCCCTAGTGATACTATACCAGGACCTGAGCGCCGTTATCGACTCCCTGGGCCTCTGCATCTTCACCATCTTCGCCCTCAACCCTGAGCATTACGCCAGCCTCCTCTCCACGGTGACCGGCGAGCCTCTCGACGGAAGACAGCTCCTGACCATGGGCGAGAGGATCTGGAACCTGGAACGCCTCTTCAATCTGAGAGAGGGTTTCGCAAAGAATGATGATCGATTGCCGCCCAGGTTCTCCCAAGAGACCTTGCCCCGCGGCCACTCCAAGAACCAGGTCGTAAATCTCGGGCCCTTGCTGGAAGAGTACTATCGACTCCGAGGTTGGGATGAAGACGGCGTGCCCACGGAAGAGAAGCTGGAGGAGTTGGGGTTGACCACAAGTGTTGAATGACCAGCACCATTGGGAGGACCACAGCCCGCTGGACGCATCCTGAGTAGCGCTCAGTAGCTGCGAAGCAGCGTACCGAAGCACGTATCGACAGCCCGCCGGACGCATCCTGAGTAGGCCGAAGGCCGTATCGAAGGAGCGGTCCAGCGGCAGTCGCTAGATCGCTTGTTCACCCTCCTCGCATTGCTGCCTTGACCCGGGGACTTCTCTCCACTATAATACGCACGTGCCCCCATCGTCTAGAGGACTAGGACACCACCCTTTCAAGGTGGCGACGCGGATTCGAATTCCGCTGGGGGCACTTCTCTAATGGCAACACCGGGAACGTGTACCATAGTCGTGCTCGTTCCTTGTCCGCGTCGATGTGATCAACGAAGGTTCTCAGAAGCGCCCTCTTTTGCCGCACATTGCCCACACTGAGGTTGTACCGCAGTCCTGTGAGTGCCTGTTGCAGCATCTCATCTGACAGATGTGTAGCGCCTTCCCTTCTGCGCTGTTCCAAGGCCCTCAGCTTTTGCCCGAGTTGGTAGCTCTCAACCTCACGCTCCCGCAACCGCTCACGCGCAGCCTCGGAGCCGTCCTGTTCGACTGCATCCAGAAGCCTTGCCATTGCCGTCTCTAGCTTGGCTATCTGATCTGTCACTCTGCCTATCTCGTGGTCAAGTCGGGCCATGTCCTGATCTAGCCTTGCTGCGCTGGACTGTGCCAACTCTCTCACGAAGTCCGGCGTCAAGATGCGATCCATGACACAATCCTAATGCTATGTTCCAACAAACGACCATCATGCTTTGCTTCATACGGAATATAGATTACCGGGCGACCACCTTTGTTCATTATGAAGTCACGTGTAAAACCGATTCCTAATCTTCCATATCTTTCTGCGTGTGTTTGTGCCTGACTCAATCTGATCTCAGTAAAACATATCCTTACGAGATCCCTTATTTTCCAGTTCCGAATCGAATCTTCAGAGGTTCTTTTGGTGAAAAGACCTTTTCTCAAGTCGTCTTTGAGTCGCTCAACATACAGTTGTGGTTTTTCGGTTCCAGAACGATTGTCAATGTCCTTTCCGGTCCAATGGACTAGAAATTTCGAATGAATCCCCATCATTCCACCTTTATGGTAGGCTTCACCCGCGCGGCGGCTGCGGGAAAGAGCCTCCACCACAAAATGCCTGAAAGCGCGTGTGGCCGCCGATTTCGAGCGGCGATAGCCGCGTCGGGTGCAAGCCATGGTTAGACAGTAGACATCTTCGGTACAATCAGCGTCCGAGCCGTGCGGTAGGTGATAAGACACCCTTACGATCCGTCATCGTTCACTCTTCGCAGTCCGTCTTCTGAGGGGCATTCATCTTGTCGTTGATCTCGGTCACGGCCTGCTCGAGATCCTCGGCCGTCCGCATCGAGGTGGCTGTCGGTACGCTCGTCGTGACGAAGTGCTGCGCGTACGGGAAGCACGCCGCCTCGAACGGCATGGGGTCCAGTATGCCTGCGCCGAACGTATTGGTGCACAGCGAGATATCGTCGAGCGGGAGCTTCAGCGCCTGCGCCATCTCCTTCGGATCGAACACCAGACTGAACGGCTTGGTGCATTGCTGCAGCTCACCGCCGTAGTCGACTGAGAGGTTGCCCTCGACCCACAGGCGCTGATCGAGCTCCGTGAGCACACCGTTCTTCAGATCGGCGACGAGGGTGAGGCTGTTGTCGGACTGCGCGCTCGCGACATCAACGATGATCTCTCCGAGATAAGACGTCGTGACTACCGAATGCGACGTGCTCGGGCCGATTAAGCCCCGGCTCGGGTCGTAGCTATGCGTGTTGCTCTCATACTCATTGATGATCCAAGAGAGAAGTCCGGTCTTGCAGTTCTCAGCAATCAGGTAGAACTCCACGCGGCTCCCCCAAAACACGCTCGTGTGGACGTTGAAGGCGCCAATGATCGCGCACGGTCGCTTGGGGGTATCGCAGAACATCGCCGAAGCGAACAAGCTGTAGTTCGGCGGCAACAGCCGCTCGGCCGCCTCAGTATCGGCGATCTCAAAGGCGAGGAACACACAGTACGGTTCAACGACGAAGCTCATGTACGGGCTGGTGCGCGCTCCTCTGTTGACGATGTACCGCTGGAGTCTGAGTGGCAGCTTGCGGAGCATGGCGCTGCCCTGGGTCGTGGACGCGACCTTGGCGGGCACGACCATCTTCTCGGTAGTCTTGATGTAGCGTAAAAGGTCCTTGGCTTGCATGTCTTCTCCCTGCCATATGACTGTGCCGACAGAGTGCGGCACTTCCGAGCCGGCATCCCCGCTTCGCGCTCAGTCCGCGCGTCACCAGAGTACGGAGACCTGTCTGGCTAACATATACTTCTACAGAACTGTTTTGCATAATATCCCCCGGCGGATCTTATTGCAGAATCATCGAAAATCAGATGCCTATAAGGCTTTCTCAAGGATCACAAACTCCAGGTCAACCCGGGTGTCAAGGAATCTCCGCAGAACGGAATCGATGATTGCGAGCCTTTCCCGGTAGCCCTTCGGGCTCATCCAGGCCTTGCTTCGTTAGAGGAAGAAAGCCCACACGGACCTAAGGGCATTGTACCACAATCTCCAAGGGATCGGGAATGTGCTTAACACAAGCACAACACCCGTTCTAGCTCCATCGCCGCTTTGCGACCCACAACGACAGGCGCGAGGATGATACGAAGGGCCGCCAGTCGTGGCCAAGCTTCCTATCGCCTCAGTTTGATCGCATCGCAGAACAACGGGACCTTTATATCGAACACCCCTGGGGGCACCAATAGTCAACCAAATCGCTGGCGGGCACCTGGAGCTCATATTTTATATTTGTCTTGTGCTCAGACCAATCG
>CAZBJW010000257.1:0-6128 GCA_964492135.1 uncultured Anaerolineales bacterium
GATCGAAGCTGGCCACACAGTCCCTGTAGACTTGGACCTTGTAGTCCCGGTTACGAGCGTCGGCCACGGTATGCAGGACGCAGATGTCCGTGCAGACGCCACAGGTGTGGATCTTCTCAGGGCGAAGCTTCTCCAGACGCTGCTCTAGATCGGTCCCGTAGAACGCGCTATATCGGTTCTTGGGCAACGCTTCCACAGCGTACGAAGCCAGCTCGGGAATGATCTCCACTTCCTCGGTCCCCTCAATGCAGTGGGGAGGGAACATCTCGAACTCAAGATCGTCGGGAGCGTGGGTGTCGGCGGTAAAGATGAGCATTGAACCCCGAGCCAGTTCGCGATCCAGCAACTTCTGGACCCTGGGAATTATCTCTCGCGCCCTGTCCCCGCAATAAAGAGGGTTCCCCTCCTCGAGGAAACCCCGCTGCATATCGACGACAAGTACCAGGTCACCCATAGCACCACCTCCCCTGACTTTATTATAGCTCCTTCGTCACCGCTGGTCAACGCCACGCCCCTGCGCTGTCGTAGGGAATACTTCAGCTGACTTTGCTTGGAGGGCACTAGGAGGACTGTAAAACTCGTGATGCGACAGGGGTGATTGGGCGACAGCCGCGAAGGCCGGTTGATCCTGCGCACCTTTGTGCGAGGACCGGGCAAACCCTGCGGTCCGCCCACCTTTCATTCCGCCGCCCGACCTAGTCCAGTCCGGCGTTTTTTCGGAGTATCGCTGCTTTGCCGGTGCGCTCCCAGGGAGCGTCGAGGTCGTCTCGACCGAAGTGACCGTAGGCCGCCGTCGGTTTGTAGATGGGCCGGCGGAGGTCAAGGTCGCGGATGATGGCTGCCGGGCGCAGGTCGAAGTGCGCATTGATGAGGTCGATAATGCGCTCGTCCGGGATCATGCCGGTGCCGAAGGTCTCTACCATGAGCGACAGGGGCCGGGCGACGCCGATAGCGTAGCTGACCTGCAATTCCAGCCTGTCCGCGATGCCTGCCGCCACCAGGTTCTTGGCGATGTAGCGAGCCATGTAGGCCGCCGAACGGTCGACCTTCGTGGGGTCTTTGCCCGAGAAGCAGCCGCCTCCGTGGCGAGCTATGCCACCGTACGTGTCCACTATGATCTTGCGGCCTGTGAGCCCAGTGTCCCCCAACGGACCACCGGTGACGAAGCGGCCGGTGGGGTTGACGTAGATCTTGGTCTTCTCATCGAGCATACCGTCTCCCACCACGTGATCGATCACGTGCTGGCGTAGGTCTGCCTTGATCTGGTGCTGCTTCACATCAGGCGCGTGCTGTGCAGACAGGACGATGGTGTCCACCCTCCTGGGCACGCCATGCTCGTACTCCACTGTGACCTGGCTCTTCCCGTCCGGCCGCAGGTATGGCAGGCTCTTGTCCTTGCGCACTTCAGCCAAGCGGCGGCATAACTTGTGAGCCAGCATGATGGGCATAGGCATCAGTTCAGGGGTCTCCTTGCAGGCGAAGCCAATCATCATTCCCTGGTCGCCGGCGCCGATGGCCTCGATCTCCTTCTCGTTCATCTCGCCCAATTTGGCTTCCAGCGCCTTGTCCACGCCCCGGGCGATGTCTGAGCTTTGCTCTTTGATGGAGAGTATCACGCCGCACGTCTCGGAGTCGAAGCCGTACTTGGCGCGGGTATAGCCGATATCCCTGATCGTCTCACGGGCTATGTCGGCGATCTCCACGTAGGTGGAGGTTGTGATCTCGCCCATCACCAGGAGCAGTCCAGTCGTGGTGGCACATTCGCAAGCTACCCGCGCATGTGGATCGTCAGCGATGATGGCGTCCAGGATCGCGTCACTGACCTGGTCACAAACCTTGTCGGGATGCCCCTCCGTGACGGACTCTGAAGTGAAGTACAGTCGGGGGGAACTCATGAAGCTATTGCCTCTCATTGTATCAAGATCTCCTTTGCGACGTTGCTACGCTATTCGACGACACGACGGTGGTTGCGTCCAAGATCGCTAATGTACTCGAAAAGCAGGCTTGTGGCAAGTGCGACCCCGGGAGGCTGTGGAAGAACGACGTGGGATTCGCCGATAGATCGCTCCTTGGTCAGAGCTGAGGACAGCTATGGCCTGACGCGCATTCAGGATGCATCTGGGGGACGCTGGACGGCGTAGGTCCAGTCATCAACCCGGTCTCGGGTCAGGGCTGGCGGCCCCGCAAAGATCGCGTTTCAATGAACGGAAGACTATCGTCGCTGGCGGTACAACAAGGGATCGATGACGCTGATCATATCCTCGACGTTGAGAGTGCCCCCCAAGAAGTGGTTGACCTCGTCCACCTGATCCACCGGATCGGCCAATAGCTCGTTGTAGCTCACGTAGATCACATGCATGTTGGGTTGGTCTGCTATCCAGGCCTTCATCCTTTCCAGGTAGCCCTCGAACATCCGCCCCATCTCTTCATCGTCCACCTCGTCGGTGGGCTCTCCTCTTCTGATCAGCATCTGCCTCTGCGACGCCAGGATTTCGTCCATCTTGCGGAGCATGAAGATCACTTTGTAGGTGTAGTGTGAAGGTAAATGTTTGAGGAGTTCGGCGATCATCTTGACGGCCTTGCCCTGGGCGTCGTCCAGCCATGCCTGATCGTGCTCGAGCTCTTTCACCCTTTCGAACTCGTAATAGCCCTCCGGGTTGTCTTCGTCAGGTGTCCTGATCCTGTCTGTCAGGACTTCCATGCCCCCGGCTTCCAGCATGCTCATCATCAACGAAGTGCCGGACCTGGGGATTCCTGACACGATGGTCACAGTCTCTACTTTCACGATTCTTGCTCCCCCTGCATTGCAGCAACTCAAGCGCTGATGGCGTAGTTCAGAGTTGCCTCGGCGTGGATCACCGTGCTATTGAACAATGGCAGCCCCACATCTGCCTGGCGCACCAGTAGAGGTATCTCCGTACAGCCCAAGATGACGCCTTCAGCACCCTGGCCTTCGAGCTTTCGAATGATGGCTGCGAATCTTCTCCTCGATTCGTCGCGTATGCTGCGGACAACCAGTTCTTGGTAGATGACATCATTCACATACTGTCGATCAATGGACTCGGGAACGACGACTGTGATGCCACGTGAGGCCAGGGCATCTTGGTAGAAGCCCTTCTCCATGGCAAATCTGGTGCCCAGCAAGCCCACCGTGTTCATGCCTCTCGCCATTATCGCCTCACCGACGGCATCCAGGAGGCTGAGCATGGGGACGTGCAGGGCAGCCTGCACCTGGTCAAACACAAGATGCATGGTGTTGGTGGCAATGACGATGAAATCGGCCCCCGCGTCTTGGAGCTTGCGCGCTGCGTCGCTCAAGCCCTGGGCCACCAGATCCCACCGTTCAGCGTCGGGCCAGTCCACGTACGTCTGGAAGGTGACGCTGTAGATGATGATCTCAGGATATCCATAGTTTCCAAAGCGCTCGGTATAGGTTCGAGTGATGTACTGATAGTACTCGACAGTAGACTCGGGGCTCATGCCACCCAGTATGCCGATTGTCTTATGCATGGCTCAGTCCTCTCTCATCTCAAGTTTCGCCAACGGGTGCAGGTGCTCCGGGTGCCTGGGGATGTGAGGCTCGGTTCCCGCCAACGGTTTCCACCGTCCCCTCATTCCTAGGGCCTCCATGGCCAGGGTAACGTTCGCCATCGCAATGCCTCCGTCGTGGAAGCAGTAGTGTTCCGAGGGACCCGTGCCATAGTTGCGGTTGTTCCTGGTGACGAACAGGTACAGTAGGCTGTCATGCCACAGGAACCGCCATGGCTGCGCGTTCGCGGCCGAAGGTGCGTGCCGGGCTGCTTCTATCAGCTGAGCGATCTCCGTCGGCGGGCTGGAAGGATTGTCGAAGCTATCCTGGAAGAACAGGCGTTCCGCCGGGAGCTTGCTGGTGGCTCCCGCTCCCACCCTCATCAGCCTGTTGAGAGCACGCGCTCCCAAAGAGGTGGAAGGCCGTCCGAAGATGAGGAAGGCGGCGATGCGGGCGCCGTCTGGCATATCGAAACGTGATCGAACCTTGTCCTGGCGGCTCAAAGCTCCGATGTAGCAAGTGCCAATGCCCAGAGCAGTCAAGCGAATCGCGACCTGCTCAGCACGGTATCCCAGATCTTCCAGGACATGCTCTTCGCCCAGCATATACGGTGCCAGGTAGTGCGGAGGATTCACAAGGCGTCCGTAGCCGCCAAGAATTCCCACCAGGTCTTGGCCCGCCGCAACGTCTCGCAGGAGGATTTCGCAATCGTTCTCGGGAACCAGCGGCAAGACCCCCGCTATGATCTCCCACGCCTGCACGAGTGTGGCCTCGTCCAGCGGTTCCCTGTCATAGCGGCGCACCGAGTGACGGACCAGGATCGCCTTGTACAGGTCCATTCGAGGTAGCATCTTGTCTGTTCCTCATCTGCCAACGCGCTCGGATTGCGCTTGATTGTCTACGAAATCCGAAGGGCAGGCAACCATGTGCAGCACTGCCAGTAAGGATACGAGCCGAGCGCACCTTCACTCGCCTCTCTGGTCTGACGGAGCCTGATGCTCCGGTGGGAGGAGGAAACAAGTCCTTCGGCATGCGTCGTGGTGCGGGGCACACCGGCGGCTAGGTCCGTACCTTTGCCTCTGGTGGCTAGAGAGAGGCTGGCGAGCACTGGACGAGGCTCCAGGCCGTGCTCTAGGGGCCGGGCATGTCCCACGCCCAGATACCGTAGTGCTCCTCGATCACCTGGGCCGTAATGCGGAAGTTCGACTCGGTGAACTGGTACTTCAGCTCCTCCCACAGCGGTCCGCCCTCCGGGTGTGCTAGGTTGGTGTTCACATAGTTGAGGTGCGAGAGGAGAAGGAGCAAGGCGAAAACGACCCCCAGCAATACCAGCGACAGAGTTCCCCAGCGCACGACGCGGTTCAAGAGGCCGTGCTTTTCGATGGAGTACGCGGCCTGAACCAGTGTCGCCAGGCCGATGACCCAGACAGGATATAGCTCGGTCATCCTCCTCATGCCAAAGGCCCAGCCGCCGCCCCAATCGAAGAGGGAGGCGTTCATCAGAACCTGCAACAGGACTATCAGGCCCAAGGCGATGGCCAGGCGCCGCTCCCTTCTACCGAGGATGAAGAGCCCGGCCACTGCCAGGACGACCAGAGGTGACCACAGGAGTAATCCTCTCTCTGGCGACAGGAGCACCTCCTTGATGTAGAGGGGACCCGCCAGAAAGGCTTGCTGCCCCTGGACGGCGGCGGGCACCACCCAAGGGTTGCCGTACATCCTCAACCAGGAGAAGGGCAGATGCCAGGCCAGCAGGACAAAGCCCACAATGAACAGGAGCAGCTTCCGCCACTGCCGTCCGGCGAGGGCCAGGAGACCGACAGGCACGGCGTAGAGGGCCAACTGCCACCTGACCAGCAGGGCCGCACCGAGTATGAAACCCATGAAAAACCAGGCGGCGGTGTGTTCGCGATGGCCGACCAGGATGTAGATGAGGAGGACGATCAGAAGGGTGCCAGGAACGTGAGCCATGTAGGGTTCGATGGTGGCGTAGTAGAGTAGTGGTGTGGCCAGAAAGAGGGCCAAGGAGCTCAAGAGCGCCACCCCAGGCGAGCTTAGCTTCAGGGCAGCGAAGAACGCCAGTAGCACAGCCAGTAGCGCGAAGAGGTTCGTGGTCAGCATCGGAAAGAAGCTGTACGGAAACACCGCGCCCTGATAACGGATGAAATACGCGTCGTTGACGTGAAACTGCGCTAGCCTGTTGGCCAGTGACGCCAGCCAGTAGCTGGGCAGATACAAGAAAGCAGAGCCGTAGGGGAAAACCGATGCATATTCGCCCGTCTCCTCATTGAGGAAGACCTGATACGAGTTCAGATCGCCAAAATGCGCGGCTTGGTTGGCCAGATCCAAATCCTGGTCGCGGGCTAGCGAGTGCAGCCACATGAAATAGGCCAGTCCATCGCTGCGGATCAAGGGATGATCGAGGGCCAGGAAGGAGGCCAGCAGAACGGCCACAATTATCAGCAGCAGCGCGGCCATGGGAGCGCGCAGACGGTCCACTGGGGTCTTTGAAGAAGAAGGATTCTCTTTCACAGCATCGAGGAAGGTCATTCTCCCGGGCGCAGGAACTCAGTCGCTGACGCGCCCCTCTGTGCGGAAG
>CAZBJW010000258.1:0-6102 GCA_964492135.1 uncultured Anaerolineales bacterium
TGTCAGGAGTGGTGTGGCCATTTCATCTTCATGCACGGCACCCCGCCGCCAAGGTCACCCGTGAACGGCGGTGTTGCTAAGCGCAATACTACCACACCTTGGCCACACCCTCAAAGGCGACATCAGCACCGCATGGCAGGACCACACGAGATGCCCCGCTCTGTGCTTCGATACCCTGCGCGCTTCCATACGCTCTGCGTTACAGGCTTCGCCCTACAAACAACCTCCGGGAGCTTTGGTACGCCGCGACCGGGCAGCTTTCGCCACTGGCCTGACAAGAACAAATGGACACGGCATGCCGTGTCCATTGCCGATGCCTAGCCTTGCCTTCCACCCTAAGTTGCGGGCAGTTCTAGGTACTGCGGGCAACCCGCTGTGCGTCAAACCAAGTTGACTAGCTAGATGTGGACGCGAACAGCTTTGCCGTCTCGTCCTGTACCAGCACCCACATAGAGTAAATGCCGATGGCAATCCCGATGGGGATGTTGACCAGGGCCAGCACGGAGAGCACAAGCACCATGTACCTGGCCCAAGGCTTGTACCTCAGTAGCCCTATGCCACCGATGATCCCAGGAACAGACACCAGGAGCACCCAGAGGGTTATCGTCGCGCCCACGAAGAAGGTGATGCCGATCACGAGTTCCTCCTTCGCGATGAGCCCCCCGAGCAGCCCACCACCGACGATGAACGTGAAAGCGATCATACCACCCAGGATTTGGAAGGCGCTATAGCCAATGTGCAGAGCCCCTACTAGTGTGACATGCTTCTCCATCTCTTCAGTCTCCTTTCGTGATCGAGATATTGCTTCGCTGCTTCTATCGACTGCTCAGGCGCTACGAAGTGGCTTGCCTGAAGACTTTGCCGCGTCCGAGTCCCGAGATCTGTTCCAGCCGCTCCAGCGCATCCGGGGCACGCACGAATACCGCCTACTAGCCCGACCCGGGAGCAAACAGCCTCGCCGTATCTTCTTGCACCAGCACCCACATGGAATAAACGCCAATCGCAGTGCCGATGGGGACACTGGGCAGGCCCACTACGGAAAGTACCAGCACCATATACCTGGCCCACAACTTGTACTTCAGCAGCTCAAGCCCGCCGATGATCCCAGGAATGGACACCAGGAGCAACCAGAAACTTATCATGGTACCCAACAAGAAGGTGACGGGGATTACGATCTCTTCTTCGCCCGAGATGAATCCCCCAATCAGCCCCCCACCAACGATGAATATGAAAGACCCCATGGCAGCCAGGATGCCAAAGGCGTTATATCCGATCTGTAGGGCGCCCACGAGGGTAACATGCTTCTGCATCTTCTCATTCTCCTTTCGTGCGCACGATATCGCTTCGCTTCTTCAGTCGAGTCTCTCTAACGGACCAAAGGCTTCGGGCAAAGATCCTTAGTACCTATTGACTCACGCTGCTAGGCCTCTCCCGGGATCAGTATCCAGCAGATAATGTATGGGACGAAGCCGGGCAAGCCGCCTGGCAAGAGGAGAAATACCCAGATGATTCTCACCAAAGTCACATCCACGTTGAAGTAGTTGGCCATCCCCTGAGCCACACCAGCTATCTTCCTTCCCTCCTTAGGTCTTACGAGCTTCTTCATGAGTCTATGACTCCCTTCCATCAATCACATTCTATGGGCGCCCAACAGCCGCGACCTCTCTCGCAGGGCTCCCCCGCCCATCAAACATCTCCCGGCCCATTCCACTGGATGGGCAAGCGCTTCCCTTCCACTTTGTTCCGGAACTTCACCGCTGGATATCCCAGCAGAACCGTGCCCAGGATGTGGTCCCGCTTGTGCAGACCTAACATTTTTCTGACAGCCTTGCTACGGTCGTAGAAGAGCTGTCCCGCACCCCAAAGACGACTCCCGAGCCCTCTGGCCTGGGCATAGAAAATCATGTTGGACAGGGCGTATTGCGCACTTTCGAGGGAAAGGGGGACCCTCTTGTCGCCCACGATGAACACGATGGCCGCCGGCGGGCTAAGATAGCTGTGCCTTTGTTCCACGATGGCTTCGAATTTCGGCTTGGCCTCTAGATACTCTGCTAACAGCCCTATCATTCTGGCGAGAATGGACACGACCTTTGTCCTGTAGAGGAGGTTGTACATCCTAGAGGCATACTGCACGTGGATCCGGTCCAACTCCGCCATGATCTCCTCGTCATCGACGACGATGCCCCTCAAGTCGTAGTTGTTGGTCGGGGCGTAGACGCCGTATCGAGCGATCTCTTCAAGCAGAGTGCGGTCGATCTTCTCGTCCTTGAAGAAGCGGATGGTCCGCCTTTGTTTGAACAACTCATCGAGTTGCTCTGGAGAGGGCAAACGCGCCTTGTCATAGGGAATAGGTAGCACTTGATCCCACAAAATGGCCTGCTGTGGACAGACGGCAATACATTGCGTGCACGTACTGCAGAACTGGTAGTCGATCATCACTGTATGATCGATCAGCGCCATGCAGTGCTCGTGGCAGATCTTGACGCACTGGCCGCATTGTGTGCACTTTTGCTTGTCGACGACGATCATGCGTTCCTTCTAGCTCCCATTCTCTGAGCGGCAAAGGCTTCACTGTTCTTGTGCCGAATTGCTTGTTCGGCCTGAGGAGGTCGGCGTGCTCACGCCCGTTTCCACGGTGAGCGCGCCGGACCATCTCCTCACTCTTGTTTGCTGATCGAGATAACGCTTCGTTGCTTCCGTTCGAACCTCTAGAAGGGACGGATGCCTTCGGCCACCTTCGCCATGGACTCGACACCGTAGATGTGTGCATCGGTAAACCTGAAGGCCACCAACCCGTTCGGCATCAGCGCGACGTGGTTGCCTCCATAGCCCGACATATAGGGAATCAAGAGCGAATCTCCGCTAGCGGCCCGGTACGGCGTGGACCAGAACGACATGTGATACATGGCCTCGCCATACTCATTGCTGTCGCCGGTGGGGAGGCCTGTGACATCGGTCTGGTACAGGGCCTCAGCCAGCTTGTCGGGATGCAGGAGTTGCTCTCCCCCATGTTGACCGCCGTGGAGCAAGAGGCGTGTGACCTTGGCCACGTCATCGACCGTCGGGAAGAGGCCGAAGCCGAAGATCGGTATTCCCCTGCTCCCATCTGGCTCGTGAGTACGCATCATGGGGGCGTGGAAGATGCCGATGGGCTCGTACACCTCTTCGAGAACCATGTCCCAGATGTCCGCTTCGGGCCCCTCTTTGCTCTTGAGGAAGTTGTCCATGGCCACAGAGAGGACGAAGGTGTTGATGGAGTTGTAGCGGACGACTTCTCCCGGCCCCCAGGGGTAGTTGCCGTACGAGAAGCAGACGTCCAGCTTCTCTTGAGCGCTCCTCGCCTCTAGGAATTCCTCGAATCTGGGTTGGTCTTCCTCGGCGGTGATGGGCTGCAGATTCGGGTTGTCTCCGATGCCCGTGGCCATGTTCAAGGCATCACCAAAGGTTACATCGTCCCAGCCATCGTGCTGCGCAGTGACTTCCACGTAGTCGGCTATCTTGAGGTCGAAGACCTCTACGCCATACTTCTCTGCCAGACGCAGCATGGCCATGGCCGCGCCCATGGACTTGGTCACCGAGAAGGCGCCATGCCGCATGTAGCGGCAGCAAGGGAACTCGCCATAGCGGGTGAGGCAGGGCTGGAGGTAGATCGTGTCGTCCATGACCAAGCCCGAGGCGCTGATCTCCCTGGGGTCGAATCGATCGTTGAACGTACTCAGCAAAGAGGGATCATAGTCCTCCTCGAGTTCGGACCAAGGGCGAATGGGAGTTTGCAGGCTGAGCTCTTCCGCAAACTCAGCAGCCAAAGTATCACGATCCTTGATGGGTGCGGGGCTATACTCCATCGGAGCCTGCCCCCACAAGTCCACTCGCCTCCAGGAAGCGGTTTCCTGGACCACCTGGAAGTAGAACGATGAAACCTCAGTGTCGTCGTAGAGGAAAGTGGCGATGCCATTGTGGGCCTGGTTGAGTTGGTCACTCACCAAGATGAAAGGAAGTGAAGCGCGGGACATGTTGCCATCATTCGGCTCCGACCAGGCCTTACCCGGAGAGAGGATAATGCTCCAGTAGCTCTTTTCGCCTGTCGAAGGCAAGATGTCTCCAGTTGCCGGCACCAGGTAGTCCTCGTAGGTGAAGAACTCCACGGAGAAGCCGGGGAAGAACTGCTGGCTGGCAGAGACAGACGCGTCCTCGAGACTGTCGAAGTGCATCTTGAACTCAGGCAGGGTCAGTGTACCCTCCAGCTTGTGCAGAGCGGGAGCCGATTCCCCTACGGGCAGGAAGTAGTCATTGTAGACGGGGCCTTCTCCTCGGTACTGGTCAGCCATCAAGTCCGTAGCCGTCAACCTATCTCTGACATCAAGAGTTAGGGGCGTGAAGGCCTCCAGCGCAGGCAGAAAGACGGCCCTATGCAGCGACTCATGGTCATCCACGGGCGCAAGCAGCGCCAACACGTAGAGCGTCGAGTCCGCCTCCGACAGAGCCCCATCCACGACGATCGGGCCAGCCTCTGGATGGTCGACCTCGAAGGTGCTTAGCTCCCAGATGAGGGCGTCCGACACATAGTTGCCAGTGGTCTCAGGTAGTCGCTCGAGGCCGAGCTCCGCCGCGAAGTACACATCCGCCCAACCCATGCTCGTGCCTGGGAATGCCCCATAGAAAAGCTGAGGCATGTATGGGGGCGAGACGGTCTGTACCAGCGTCCCGGGTTCTGCCTCGGTCCAGCCCTCCGGCCGGACTCCTTCGATGCCGAAGTGCTGGTCGGCGAAGGCCACGAGAGGGACTTCCGGCGCTTCGACCTGAGTGTGCGTGGTTGCGGGGGTAGCACTGCTGCAGGCCGAGATCACCAGCACGATGGTCAGCAAAGCACCTATCAGTCTCTTCATCAAATCTTCTCTCAACTCCTATTCTCCCCATAGTTAGGGGGTGAGGATGCGCATCTCTGGACGCACCCTCACCCCGACGGGGGGATGGGGGCTATTCTAGCGGAGCCAATGCCTCCACCACGGGCAAGAAGACCTGCTCATACAAAGTGTCACGCTCATCTCTTGGGGAGAAGAGCAACACGAAGTACGATGTGCCGGCCTCCTCCGCCAGCGCCATGTCGACCGGGTAGGCCCCAACCTGCAATTCGTAGAAATCCCAGGTGAAGTCGCCCATGTCAGCCGTAGCTATGCTTTCGAAGCCCGAATCAACCTCCAGCCACGACAACAGTACGTTGAACAACTCACCCTTGGGCAACCAGGCCGCATCCAGAAGTAGCCTGGTCGGGTCGAGCGCCGTCTCGCCACGCCGGAAGTCAAGCGGGTACTCCTCAGTCCAGCCCACGGGCACCAGGCCACTTAGACCGCTCAGCTCGTCGACAAACGGCTTGAGGACCAACTCGGCGGCTTCCCTCGGTAGATCAAAAACCACACCGGGCATCTCCGCAATGCAAGAGTCGTCCGGCGTCCGAGTGGGATCCTCCAGGAAATCGCCCGCAATGCTGAGGGCACATTCCTCCCCGGCTAGAACGCTGTGGCCGACGCCCGGCAGCTCGTAGTAGTACGCGTCGCTCAAATATCCCGCCACCAGTCGGCCGTACTCCGGCGGGGTGATCGGGTCCAACTCGCCCTCCAGGATCAGGGCAGGGATATCGCTGACGAGGGGCTCCTTGAAGGAAGGGTCTGCCTCCTGCACCGGCCAGTTCTCGCAGAGGCCGAAGACACCGTACTCGATGGACAGCTCTGGGTCAGCCCGACTCCGCAGTTGCCTAGGTACTGACATCATGGCATCCAGCTGTTCCTCAGGCCTACGACCAATGAGATCCTCCGTGCAGATTACCGAAAGCTGCATACCCCTGCTCAAGGCGTGCACAACCCACAGGCTCTCGCCAGTCAGTGCGGTCATTAGCTCATAGTCCCCATGGTATGCGTCATAGATGGCCTGCGGTACAACAGGAATGATGGGCGTCGAGTAGAGGGCGATCACCACATTACTCCGCACGGTATCGCCGGTCAGTAGTGTATCGTACATCTCGCCGCTCAGGGGGTCAGTTGCGATGATGGGAACCGGATCCTCGTTCAGTTCATCGATGATCTCGAAGAACACGTCCTGCAGGTT
>CAZBJW010000259.1:0-6046 GCA_964492135.1 uncultured Anaerolineales bacterium
GGGTTGACCTGCCCACCCGTACCCCAGGAGACCAGAGTAACCTCGTCGCGCGGAGACCCGCCTAGCTCGAAAAGCTGCCCCTCTCTTAGCTCTTCCACCCCAAATCCGCCACTGGAAAGGACTAGAGCGATCACCAAGATAAGTGCGAGATGAGAAGCGTGACGCGAGAGGATCAACTCATCGCTTCTGATCCAACGAATCAGTGAGGACAGGGCCCGTGGAATCTTGCCTTCAGCGGAAAGCTCAACCATGGAGCTGGCCTGTGCAGTCCTCTTGCTCTTAGAGAAGCTCTCTGTTGAGCGTCTGGATGAACTCCTTGTTGTTTTTCGTCTTCGCCATATAGGACAGTAACGGGCCTATGGCCTCGATTCCTCCTCCCATCTGGTCTATCATGCTCCGAACAATCCAGATCTTGCTCAGAACTTCTTCGTCCAGCAGCAATTCCTCGCGGCGGGTTCCCGAGCGCTCGATATCAAACGCCGGGAAGATTCGTCGCTCGGCCAACCGCCTGTTGAGGTGCAACTCCATGTTGCCGGTGCCCTTGAATTCCTCGTAGATCATGTCATCCATGCGACTGCCCGTGTCTATGAGACAGGTGGCAATGATGGTCAGACTGCCCCCTTCCTCAATATTGCGGGCAGCGCCGAAGAACCTCTTGGGCGGATACAGGGCTGCCGGATCGAGGCCACCAGAAAGCGTCCGTCCACTGGGAGGCACGGTAAGGTTGTATGCTCTGGAAAGGCGGGTGATGCTGTCCAGCAGAATCACAACGTCGCGATCAACTTCTACCAAACGCTTAGCCCGCGCCAGGCACATCTCGGCCACCTTCGCGTGATTCTGCACCGGGTCGTCGAAAGTAGAACTGTAGACCTCTGCTTCCACCGACCGATCCATGTCAGTCACCTCCTCCGGCCTCTCCCCCACGAGGCAAACCATCAGGTGAAGGTCGTGGTAGTTGCTGGTCATCCCATTGGCGATCTGCTTCAAGACGGTGGTCTTCCCCGCTTTTGGGGGGGAGACGATCAACCCACGCTGGCCACGACCGATGGGAGCCAGAAGATTCATCATCCTGGTGGTCAGGATCTCGGAAGAAGTCTCCAAGTCGACGAGCTCGGTGGGAAAGATAGGGGTCAGATTCTCGAATATGGGTCGTTTTTTGGCTGCTTCAGGGTCCAGCCCATTTACGGCCTCCACCCGCAGCAGACCGTAGTACTTCTCCGAGTCCTTTGGAGGGCGCACCTGTCCTATGACGGTGTCGCCAGTCCGCAGCCCGAACCGGCGGATCTGTGATTGGGACACGTACACATCCTCGGGCCCAGGCAGAAGATGATCGGAGCGCAAGAAACCTATGCCTTCCTGAACAATCTCCAGGACTCCTCCGCCGAAGATGTGCCCCTGCTCTTCAGCTTTCGCTCTCAGGAGACGAAAGATCAGGTCCTGTTTTTTCAAACGACTAATGCCGGAGATGCCCTGCCCCGTCGCCAGCTCCCTCAGTTCATCGAGGGTCATCATCTCCAGTTCAACGATGTTCAGTTTCGCGGCACGCCTAGGCTCAGGCTCTGCCACCTTTGTGATAGCGTGATCGTTTTGGTTCATGAGTTTCCTCTCCATTCTTGGTTCGGAGGAGCGCACATCATCTCACTTCTAACCGCAAAGCATCTAGAAGTTCAACTGATATATGAATCCCAATGTCGATTCGTGGTGTCAGCTCGGCAAACGCCATATCAACACGGGATATAGAGACAAGAGGATTCGTCCATGGTGAACAAGGGGAGTCAAAAATCAATTGGCCGTGGCAAAATCAACTATATTATAGCACAATTCTACAATCCCGTCAAGTCGACCCCCAACTCGTGGCAAACATGGTTTACGCCTTGCGATCACCGCGGACAAGACAGGAGCCTCCGGACTCCTTGTACATATCCACCGGCCTATGTATGCCCGCCGGGATGCCCCACTCGCCGACTCAAGACCAGTGCCCGAACCATCCTCCTCTCGGTGGCGCCGCACCTCTATCGGCAACCCGGGTTCCGATGGCCCTTCTGACAGTTACGACCGCACTGTACACGTCCATGCGCTAGTGAAGCTTGGGCGGAGAGCCACGACCTCTACCTAGAGGCCATGGGCAAAGAAGATGGCGATATCCTGGTTGCTGTAGTAGTGATCGTTGAAACCACAGAAAACGAAACCATGCTTGCGGCAGAAGCAGATGGCGGGGTAGTTCTTGGTCTGCGTCTCCAGCATCACGGCCCGTAGACCATGCTCTCGCGCCCATCGAAAGGCGGCTCGAAGCAACTGAGTGCCAATCCCCTGGCGGCGGTGCTGCTTGACCACCGCCATATCGTTGACCCATCCTGTGCTATGCCAAGATTGGACTGTCATATCCAAGTATCCTCGCACCTCACCTTCCACCTCCGCCACGAGGAAACACTCGTCTCGCTGCCAATCCTGCACCAAGTAGTCGGTGTCGCGCGGCGGTTTCGCGCGCACCGAACGCGGCAACTTCACCGTCTGGAGACTGACCACCACCTCCTCATACGGCCGTTCGTCGGTCCGGATCTGCCACACGTAGTCTGTCACATACGAGGAGTCGATGAGAACACAGGTATTGAGATCTTTCAGGTTTGCCCTGCGAACGCTCATCTCTCGAACTCGACCCTTTGGGCGAAGGATTCCTCCAGCGGCACGCCGTTTTTTACCAAATACGCCGGTATATTGCCGGCCGCCAAACTGGCCATTACTTCCAGCGAACTGGGCGCGTCACCAAACGTGCTGGCCTCAAGAT
The DNA here is from genome assembly GCA_964492135.1 of uncultured Anaerolineales bacterium. Lineage (GTDB taxonomy): Bacteria > Chloroflexota > Anaerolineae > UBA7937 > B3-Chlor > CAYGAW01. The sequence goes on from CAZBJW010000259.1 coordinate 2,786, forward strand.
GGATGATGACCACATCCACACCCTTGCGTTTAAGGTCGCGTGTGGCATCCACCCACGAGGTAAACGGGGAAGGAGTGATGACTATGGCTGTCGAGCCTCCCCCTAGCTGATTACCCTCAGCGGCGATGAGCTCCCCCAGAGGAACTCGGCCCTCAGCCCTCACGACGGCCAATGACTCGAGGAATCTCACCAATTGACGGTCACCGCGATCCACTTGAACTATCTCGCGTCGCTGGCCGTAACTGATCATGCCTAACGCTCTCCTCTTAGCCAAGAGATGTTTGGCCACGGAGGCAGCTATGGTGACCGCATATTCCTCAGTGCTGGGGTGTATCTGCAACGTGGTCCGTTTGGAAGACGCCGTATCGACGGGCTCGAACAGTAACTCGTCCTCCCAGGCGCCTACTTGCACCTCCTCCTCCATATCCACAAATAGCCATATGTCAGCTAGCGGATCTAACTCGAAATCCTTGGAGATCAGGCGCCCCCTGCGAGCAGTGGATAGCCAGTGTATGCGGTTAAAGCTGTCGCCGGGCATGTAGTCCCTCACGCTGGAGACATTGGTGGTTATGTGTTGCGTTCGGCGCTGGAGGGCATCTCCACCCGAAAGCCGACCGACCGGGGCCTTGAAATAGGGCACGTCCACCGTAGCTGGATAGACGACCAGTGTGGAAATCAGAGGCAGATCACGCTGCATCTTGAACAGGCCGAGGGGATCGCCGCTGACCAGCGTGACTGGACCCAAGTCAAACTTTCCTCTCCGCTTGCACCTGGCGCGGACCATCCAACTCCGCTCCCGATGTGCAGCCAGCGAGCCAAGCACACGATCGGCCTGATAGCCGCGCAAACCCGAGTGGTCCTGCATTGCGACCCATAGTTTGGGGAGAGGCCCTTCATTCTCGATGAGAAACCTCTCGTGAATGACACCTCCCACCTGTGATCTGTTGGAGCGCAGCTCACGCGATGCACCCAACCATCGGATGTTGAGCCAGGCCCAGGCGAAGCATAGGATGATCAAAGCCACCAGAACATAGACGGTTCGAACGAAAAGCTGGTGCCCAGTGACCAGGGTTGGCACGAGAACAAGAGCCAGCAAAACGAAGATTGCCCAATTTGCACGTACGCGCACCGTCCCCGCCTTTCGTGGGAACTTCAATAGGTCTAGCGCTCCATCTGGACCGGAGCCCCTGGGACCTCCACAGTCTCAAGTATTTCTCTGATCACTCTGCGGGGATCGACTTCCTTGATTCTGGCCGAGGGATTGACTATGAGGCGATGTGCCAGAGTGACTGACGCCAAAGCTTTCACGTCATCGGGGATGGCATAGTCGCGCCCGAGGAGCGCAGATCGAGCCTGACAGGTCTTGAATAAGGCCAGTGAGCCGCGAGGGCTGGCACCCAGATAGACGTCTGCATGACCCCGCGTGGCTCCCACCAGCCCCACGATGTACTCCTTGATAGCATCGTGGACATAGACCCCTTTGATCCGTTCCTGCATCTCCAGTAGTTCATCGTTGCCTACGACCTGGTCTATGGTCTCAATAGGGTGAACGAATTGCTGAGCCTCTAGGATGCGTATCTCGTCCGCCGGGCTAGGGTAACCAAGGCTGACGCGCATCAGGAAACGGTCCAGCTGAGCCTCGGGCAGTGGAAACGTCCCCTCGTACTCGATCGGATTCTGGGTCGCCAGTACTAGGAAGGGCTCGGCCAACCGGTGAGTGACGCCATCAACGGTCACCTGATGCTCCTCCATAGCTTCCAGTAGCGCTGACTGGGTCTTCGGGGTGGCACGGTTGATCTCGTCGGTGAGTACTATGTTGGCCATGACCGGCCCAGGGCGAAACTCAAATCGCCCACTGCTCTGATCATAGACGGAGACACCAGTGACGTCACTGGGCAGCATGTCAGGGGTGAACTGAATGCGCTTGAACGTGCAACCGAGAGAGCGAGCTATCGACTTGGCCAGCATGGTCTTGCCCACACCCGGCACATCGTCAATGAGGGCATGCCCTTGGCAGAGGAGAGCTACGAGAGCGAGCTGTACCTCCTCGTGCTTTCCAATGATGACCTTTTCTACGTTGTCAATGATTCTCTGCGCAGTGGTCTGGACACTCTTCATGCGCTCGTACTCCCTAGGACCCGGCGGGACTGGCACGGTTCCCGCCCTGGATCTTGGCCTCGTATAGAGCCCGGTCAGCCTTCTCCATCAGTTCGACCTTGTCCCCAGCATCAGTGGGGTAGCTGGCCACCCCTATGCTGATGGTCATTGTCCAATCCTCGAAAGCGAACTCCCTGTCATGCTTAGGCGCCGGTACCTCCACTATACGGATCAGACGCTTCGCTGTGGTAATAGCATCTGCCTTGCTGGCCTCCACTAAGATCACTGCGAACTCATCGCCACCGTATCGAGCCACAAGATCGCAGTTACGTACCGATCTCCTTAGCAACCAGGCTATGTCTCTCAGGATGTAATCGCCTGCCTGATGGCCGAAGTTATCGTTGATGACCTTCAAATGGTCCAAGTCTATCATGAGTAGCGAGAGCGGACGCCGAAACCTATCGGAACGCGAGATCTCAGCGGAAAGGAGGTCATCGAACGTACGACGATTGTAAACCTCGGTCAAGCCATCTATCTGAGACAGGCGCTTGTAGAAATCTCTCTCCCCGGCGGCCCGAAGGAGCCTCCGCTTCTCCAAGGCCTTTTCTACTATGAGCCTAATCCGATCTACGTTAAATGGCTTGCTGATGTAGTCATAGGCACCGAGTTTCATCACCTCTACGGCCGACTCTACGGAAGCGTATGCGGTGATGACCATCACCTCACAAAACGGATCCAGCTCCTTCGCCCTCCTCAAGACCCCTATCCCGTCAACGCCGGGCATCTTCAGGTCGGTGATGACCAAGTCGAATGAATCTTGCTCCAGTCTGGCTATCGCATCCTGACCGCTAAACGATACCTCTACCTGATGCCCACTTCCGGACAGGAGCCTCTTGAGGAACCTGCAAACCACTTCCTCATCATCCACGATCAGGATTCTCGGCGAGGTGTCAGGGCCCTCCCCGGCAGTCACATCGCTGGCCCCTTCGCCTTCCTGCAGGTCCCTGGCGACTTCCTCCACGCTCTCTCTCGGCCCCATCATTCCAGTTTTCCTATCGTGCAATCAACGTCTGGCTTGTGGGGGGTGTACACACCATTATACCAGACTTCTACGTCTCTGGCAAGCATCTGCCATGGCGAGACACCCTCTGCGTGCTCCTGCAC
>CAZBJW010000260.1:0-6042 GCA_964492135.1 uncultured Anaerolineales bacterium
GTGTATAGTAGTACCAGCCGCCCGCCGCGGCTACAATCGCGGCTAGGGCAAGAACAGCGACGATAACCACACGCCTATGTCCGAACCAAGAACTCACAGCAGTCATCCTTTCCTTTACCCTCGCAATCCCCACGTATGGGGAAAATCAGTCCTTTTGCAACACTGACTGTACCATCAAGGCTAGATGTGGAATGGTCTCTCCTCGTCTCCTGGCCGAGCGTCACCGCCGCAAACGCCTGCCGTAACGGGGCCCCGTGGACTCCGTCCGTGTCTTGGACTTGGACCAGATGCTCGTGAACTGGCCTACTCCGTAGGCACCATGCCGGTGCTGACCACATCTCCCTCCTGCAAGCCACTGATGATCTCGGCGTAGGCGTAGTCCATAACACCGACCTCCACCTGCCGCATTTGGGGTTCGCCATCCACCATCACCATGACGGCGTACTGCCCGGGGGAGAGTTCTCGCAGCGCCTCTGTTGGCACCAGCAGCACGTTCTCCGCGCGGGCGGCGATGACCTCCACCATGGCATTCGCTCCTAGCGGAGGTAGCGACGATGTATCTGACTCCTCCAGGCTGGCGAAGGCTATCACCGTTGGGGCATTCTGTATCATCGCCAGTTCAGGCTCCACCCGCTCGATTTGGCCCGTGAAGACATCGTCGGGCAGAGCGTCGAACACCACCTCCACCTCATAGCCCGGTGCGACACTGTTCACATCTGTTTCATCCAGATAGATCTCAACTAGTGGATCCGCCATGTCTGCCAGAGTGATGATGGCGGCCGTGCCTAGCGTCTCGCCCGCCTGGGCCTCCACGGCAGTGACGACGCCAGAGAAGGGAGCGACGAGGGTGGCCCCCTCCAGAGCGGCCCGGGCATCCTCCACGGCCGCCTCAGCGCTGACGAGCTTGGCCTGCGCCACCTGAACGTCCGTGGCATCGGGACCCGATTGCATCTCGGCCAGGGTCTCCCGGGCCTTCTGCAGGTTGAACTCGCACTGAGACACCTCATCTTGAGCCTTGGTGCCTTCGGAAGCGGCCTGCCGGGCCTGATCGAGTCTCTGCTTAACCGCCTGGATGCGATCTCCGAGTGCAAAAAGCTGCTCCTGGCTTATCTCCCCCACCCGGTACCTTCCGCCCATCTCTGCATATCTGCCCTGATACCAGACATAGTCACTCTCGCACACGGCCACGTCTTCGGGACCAGGGGGGCAGTCCAGGGCTTGGTTCAGTCTCTCCTCTGCCCACTGGAGGTTGTCCGATGCCGCGTTCAAGTCCTCACGGCCAGTCTCCCCCGCCTCGTACTGCTGGACTGTCTGATAGTAGTTGTCATAGTACCAGCTATACTCATACTCCAGATCCACAACGCTCTCGTACAGACAAGCGGAGGGTTCCCTGGCCACCGCCAGGTTGTCTTTCGCTTCTACCAGAGCCGCCTCCGCTTGATCTATGGCCAGGTACGCCTGGTTGAGATCAAGCTGGCTGTAGGGGCTCTCCGCACTTTCCAGGTTGTCTTGGGCCACCATCAGATCGGCCTCCGACTGTATCAGAGCCCGCTGCAGCGCTGCGGGATCGATTCGGGCTAACACATCGCCGTTCTCCACCCAGTCCCCCACCTCCACCAGCACCTCAGATACAACCCCGGCGCTGCTGAAGCCCAGGTCCACTTCGGCGCCAGGCATCAAAGTGCCGCTGCCGCCGACGGCGATGATCAGGTTGCCCCGTCGTACTCGGGATGTCTGGATGGTCTCGGCTGCAGAGGGCGTTTGAGCCGGGAGGTATTCCGTGTAATAGTACCAACCGCCCCCGAGCGCCGCAAACACTACCACGGCAAAGATGAGAATGAGCAGGCGTCGCTTCCTACTTAGTATAGAACCGATCTTTCTTGGCAAAGACCTCATTGTTCACCCCCGCGTGCCTACGCTCTTGATACGCGTTCCTTCTCGAGTTCTAATGCTACTACGGAATCATCAAGGAACCGTGAAGAAGCTATGAAGGTCAGATGTGGATTGTCTCCCGGTCTCCTCACACGGGATTGCCACGGGCGGATCCATCGTGTGGCACGGTAAGAGTGGCGGGGGTAACCGGCGAGAATGTAGACCCGCCCCTTCGCCCGATGTCTTCGACAATCCCGTTCGGCACGCAGAACACCCGGAGGCCCAGACCAAGACCTGAACATCCGGTACGGAAGGGAGGATTCGGTGCGTCCCGTGCGTACGGCACCAGAGCCCTCGGAGCTTTCCACGCCGCGAGCGTCGCTGGGAAAGAAGTTCAGTCTGGTTGAGTGTCGCGGCCGAAGCCGGGAGCTCTCTCCAGGGGCGCCAGGCCGAAGCCGCTCGTGAGGGACCTGTACCGCACGCCCAGATGAGCCACCACGTCGCCCTCCTCATTCGTCTCACTGCCTAGGGTGACCTCCAATTCCACGACTTCCGCCTCATCATCGCGCCGCACGATGGTTAGCGTGACGATATCTCCTGGCTCTTGGCTGAGTATCAGGTCTGGAAGGTCGTGGTGTTCATCTATCGCCTTGTTGTCCAGCGCAATGACGATGTCTCCGGTCTGTACGCCAGCTTGATCGGCGGGACCTCCCTCGTCTACCTCAACGATCAGAGCTCCACGCAGCCGCCCTGAGAAGGGTCCGAGCGTGATCCCAGGCGGCATCTGCCAAAGTTCAGGAACCTGCGGCCGTGGTTCGGGCACCTCTTCCCAGGGCCGAAGCTGGGGCAAGAATTTCTGCCATGCTTCTGGCAGGCGGATGGCTGGCCCCCGATTTGCGGCCGCGTATCCAGCTATGCCACCGACCACGGCACCGGCCATCAGCAGCAAGACACATGCCGCCAACGCGCCCACCGTTATACCTGCGATCACGTACCACTTCTTCAACATCTTCTGGCCCCCTTTCCTGCATCTTGATTCTTGGCCAACCTGATCATACGCTGAGAGTGTGAAGAAGTTGTTAAGGAATTGTGTCGATTCGACTAAGGTTCCCCTGCGTGTACAGCAGCATGACAGCACAGTAAGGCAGTCTTGCGGCGGAGCCACAAGCAGCGACGCGCCTGCGCGGTGGGATAAGATACGCATAGGAGCAGGCCCCGGTCCGTAGCCACTAGGTGTCAAGTGTTCGGGCCCTGGGAGCGTACACCCATGGAACGTGCAAACATGTGCTAGCGGTGCCCGTCGCCGTGCTGGATCCCAATTCGACGCAGTGCTACACCGTTGCCTAGTGTCACAAGACGATGCTACAATCTCTCTCGGCCTCGCTGACTTTTCCATGGTTCAGAAGCTGCGCACTTACGTAGCCAAGTTCAGAGTCAAACGAGCGTAATGGTCCGCGTCCATTAGTGTGCGCTGCATGGTTCTGAGTGGCAGCGGTAATTGCGAGCACCACAGCCCACAATGGCGGCGCCCCTCGTGTCCCAGCTGCAGCTCTGTCGGTGGGCAACGCGACCAAGGGGGGAAGTGGAACAGGAGCTGGGCTTGAAGTTACTTGTCAGGCGCTCTTGGCCATGCCCTGATGGTATGGTAATGAGGAGGGATATCTGAATGAGAATCTTGGTGTTGGGTAGTGGGCTGATGGGCCCGGCGGCGGCGTTCAATGCCATGTCGGACCCTGAGGTATCACGGGTGACTCTCTGTGACCTTGACCAGGGGCAGTTGGATGCTGCGCAAGCGAAACTTCGGAGCATGGACGGCGGTGAGAAACTGACCACCGTTGCGCTCGACTTGAAGGATCAGGTCGCAGCGACCCAACTGATGGCAGATTTCGATGCCGTCGTTGGCGCTCTGCCCAGGGCGGCCATTCCTTTGGGTATCCGGGCAGCAGTGGCTGCCAAGAGACCGCTGGTGGATCTGGCTTGGCCCGCCGAAACAGAGCTCGTGGGTCTGCGTCGACAGGTGGAGGCTGCCGTCGGGCCGGTCATCCTGGGATGCGGCGTCGAGCCCGGCTTGACCGAGATCATGGCTCGCTACCTAGCGGAGAAGCTGGACCAAGTGGACGAACTGCACATCAAATGTGGCGGCATTCCAGAGAACCCGGCCCCGCCACTGGGTTACAAGATCGTCTTTGGCGGGAGGCAGTTGCCCTTGAGGGAGAGTGACGCGCATATCGTTGAAGGCGGCGAACTCAAGACGGTGGCTCGCTACTCTGACGTGGAAACGGTGTTCTTCCCGGGCGTGGGTGAGTGCGAGGCTTGGCATGAAGGCTTTATGCCCTGGCTGCTGGCTCTGGAGGCTTTGCAGGGCCTGAAGCTCGGTACGCAGAAGACATGTCGCTGGCCCGGCTTTGCAGCCAAAGTGACAGTACTCAAAGAGATGGGACTGCTGAGCGAACGACCGGTCGAGGTGGAAGGCGTTCGGGTTGCACCCAAGAGGGTGGTCGATGTAGTGCTGTATCCCCGCGTCAAGCTGGGAGAGGGCGAGCGAGACATCACCTTGTTCCGAGTGGAGGCAATAGGCGAGAAGAACGGAAGTTTCCACCGATACAAGATCGAGATGGTGGATCGCTACGACGACCTGCTGGGCTTTACATCCATGGCCCGCACTACGGCATTCACTGCGGCCATCGTCGCCCGCATGATTGCGCGCGGTGACCTGAAGGCCAAGGGAATGTTGACGCCAGAGCAGGTCGTGATGGGCCCGCTGTTCTATAGGCTGCTGGCCGAGTTGGGCGCCGTCAACGTCCGGTTCGACATGACGACAGAAAAGGTTGAAGCTCTGTACCCCTGATACCAGATTCACCGGGTCGGGCCTGGATTCCACGGTGGAAAGCCTCAACGTGGAGCGGGAATGTCTGTAGGCACGAGGGAGCAAGTTGTCCAAAGAAAATGCGTGGGGCAGGCAGGTGGGCAGCAAATGCTTGGTGGCCGCTCTATTCCAGTCGCCTTGGACGACCATCCTGGGTATCCACAAGTTCACCTGTTGGACACGCAAGAGGCGCTGAATAGATCAATACGAGGCCAAGAGGAACCCGCGTTGACCATGAGTGACGGCATCCCAAATGAATCCCGTAGAACCTATTTGGAGAGATTCCAACCCCGTTCGGCGTGCGAAACGACAGGAGGGCCAGACTGAGATCTGGCCCTCCCAATGGGATTGGGGCGCTGTAAGTGTGATTCGCGTGTGAACAGCAAGCGCCCCAGGGACCGTGTGACGCCTATGGCCTTTCTTCCAGGGCCACTCGGACCACCTGCTCCTCACCATCTCTGACGATGGTCAGTTCGACCGCGTCGCCGACGGCGGTTTCGCTCTCCAGGTACACCGTCAACTCCTGCGAGTTGGCCAACGGCTGGCCATCAATGGCTACAAGTATGTCTCCGTCCACTGGGACCCGGTAGTTGCCGATGCGCACCAGGCGGCTGCCGCCCAGTATGCCAGCTTTGTCCGCCGGGCCGCCCGCGTCCGCCTCCAGGACTAGCAGGCCTGCATCCACCGGCACCTCGACTCCCGCTTCTCGGAGCGCACTTATGGTAGCAGGTGTCAGGCTCAGCATCTGCGTGCCCAGCCAGGGGTGAGGGTAGTGCCCACTGGAGATCAGCTCCGGCACCACGCGCCGCACCGTGCTGGCCGACACGGCAAAGCCCACGCCGGATGAGGTTCCGCTAGCACTGATGATCTGGGAGTTTACGCCTATGACGCGCCCAGAGAGGTCAAGCAACGGCCCTCCCGAGTTTCCCGGGTTGATGGCCGCATCGGTTTGGATTGCCTCCCCAATGAAGTTGTTGTCCTCTGGACTTTCGATGACTCGGCCCAGTGCGCTGACCACCCCGGTCGTCAACGTCTGTTCCAGGCCAAAGGGGTTCCCGATGGCGAGCACGAATTGTCCCACCTGGAGGCTGTCCGAATCACCGAGCACCAATGGCTCGAGCAAATCCGGGGCACCGTCGATGCGGATCACTGCCAGGTCGTTCGTCGCGTCGGTGCCGACCATCTGCGCTTCGTACGTCTCACCATCAGCGAGGGTGACCAGCAGTTCTTCTGCATTCTCGATGACGTGATAGTTGGTGACGATGTGCCCCTCCCGATCGTACAAAAAGCCGGAACCGCTGCCC
>CAZBJW010000261.1:0-6033 GCA_964492135.1 uncultured Anaerolineales bacterium
GTGTGGAGCCCTGAGTGCTGACCACTGTGGCTGCGGCAACAATCTCGCCGCTGGCGACGTACTCCTCGATCTCCTCATAGATGTCTCGCATGCCTGCTCCGAGTTCCTCAGCAGCCCCTGGCAGGGAAACGGGCAAAGTGGTTCTGTCTGCTGCCACCGCTGGTGTTCCCCCGTCACAGTATACATCACCCTCCCCACGTCTTCGAACGCCGTAGAGACAGGGGTCACTGGGAGCAATGGCGTCCCCGTGAGCAGAGAGGACGTGGGCCTGCGTCACCGCCCGTAAGCCAACTAGCCCTGCAAGAGAACGGTCAAGTCTGAGCTAGAGCGCAACACAGGGCAACCTTGTCAGCTTCTCTGGGGCCACTTATTCCTGCCCTCCTGACACCGAAGCGGTGGTTTCAACCTGTCGTTTGGATGGCCGGCCTCCGGACGTCGCCGACCGGAATTGGCTGAAAGCAGCTGTCAGACCCTGGCTGACCAGGAAGTAGACTCGTCTAGGAGATCCCCACCTGCCCAACCTGAGTCCCAGTTCCCAATCGTTCCTCGGTCGCGAGGCGATGGCGTTTATCTCCGCCAGCTGCGGCCTCACCTCCTCCAGCCTCGTTTCGTCGAACTCTCGGGGGGCGTCTAGCTCCTCAAGCAGTCGCAGTGCCCGTACGTTTCGGGCTTCCTGCTGCGCAATCTCGTCCGCGCTCATCAGACCATGGCGAGCCTTGATGCGGTTCAACTCCAGGCCGGCTTCATAGCTGCTGAGGACTATCTCCTCCCGGGTCATCCACTCCGTCTCATAGTTGAGCACATACTTCCAGCTGGGCTGCAACAATGCACGTCGATGATCCTCCAAAGTCCGGTGGAAGATGCGGTAGCCGTGCTTCTCTGGTTCTTCGAAGGCTATGCTCCCCGGATCCAGGAAAGGCGCCAGCGGGGAGATGAAGGGATGCACCCGGCCGTCGCCGCCATGTCTGTCCAGCAACTGATCACAATAGGCCACCGTGTCCCTTACCGACTGGCGTGTCTGCTTGGGAAGACCAATCATGAAGTAGATATCCAGGCGTTTGCAGCCAGTGGCGAACGCAGCCTCGATGGTCCTCTCCACGGCCTCGTTGGAGTAGTGCTTGCCGAAGGCGCGCCGCACCTCCTGATCGTGGGACTCCAACGAGATCTCCAGGGCGTAGTTGGGCAGGGCCTCGCCCACCTGCCGCAGAAATCTCTCGGTGGCGGGAGTGAACAGTTCGAACGTGATGGGGTCGCGCAGTACCGCGATCTCGTCCAGGAACTGACGGGCGTACCCCATTCCAGCCTGCCGGATGTCGCCTATGACCATGAGAAAGCCCCTGCCGAAGCCGCGGATGTTTCTGATGTCTTCAGCCAGCGCCTCAGGTGGTCGGAACGCGGGCTTCTCACGCCCCAGATAGTGACGGAACGCATATTGGGAACCCCCGCAGGTGACGCAGTTATGAGTACAGCCACGGCAGGTTATCCCTGCCCCCATGGGGTACTCGAGCCAGTCCCTGAAGGGCATGTACCCTGTCAAATCGCGCTCCCTGAGCACCGACCTGACCATGAAGGCCTGGTCTACGGGGCGTATCTCCACCGATTCTGGTACATGCCTCAGAGGGTTGATCCTAATATTCCCTCGTTTGTCGCGCCAGGTGAGGTTGGGCACATTATCAGGTTCGCCCTTCTCCCTCAGGCATACAAGCAACTGAGCCAAGGGCACTTCGGTGGAATCACCACGCAGGACGTAATCGACCTCGGGATACTCCATAAGTTCCTCATGGTAATAGGAGGCAGAGAAGCCCCCCATGATCACCGGCACGTCGGGGTGCTGTCGCTTCGCAGCTCTGGCCGTCTCCACGGCACCCTGAGCATGACAGAGCCAATGGAGCCCGATGCCAAATGCTGCCGGCCGCAGGGAGGTGATGAACCTCTCCGCATCGAAGGATGGGTCATTCATCATGCGAAGGGCCAGGTTCACTATCCGCGTCCGGAATCCTTGCTGCTCCAGGTAGAGTGCGATGGTGGCGAAACCCAACGGGTACATCTCGAAAATCGGTGTGGAGGGAATCACCTCGCTGACCGGCCCATACAGCTTCAGCTCTTTGCGGAAGTCATACACACTGGGAGGATGTAGTATCACAAGGTCTGGTCTACTCACCAGTTCTTCTCTCCATGCATGAAACGAATCTATCTACTCCGGGATGAGCGTGCAGGGTCAGGGTACCCAGAGGACGCGCCTACGGTCGGCGAAACCTTCATCGCACGACAACCTGTACGCTGAACATCTTCTCGGGTTCCACGCCCTCTTCCCAAGGACGCCTGTACTCCAGTCGCAGTGCTGCGCTCCCTGAGTTCTGGGCCTGGAATTGCCACATCTCCCTTCCTCCTGAACCTACGAGCGAAGGCGATTCGGCTACATACTCGTGCTGAGTCTCCTGTAGGATCGTGTGGTCGATCTCAGTGATCTCCCACCCATAGCCAGTGGTTGGGTTAGACTCCAGGCTAAGAAGGAGGGTGTCGCCCACGTTCAGGACAACCTCGCGTCCGTTGTCTGTGTCGTCGATCTCCACCTGGCCCGTGGAGCGACAGCCTGGAGAAGCCAGCAGCACAACACCGATCAAGGGCACAAGACCCAAGAATCTCTTGGTCATGATTATTGACCATCAGGGCTCAGGCACGGCGCGCCGGTACGTCGGTCTCACTCGAAAGTACCCCAGCCCTATGGCGCGGGAACGTGTGAGTGGTGGAGGGCTATGCGGGTTGCTTCATCCGACGCGTGATGGCCTTGCCTAGGCGGCGAATGCCCTCATCTATCATATCCGTGGGACAGGTAGCGAATGTGACACGCAGGGCATCGCGCCCTCGCCCATCGGGGTAGAAAGCCGTGCCCGGCACGAAGACCACTTTCTCTTCGATAGCGTCTTCCAGCACCTCCAGGCAATCCACCTCCTCTGGCAACTTCACCCACAAGAACAAGCCTCCTTGCGGCTGTGTCCAGTTCACCTCTCCGGGGAGGTACCGGTCGAGGGACGCCAGCATGGCGTCGCGACGCTGGCGGTACATCTCCCTGATCTCGCGCACGTGCTCCTCCAGGAAGCCATCCGTGATAGTCTCGTAGGCCACCATCTGGTTGAAGGTGCCGGTGTGTAGATCTGCTCCCTGCTTGGCCTGCACTATCTTCTTCAGCACCTCGACGGGAGCCACGATCCATCCCAGGCGCAGCCCTGGGGCCAGCGTCTTGGAGAAGGTGCTCATGTAGATCACGTCGCCCTTGAAGTACCCCTCGCGCTGCTCTCCGTTGCGATTGGCGTCTATGACCACCACGGGAGGTATGTGCTCGCCTTCGAAACGGAGTTCCCCGTAGGGATCATCCTCCACAATGGGCACTCCATACTGGCGAGCCACAGATACGAGCCTCTCTCGCCTCGCCTCGGAGAGCGTGACGCCACCCGGATTGTGGAAGTTGGGGAGCACATAGATGAACTTGGGACGGGTCTCTATGATCCTGTCCTCCAACAAGTCAACTGCCATGCCCTCATCGTCCAGAGGTACCGTGGCGTACGAGGCCTGATAGGCTGTAAAGGCCTGGATGGCGCCCACGTAGGTCGGCGCCTCCGTGATGATCACGTCTCCCGGGTCAACCAGCACCTTGCCCACCAGGTCCAAGGCCTGCTGCGAGCCCGATGTGATGAGCACGTTGTCCACACTGGCGACAATGCCGTACCGGGACATCTTCTCCACGATGAATTCTCGAAGAGGTGGGTATCCCTCGGTTGTGCTGTATTGCAGCGCATCTGGACCCACCTTGCGCAGCACCCGAACACACGCCTCTTCGACCTTCTCAACGGGGAACAACTCGGGTGCCGGCATGCCCCCTGCGAGCGATATCATATCAGGCTGGCTCGTTACCTTCAGGATCTCCCGAATTACGGAGCTCTGCATACCCTTGGTACGCTGAGCATAACGATACTCCCACGACGTTGGCATTTCCACAGCTCCTTTCGAGAACCAGTCTCGCGCTCTTCGCCCAACGGCGAAAACAAAGCTCGCTACCACCACTCAGGGTATAGCGAGCTAGGACAATCCTCCAGGCCACAACCAAGCATGGCCCGCCTCGATAGGTCCATGTTGATAATGCCTATCCTCTTCACATACACATTATAACCTCTGAGATGGCAAAAAGCAAACCGTACAAGGCCACGAGGCGAGGTCCAAGAAGGGCCCCATTTTCAGTCATTGGCGTGCATTGCGCGCAACCACTCGATAGTGGCCAGGCTTTCGACTGCCCTGAACTCCGGATCACCGGTCAGGACGGTAGCTGCCTTGTCCTGCGCCAAAGCTATGGTGAAACAGTCCGCGTAGGCCAGGGGGTAGTTCGCCTTGACGTGCGCTGCAGCGAAGGTCAGCCGTCTATCGGCCTCGATCACCTCTATGGGCAGCTGATCCACAGCGGCGATAGTGCGCTGCGCTTGAGTCAAACCTCGCGCACGCTCCACGATATACACCACCTCTCCGTAGTTGATGATGCTCAGGTAGAGCCGCTTCTGCTCCTCCTGTGCCTGCCCGAGGACCTCAGCGACCCTTTGGTGACCCTCCTCACCATTCAGGTAGGCGAGCAGCGCGAAGCTGTCGAGGACGTAGCACACCCCGCTATCCCTCACGTTCTCGCTCCCTGATCCTCTCTTCCAGAAGTGCCTTGGTCAACGAGGAGCCCTCCAGCATACCCTGGGCCTGCTGAACAGGGTCATCGAGTGAAGGAACCAGAGCCAGTACACCTCCATAGTCGACAACAGTTATGGTGTCGCCAGCTCTGAGCCCATATCGTCGGCGGAACTCTACGGGTATTACGACCCAGCCCTTTCGCGAGATCTTCGCAGTAGCCACTTGTCACCTCCGTGTTATACTTTGACCAGCCTAAGTATAACACGGCGCTCAATGGAAGTCAAGTCAGCGTACCCGTTCGCGTTCCCCGAAGTCCATGCCTGCCTAGAAGCAACTCCGTCAGAAGCCGTCGATCTGGATCAGAGAGGCTGCCAAGTCGATGCGGGCCCCCGTGGCGCAAGCTGAGAACTTGCGCTACGAGCTGAGAGGTCATCAGAGCTCCCCAGATGGTCGCCTCGGCGGCGCGCGGAGCCAGCTGGTCGGATGCATGCGAGAGTGTCACCCGCTTGACCCGCGCTTTTGGTGCGAGCGCACGTATGCTATAATACCCACACTATGAACAGCACGTACGAACAACGCTCCAAGAAACTGGCCCAAGTCCAGAAGCAAGGGCGCGTGCACGTCGTAGCCCTTGTGCCAGGCGCGAACCTTCGGTATCTGACGGGTCTGGAAATGCACCCCACCGAGCGCATCACCTTGGCGCTATTTCCCGCGGGAGCGAATCCCCTTCTCATCTTGCCGAAGTTGGAGGCCCCTCGGGCAGAGGCAAGCCTCGCAACCGAGGTCTCTCTGTATTCCTACTCGGATCAGGAGGGTCCTGAGCGAGCCTTCCAACAGGCGGCCAGGGACCTGGACTTGAAGGGCAAGACGATCGGCGTGGAACACTTGCGCATGCGCGTGTTGGAGCTCAGGCAGTTGGAGCAACACGCGTCAGGGTGTGAATTCGTGGATGGCGAACCACTGTTGTCTCAGCTCCGGATCATCAAGGACGACGGGGAGATCGAGGCCATGCGCCACGCTGCCGAGGTGAACCAGGGGACGTTCCGCCAGGTACAGCAGCTCATTCGGCCAGGTGTCACGGAATCAGAGCTGGCCGCAGCGTGGCAGAAGGCAGCTCTCGACGCCGCCGGTGGAGACTTGCCAGATACGCCCATCGTCGCATCCGGGCCCAACGGTGCCTCGCCCCACACCACAGTCACTGCCCGCCCCATCGAGAAGGGAGATTTGGTGACCATTGATGGCTTCCTCCGCAGCGAGGGGTACTACTCCGACATTACCCGCACCTACGCCGTGGGGGAGGTCGACGAAGAGCTGGCAAACATCTACTCCATCGTGCAACAGGCCAACGCTGCGGGCAGGGAGATCATC
>CAZBJW010000262.1:0-6022 GCA_964492135.1 uncultured Anaerolineales bacterium
GGCCTGGTTTGGGATCCCGGAGAAAGGCTTGCGCGGCCTGGGCCCGAACATCATGAACAGCGTCTATCTGACTGTGCCCGCCACCATAATCTCCTCCATGCTTGGCTCGCTCAATGGCTACGTACTCTGCAAGTGGAAGTTCCGAGGAGCTAACGTGATTTTCCCCTTGATGCTTTTCGGCATGTTTATCCCGTATCAGAGCATCCTCATCCCGTTGACGCAGACCCTGCGGGCCATTGGCCTGGGCGGCACCCTTTGGGGGCTGATCCTGGTCCATGTGGTCTACGGCCTTCCCATTACCACGCTCATCTTCCGCAACTATTACGCCGAGGTACCCACCGATCTGATAGAGGCTGCACGAATTGACGGCGCGGGCTTCTTGGGCATCTACTGGCGGGTGATGTTTCCCCTCTCACTGCCCGGTTTCGTCGTGGTCATCATCTGGCAGTTCACCAACATCTGGAACGAGTTCCTCTTTGCTGTCACGGTGCTGCAGAAACCTGAACTGCAGCCGATCACCGTCGCGCTCCGGAACCTGGCCGGCAGCCAGATCAAGGAGTGGAACATGGTCATGGCCGGTGCACTGATCGCCGCCATTCCCACTCTGCTGATATACATAGTAACGGGTCGTTACTTCATCAGAGGCTTGCTCGCTGGATCGGTGAAGGGATGAGATTTGACTATGAGATCTGCACACCGGAGTGAAGCGGGCCTGAGGTGGGGTCTCCTCTCCACAGCCCGCATCAACCGTCGGCTGATCTCCGCGATCCACGCCGCCGAACGCGCTGAGCTGGTCGCGGTCGCCAGCCGCAGCCAGGCTCGGGCAGACGCTTATGCGGCAGAGTGGCACATACCTCGGGCTTATGGGAGTTACCAGGCTCTCTTGGGCGATCCCGCTGTGGATGCCATCTACATCTCCCTGCCGAACAGCCTGCATGCCGAGTGGACGGTCCGGTCGGCCGAGGCCGGAAAGCACGTGCTCTGCGAGAAGCCGCTGGCGGTTAGCATCAGCGAGTGCGATCAGATCATGGCCGCTGCGGAGTCAGCTGGCGTGGTGGTGGTCGAGGCGGTCATGTACCTCCACCACCCCTTGCTCAGCAAGGCTCGTGAACTGATCCAGGAAGGAATGGTGGGACAGGTCACACTCGTGCGGGGAGCTCTCTCCTTCTTCCTCGATCAGCCAGGTGACGTGCGCTGGAAGCCAGAGTTGGGCGGCGGCGCACTCTGGGACGTGGGCAGCTACCCTGTGAGTTTCATTCGCTGGATGGCAGGCGAGGCACACGAGGTGTTTGGCTGGGAGACACTCGGCGAAAGTGGCGTGGACGAGAGCTTCGCCGGGCTGTTGCGGTATGGAAATGGCGTACTGGGCGTGTTTGACTGTGGATTCCGTACCCAACGACGCAGCGAGGCTCAAGTCTGCGGCGCCGAAGGGACATTGACCATCAGACAGCCATACGTCATCAGCGCCGACAGTAAGATCCTCCTGCGCGGTCGGGCGGAAGAGGAGGAGATCACTGTGCGGAACATCGATGTCTACCAATGTGAGGTGGATGCCTTGACCGCTGCCGTCCTGGACGGAGCAAACTTGCCGGTATCCCTGACCAGTAGCCGATGCAACGTGGCTACGATGTCGGCGTTGTACGAATCGGCACGGTGTGGGCTCCCCCAACCAATGTCAGCTGTCTAGAGCGCTGTCAAAGCCACTTGGCGCCCTCCTATTTTCCCACATCCTCTCTCTTTTCCCGATGTTTGCAGCTCCTCCATGACGAGCCCACTGTCACGGACCAATAGGTTCTGCGATCGACTCAAATGGCCGTTGGTCTCGGATGAAGATATAGCGACGCGTCACGTTCAGAGTCCATGGGAGGTGCTTGATGGTAGAACATGTGTTACAATCCCAGGCGGGCTCCAGGCCGCCAGATATTGAGCGGAGGTAGAGCGTGTCCCTGTCAGGGTTGGACAACAGCAACAAGCGCGTTCTCATGTTTGGAGGCAAGGGAGGGGTAGGTAAGACCACGTGCTCGGCGACGACGGCCCTGCATTACGCCTCCCTCGGCCGGAGAACGCTCATTATCTCCAGCGATCTAACGCCTTCCCTGTCGGACATCTTCGAAATGAACGTGGGGCCCACGGAGAAGCCGGTGAAAGCCGCCAAGGACCTCTACGCCCTGGAGATCGGCCCTGAAGAGGTGATGAGAAGGTGGAAGAAGAAGTTTGGGCCGGAGATATACGAAGCGGCATCGTCGTTGATAGACATGCCGTACGATGAGGTGATCGACTACGTGGCCATGGCCCCTGGAATTCAAGAGGAATTCATGCTGGACTACGTGTTGGAGCACATCAAGGATGGCTCATACGACCTGATCGTTTGGGACACGGCTCCTGCCGGCGACACGTTGCGCCTTCTAGAACTGCCCTACAAGTTCATAGCGCACCTGCGCACGGCACCGAAGGTCTACATGCGCATCAGGGACGCCTTGCAGCTGAAGAAGGTGCCCTTTCTCGATCTCATCGAGAGCTGGAAGGCCCTGGCTGAGGAAGTCACCAACTTCATGAGGAATCCAGAGAACACGGAGTTCATCTTGGTCACTATCGCGGAGGGTTTGGGGGTCTACCAGGCCAGGAGGCTCATCGGGGAGTTCGAACGGTTCGGACTGGAGATTCGCTACATCTTGGTGAACAACGTCATCAAGAACCTCGACAGCGAATTCAATCGCCAACGCATGGAGATGCAGCGCAAGTACATCAAGATCCTGGCCGACGAGTATGGAAATGGCAGAAAGCTGGTCGAAGTACCACTGTTCCCCCACGAGATCAAGGGCGTAGAGAGCTTGAAAGAGTTGGAGAAGGTACTTTTCGCCCCCTAGCTACATCCGCGACCAGTTCGGCGACGCCCGGAGCAGGTCTTCACATGCCGTGAAGGGGTCAGAGGAAACGATGCCTCACTCCCCGACCGACAGGGCGAAGTGCAGCTGCGTGCGTGTGACCTCCATGACCGAGTCTTGAACACCAAGCGCTGCTAATACCTCATCGGGACGCCCCGTGCCTTGCTCCCCCGTTCGCAGCCGCATCCTCAGGACGTAGTGTTCGGAGGTCCTGGCTTCCAGGGAGGCGCTCTCGATCAAGGGGCGCAGGTCGTACGTCTTGCCGCGCCGCTGGCGGGGTAGGCGTTCACTGCGCAGCAAGGGGGCAACCCGCCCCTCCATCTCCTCTCTGGTCTCTCGAGCTTCCAGAGTGATCAGGTATTCTGCCGAGCGTACCTGCGACTGTAGCGAAGGCAGACTTGCGTACACCTCCTCCACCTCGACCAGGGAGATACCCTTGGGAAGCTGCCTGCTCGCGCTGGTGGCGAAGTCCAGGGGAGCGATAGTTCTCTCCAATGTCACGTCCATCACCTCTCTCTCGCCAGTAATGCCGACCGCCAGCGGGGCAGCGATGGAGATCTTGGGCCGGGGATTGTACCCTTTGGAGTAGAGCAACGGCATGTTGGCGCGGCGCAGGGCCCGTTGCCACACGCGCATCAGGTCGAGATGAGAGATGTATTTCACCTCATCACCCTTGGTGAAGGTCAGCCTGAGTCGTTGTCTTCGCTCTGTCTCTGGTGTCCAGGGCAACGTTCCTGTCCTCCGTCTGCGCTATGCTTGCTTCTGTACGGCCGCCCTGCAGCCCCAAGACCCAAGCCGCATTGTCTCTGCGTCGGGCGAGAAGGTGGCCAGTATACCGCACGTCCGACAGGGGCCTTCACGGCAGTCGAGGGTCAGCTGCTCACGCATGCCGCGCTGGTATTCGGAGATGAGGAATTCCCTGCTCACCCCGCAGTCAATGTGATCCCAGGGCAGCGTCTCGTCCAGCGACCGCTCCCTGAGGGCATAGAAAGTGGGATCCAGCCCTTGAGCGGCAAAAGCTGCCCACCACCGGTTCGCATCGAACGCCTCGCTCCAGGCGTCGAATCTGGCGCCCCGGCGCCAGGCCTCATGGAGCACCTGGCCCAGCCGGCGATCTCCTCTGGAGATGGCAGTCTCCAGGATGCTGGTCTCTGGATCATTCCAACTCAGCTTGAACCCTGGGCCCCTGATCAGGCGTCTCAACAACCGGTGTTTCTGTTCCAGCAAGCTTTTCTCTTCCAGAGGCAGCCACTGGAAAGGGGTGTGGGGCTTGGGGATGAAGGTAGCAACACTGACGCTGACGTAAGCTCTCTTTCCTCGTTCGTGGCGTCCTATCATGTGCACCTGTTTCGCCACAGAGGCGATGGCCTCCACGTCCTCCATGGTCTCTGTGGGCAGTCCGGTCATGAAGTAAAGCTTGATGCGGTCCCAGCCGCTGGTGAATGCGGCTTCAGCCGTACGCAGGATGTCCTCGTCGCTGATGGCCTTGTTAATCACCCGCCTCAGCCGCTCGCTGCCCGCTTCGGGGGCGAAGGTCAGTCCGGTCTTGCGTTGCCCCTGGAACGTCTCGGCCAGTTTCAGGGAGAAGGAGTCCATGCGCAAGCTGGGCAGCGACAGGGAGGTGTGCTTTGGGCCGTGCTTGTCGAGGAGCGTTCGCACCAGTTCCTCGATACGGCTGTAGTTGCAGCTGCTGAGAGACACCAAGGCCAACTCCTCGTACCCGGTGGCCGCGAGGAGTTCATCGGCCGTGGTGACTATCTCGTCGAGGGAACGCTCTCGTAGCGGGCGGTAGATCATGCCCGCCTGGCAGAACCGGCAGCCTTGCGTGCAGCCTCGCTGGATCTCGATCATCGCTCTGTCGTGGATGGCCTCCACGTAGGGCACCACTACTCTGGTGGGTGCGGGAGGCAGAGCACCCACTATGCGCTTGGTGACCATCGGCTTGGCGCTCCGGTGAGTTGGTCTGATCGTTTGAATTGTGCCGTCCTCTCTATATCGCACGTCGTACAAACTGGGCACGTAGATGCCTTCTATCTCAGCGGCGCTGTTGAGTAGCTCCTCTCTGTCAGCTCGTGACTCCCGATAGAGGTCCAGCAGTTCCAAAACGATTTCCTCGCCCTCGCCGATGACGAAGAGGTCGAAGAAGTCGGCCAGAGGTTCTGGGTTGTAGGTGCAGCTGCCGCCCCCGATGACGAGGGGATGGGCGTCGTCGCGCTCGCTGGCCAGGATGGGAATGTGGGCCAGGTCCAACATGTTGAGGACGTTGGTGTAGTTCAGTTCGTAGGGCAAGGTAAAACCGATGATGTCGAAGTGGGCGAGGGGATGCCTGGTCTCGAGGCTGTAGAGGGAGATGCCGGCAGCTCGCATGGCCTCTTCCATGTCCACCCACGGAGTGTAGACGCGCTCGGCGAGGACGTCCCGCTCTTTGTTGAGCAGGTCGTAGAGGATCATGATGGCCAGGTTGGACATCCCGACCTCGTAGACGTCGGGGTAAGCCAGGGCTACCTTGATCTGGACCTCGTCCCAGTCCTTAACAACGCTATTCCATTCTCCGCCGGTGTAGCGGCCGGGCTTCGCTACCCTGCGCAATAGTGCATCGAGATGGAGAGCATCTACTATCATGTTGCACACCTTTAGCTATTATAGTTCCCGCAGACAGGGCTGACAAACCTTGGCAGCTGGGGAAACATCCTGGGACGAGGGGGCGCCACAGTGCATAACGCACGGATCTTGAGCCCCTCGGCGGACCTGTATGACAGAGGGACCCGTGCAGCTCGGCGCTGTGCGGGATCTGCGGGACGTGGGTTGACGCATTGGAGCGGGCGGATACGGTTATGACGATTGCCACGGCTTCTCGGTCTATGAAGCCCTTGTCTCTTCAGTGAGTTGCTGCCGCTGCCGAGGGTTGGCCACAGGGGCCGGTACGCCTGGAAGGTCTCGTCGCCCACTGCCAGCGTGGTCTTCTTCGGTTCCAGTGCGAGCGCCACCGTCTTGTCCTGCCCCACGAGGATCCTGTTTCCGGGACTGCGGGGCTGTCAGGACAGCTTGTTCAGCACCGGCACGCGGACAAAGCGCTGGTATAAGTGGACCGTGGGGGAAGCATGTGGTAACCCCTGAGCTTGTGTTGGATCTGGCTA
>CAZBJW010000263.1:0-1754 GCA_964492135.1 uncultured Anaerolineales bacterium
GCCTCGTTGCCGCCTGTGAGGAGCAATGGTTCAATCAAACCCTTTGTCAGGTGAACGACTGTGTGGTTCGCCTCGGCGTGATGCAAGGAGAATTCCACTGGCACAAGCACGATGAAGAGGACGAGTTCTTCTTCGTTCTGCAGGGCAAGTTTCTGATTGATGTGGAGGGCATGACTGTAACCCTTGAACCCCACCAAGGGTATGCGATTCCGAGAGGGGTGGTGCATCGCACGAGAGCGCCAGAACGCACGGCCATCCTTATGGTAGAACGCAGTTCGGTGAAGCCAACAGGAAACTGAAGTGTTTGCCATTCATAGTAACGGACAACCTCCGCGTACCTACCTTGGCGTTGAGGTGGCCCCCTGCCGAGCAGCTGAGGCAGTGCTGAGGACGCAGCATCCGAGAACATTTACGCCCGCAGACAATCGCCGCGAGACAGGCGGCGGAAGGGACCATGCGCGGAAAGAGGCGCCGTTAACGCCGGCCCCACGATGGGGGGCTATAGCGACTTCGGAGGCCTCAGAAGATTTCCGGAGTCTAGTTCGCCCGAAGAGGGACAGTGAGAGTGGCGAAACCAAGAGTTGATCCCTTCACCATGGAGATCATCAAGGACGCGCTCGTCGCCATCGGCGATGAGATGTTCGTGGCCCTACAGCGTACCAGCATGAGCACCATCATCTACGAGGTGCTGGACTATGCGTGTGGCTTGGCTGACAACAAGGCCCAGCTCATTTCCCAGGGGAACGGCGTGGCCGGGTTCCTGGGGACTCTGACCTTCGGTGTGCAATCCGTCCTGGATAAGTTCGGCCTCGAGGGCCTGGAACCGGGAGACATCATCCTGCAGAACGATCCTTATACCGGCGGGGGCACCCATCTCTCCGACGTAGCACAGATCATGCCCATCTTCTACGGTGAAGACGTCGTGGCGTTCTCGGCCAACAAGGGTCACTGGACCGAGGTGGGGGGCATGGCCCCTGGCTCCTGGACCACCAATTCCACTGAAATCTACCAGGAGGGCTTACAGTTTCCTTGCATCAAGCTCTTCCAGGCCGGAGTGGTAAATGAGGGCCTGGTAGACCTCATCGCTGCCAACGTGCGGACGCCGGAGGTGACACTGGGTGACATGTATGCTCAGGCTGCCTCCCTGCGCCTGGGGGCGAAGCGCTTTCAGGAGATGTGCGAGCGGTATGGTGTTGAACTGGTGCAGGCGGGCATTGAGGCGCTTCTGGACTACGGCGAGGAGCTGACCCGCAAGGAGTTGGCCAATTTGCCCTCAGGTGTCTACCGGGCGGTGGATTACATCGACGACGATGGGATAGGGAACGGTCCCTTCGAGGTGTGTGTCGAGGTCACTATCACCGAGGAGGAGTTCATCTGCGATTTCACCGGCACCCATCTTCAGGTACCTGGTCCGGTCAACTGCAGTCGCACCGCCCTTCATTCAGGCGTGCGCTCCATCTTCAAATCCTTGACCGATCCGTCTATCGCCGCCAACGAGGGATGCTTCCGCCCCTTGAAGGTCATCTGCCCTGACCGGACCGTCTTCACCTGTGAGAAGCCAGCCCCTGTGTCCACTCACTGGGAGACCAGGCTCTACTCCACGGACCTGATCTGGAAGGCCATGGCGCCCATTGTGCCCGAGCGCCTGCCGGCGGGCCACTTCTTGAGCGTGTGCGGGGTCGTCCTGGCAGGCAACCATCCGGATACTGGCGAACTGTTCTTGCTCGTGGAGCCCCAGGCTGGAGGCTGGGGCG
>CAZBJW010000263.1:1764-4596 GCA_964492135.1 uncultured Anaerolineales bacterium
CGACAAGGATGGCGAGGACGGTCTGGTCTGTGTGGGCGACGGGGAGACCTACATCATTCCGGTAGAGGTCTGCGAGACCCGCTATGGGGTGCTGGTGGAGCAGTACGGCTTCGATATCTGTGAAGGTGGGGCAGGACGGCAGCGAGGCGGCAGGGGTCTGGTGCGGGACTACCGCATTACAGCAAACGAGGCCTGGTACACCGGCACGTTTGGTCGCTTCAAGTTCAGGCCCTGGGCCATGGAGGGGGGCCAAGAGGGCTCGCCGAATTACACCAAGATTTTCTTTGCCGATGGTCGTGAGCCTATGGTCTTTGGAAAAACAGCACGCTTGCCCATGAAAAAGGGAGACGTCGCCCGGCTGATCACCGGCACTGGTGGCGGGTGGGGCAACCCTTACGAGCGGCCTATCGAGGCGGTGCAGGAAGATGTCAAGGACGGCTATATCACGGTGGAGAGCGCGGAGAAGGATTACGGAGTGCTCGTGGACCGTGACACGTGGGAGGTGATGACTATCACCGACGAAAGGCGCGAAGGCTGTGGTTGAGGACTCAGTCTTTTGGTCTACATCCTTACCGAACGGCCGGTTAGGCATTGTGCCAGGCCCTCTTCCAACCGATTTGCCTTTGGAGACGCCAAGATGACAGTCGACTACACGACGTTGATTATGGCAGGCCCGATGCGTTGGGTAGTGTTGAGCAAAGATGAGAGAGTGACCACCTTCGCCTTCCTGGTCAAGGTTCACTACACAGTGAAAGGTCAGGGCAACGTCCTCTTCGTCCAGAGCGACCTTGCAGGCGACGGAAAGGACGACGTTTTCGCAGTTTTTGGCGACAACCCGATCGTGGCCCGACACCTGCGGGACGAGATCTTCAATTACACGGTCTTCGCGGTTCCGCCCGGGGAGGGTACTCCGGCACCGATCGTGGAGGCAACCTTCGATACTGCGGGTCAGGTGCCCCTCGATACGGCGGATAGTATGGAGGCGGCGGATGGGACCACGTTCAGGTTGGCCTTGTTTGATTTCGACCTTCCGGTGGCTTACCTACGGAGGGTGAAGGGGAACGTGATGGAGGTGGGGGCGCTCGCCAGGCCATCCCGTTTCTCCCTGGAGATCAACGGCGTGACGCCTGTGGGCGAGCCCGAGATCGGGCCCCTGGCGGAGGCTCCACCCATCGGAGGGGATGTACAGAACCTGTGGTATCTCTCCGAAGGCGACGAGATCATCGCTACTCCCTAGACGGGCATCCCACGCCGAGTGGCCCCCTCTCTGCTGCGTCGATGCTGCTGGAGCTGGATGGACCATCTGGTTCCAGGCGTGCCCGCTGTATGATTGGTACCGGGAACGGTTCTTGATTGGCTACTGAGCGTGAGGAGAGATCTCCTCGTGCTTCGGCCGGGTGGGGGACTGGATCCGCTTGTCAAGAGATGGGTGGGCCGTCCCTATTCCGATGGCGGGCCTGGCTACCTGCTCGCGGGCGCGCACCAGGGCCCGCCTTGGCCAGGGTGCAGTGAGTGGTTCAGTCGGGGGCAAGAGCTACTGGAGGCAGGTCAAAGGAGGGTGTTATGGCTTGGCCCGATAGGGAACAGATCGAGGAAGGGGTGCTCAGCATGTTGCGGGTCAACATGGGGCTGAAAGAGGGGGAGCGGCTTCTGGTAGTCACCGATCCTCCCGACCTCGGCCTTTGGCAGGACAAGAGCCCTTCGGAGCTGACGAGCCAGCTGGAGCGCTCCATGTTGGCCAAGATGGTGGCTGAGATAGTCAAAGAGGCCTTCCCCCGCTCCACGGTGGATTTCTATCCCTACCCTTCAGTGGGGATGCACGGGAGGGAGCCCGGTGAAGCGCTGGCGGAGCGGATGCTTCAGGCCGACGTGATCGTCGCCCTCACCAACTACTCCCTCTCTCATACTCGTGCCCGGGCGGAGGCCACCGAGGCTGGCGCGCGCATCGCCAGTATGCCCGGTTTCGTGGCCCGCATGCTCCACCCGGGTGGGCCTATGGCCGTGGACTACCATCAGGTCGCGGCCGACACGGAGAGGCTGGCAGAATTGATCACCGCGGCACAGAGCGCCGTGGTACGCTCACCGGCCGGGACGGATATTCGCTTCAGTCTGGCCGGTCGAAGCGGGGGAGTTGACTCCGGACTCTGTTCCGAGAGGGGAGCCTGGAGCAACCTTCCCGCTGGTGAAGCTTATGCCGCCCCGGTGGAGGGCACCGCAGAGGGGGTGATCGTTGTCCAGAGAGGCTGGTATCCCAATCTCACCGAGGAGATGGTCCTCCACCTGGAAGAGGGGCTGGTGGTCCGGCTTGAAGGCGGAGGAAAGGTAGGAGACGAGTTCAGGGAGCTGCTCCAGCTGGAGAGGGAGGAGGAGACGTACCGGGTCCGTCGCAACCTGGCTGAGTTGGGCATCGGCACGAATCCCAACGCCAGGCAGCCGGACAACGTGCTGGAGGCGGAGAAGATCAAGGGCACGGTGCATCTGGCCATCGGCGACAACTCCCACATGGGTGGCACGGTAACCTCTGACCTCCACGAGGACTTCGTGATTGCCGAGCCCGATCTGCTCCTGGACGGAAAGTTGGTCATCGAAGGCGGGCAGTGGAGAATTTGACTCCACGAGACGTCCAGGGCGAGGCCCGGCACCGCCTGCCGCTTGCTATCGATGATGGGCACCTGTGGGCAGGCATCGTGGCGGGCGTTCTTCTCCCTGGCGGCCAGGGCCTTTTCCAGGGGCCGTGGAGCAAGGTGATGGTGAGATCATGGCTCTGGTTGCGGGTAGGGTAGGGAGATAGAGGAGGGAAGAGGGCCGATCTATGGGGACTTCACCCAGATT
>CAZBJW010000263.1:4606-5852 GCA_964492135.1 uncultured Anaerolineales bacterium
GGCCTGGAGCAGGGTGATGGCAAAATCGCGGCTCTGGCTGCGAGTGTCGCGAGGGAGATACACTAGGGAAGAGGTTTGATCTATGGGGACTGCACGCAGATCGGTGGAGACTGTCACTATGCATCGCACTGCGCAGGAAGAGGCAGCCTGAATGAACACGGCACTCCCAGGTGAGATCAAATACGCCCACCTGTTCGAACCCATCCAGGTGGGCAAGTTCAAACTGCGGAATCGCGTGAAATACGCGGCGTGCTCCATCTCCAACTTCAACACCCTCGACGGGCACATCACCGACCGGGAGTATGCGCGCATGGAAGTGATCGCCAGGACGGGCTGTGGGCTAATCACGAACCAGGGCGCGTATCCAGATGCGAAGGGCGAAGGGAAGACGTACATTCGGCAGATTGCGCTGTACGACGACGAGTTCATCCCAGGGTTGCGCAAGATAGTTAACATGCTGCACGACGCCGGCGCGGTGGCCATACAGCAAATCTTTCACGGCGGGCGATATGGCGGGGTGAACCTAGACTACGCCTTGCAGCCATCGCCTGTGCCGCAGACCCTGCGGCATTTTCGGCCGCCGCGGGAGGTGACCAGGGAGGAGATTCGCACCATCATCCAGCAACACGCGGATGCGGGGCGCCGCGCGATGGACGCAGGCTTCGACGGCGTCGAGCACACTGCCTTTATGGGATATCTCCTCGCCAATTTCCTCTCGCCCTTCACCAACAAGCGCACCGACGAATATGCCGGCTCGGTAAAGAGCCGGGCTCGCTTTATGATCGAGCTTCTGCAGGCGACCCGGCGGGTCATCGGCGGCGATGCCCTGATGGTGGTCCGTCTGAGCGGCGAGGAACTGATGGACGAGTACGGCGGCTCGACGCCGGAGGATTGCCTGGAGTACATGAAACTGGCCGAACAGGCCGGCGTGGACATGATTTCCATCGTCATCGGCTGGCACGAGTCGCGCACCGGCGCCCTCGGCCGCGACGTGCCCACCGACGGCTGGCTCCCCCTGGCGGAACGGGCCAGGCAGGCGGTGGACGTCCCCATCGCCTTCGGACCGCGCTTGGGGGATCCCCTGATGGCGCATGAGGCCATTGGTGCGGGCAAGATCGATATCTGGGAAGTGTGCCGTCCCTTCCTGGCAGACCCTGAACTCCTGCACAAGGTTCGTCAGGATCGCCTGGAAGAGATCCGGCCCTGTGTTGGTGGTCTCCTGTGTCTGGCACGCATGTTTCGCAAT
>CAZBJW010000264.1:0-5826 GCA_964492135.1 uncultured Anaerolineales bacterium
AGCCAGACCATTCCGGTCCACCAACCGCAGGCTGAGGCTGAACTCTGTCTCTATCTTCCCGACAGCCTGCCAGTAGAAGGTCGCGTGCAAGATGTCCCCCGCATGCAGCGGCTCATTGGGCTGGTGCCGGTATCCCAGCTTATGCACATCATAACCGAGAAGACGAAGAGGACCATACTCCACGTCTCGCCTCTGCTGCATGCCTAACGCTTCCACGAGAGGCGGCGCCTCCGCCTTCACAACCCGAACAGGTTGCAGCAGGATGCGATCACCGAGGACTTCCCCATCCTTGAGGACCGGCAACCTCTGGCCCGTCTCCAAACTGTAGATCCCTATCTCCAGGCGGTGTTCCCCTGGTGGTGTCCCCGGCAGCACGAGGACACCATAGTTGTCGGCGATGATCTCCCCTTCCTCCCAAGTGGAGGTGGGTCGAGCCCCGCCCACTGGTTCCGCATCCCGCTGCCCCACGATGTGCGACCTGGCGTCCAAGACATGGGTGAAGACCTTGTACCGTTCCCCCATCTCATCCAGCGCCTGCCAGAAGAGGGTCAGCTGCAAAATGCCGCCAGCCTCGACCTGGAAACTCGAGACGCTATAGCCGAGAAAGGCTATCTTCTCACCCAGCCTGAGTTCTTCGGGATGCTGGATCTGCGAGCTGATCTCCTCCTGCGGCACCGCGTACATGACCAGCCGCACGTTTCCCTGCCAGGAATCGACGGACTTGAAGCTTCTGCGGTCTAGCCAGCCCTCGATGAATCGGTCTGGGTCGCTTTCGTCGGTGCCCCAGAGGAGGACAAAGAGCCTCTCATGCTTCGCCAAGATGCTCTCCAGGGCCTGTTCGGTCTTTACCTCATCCAGGGGACGCTGCCCGGGGAGAGGATAGACTGGCAGAGGGCCCTCGTAGTAGTACGAGAAGACGTCTATCTGTCCGGGGGCATTCAAGATGATGGCATCTCCCTGTCCTCCTGCAGCGGTGACGTAATGGGCAATGCCACGGTAGTCGTCGCGGGCGTACTGCTCGTCGAAATAGTAGCTGGCTAATGACCGAGCACAGGCCACGGTGACGACGAGAAGAGCGACGCCGGTCACGGTGCAGCGGGCGATGTTAGCCACCCCGCGCCAGCCGGTATCGCCCCCTTCGTTGCTAATCCTGCCCTCCAGGCCTGTCCGATCCTTCTCGCCCAGCCATTCGGCAGCCACGCCCCGGGCGAGGAGGAGACAAAAGGCAGGTGTGGCCAGGAGAAGGAACTTGGGGTCATAGGCAGGACGGCTGAGGGAAAGCACGTACATTGTCAGAATGGGTACACCCAGGTAGACAAGTACAAAGACCACCGCATGAAGCTGACGGCGTGGCAGCACTATGGACAGGCCCGGCCTTCGCCCTCTCGTGAGCGCCAACTGCCAAGGCGCCCCTCCGAGCAAGAGAAGCAGACCAAGGCCCAGCACCACGGGCGTCATCTCCACCGCTACAGTGAGGCCTAGAGTGAAGACGCGGAGAAGATCTCCAACCAGAAACGAGAAGCTGAAGGGTTCACTCACCGCTGGCCACGTGGTCAGTTGCCCGCCGGCCAGTAGCAACCAGGGATAGTACAGGATTCCGATGACAACCTGGGCGGCAACCCAGTTCGCTATCACCAGCGGTCGACGCAGGGATCGATACGCGATCATCCCCAGGCCGTAGGCCACGCTGGTGACCAGAGGCACGGTGAAGGTGAAGTAATGGGTGTACAGCGCGGCGGTGGTGAAGACAATATAAAGAGAGATGTACAGCACGCGTCGCGCGCGGCTGGCGGCTCCGTTTGCGTGTGTCTGCCGCCCGAGCCCGACGGCTCCCCACGACTTCACGACCCTCAAGAAAAACAGGACGGCCACACCAGACCACAACGACGCCAAGATGTACATCCTGGTCTCCTGGGAATAGTGGATTTGGAGGGGGGAGATAGCAGCCAAGAAAGAGGCGACCAAAGCCACTCTGCGGTTGAACAGTTCACCGCCCAGGAGATAGGTCACGAAAACCAATGCCGTACCAGTAAGGGCAGACAGGGAGCGCAGAGCTACCTCGCTGTCCCCGAGGATACGCACCCAGAGGTGGAGTATATAATAGTAGAGGGGCGGATGGATGTCGTGGGCTGCGTCGCGGCTGATAGTGGCAAGGCTCCGCGCTGCCAGGGCCGCGCTATTGCCTTCATCGGCCCACAGGCTTTGGCCGTCCAGCCGATAGGCTCGCAGACACAAGGCCATTAGGATGATCAGGGCCAGGGCCACGCACACGAGGCGGCCTTCCTTCTCCGCCAGCACGAGCAACCTCATCTCGGCCAGCGTCGCCACAGGCCATAGACCAGCGCCGTGACGACAGGGACAGAGACCAGGAAAGCTAGGCAGCGACTGAGCAGGAAAGCAGGGCTGCGTCGCACGATGATGCCATCAATGGCGACCTTGCTCTTACCGTCAGCCAACTCAGCGACTGTTAGACGCATTTGATGTTCACCCTCACGCAGGCGCGTTGCCACGGGCACCTCCACTTGATACTCCAACTCTGCACTGTGCAGATCAAGTGTTGTGTGTCGCCCGTCAAGGCTGATTTCCAGCCGTCCCATGTCCATATCGCGCACCGGCACCAGGCTTAGATCCGTGCCCCAGAACGTGAAGCTCAGCGTATCCCCTGCTTGGTCAGTCGCGCGGTACCCCCCCAGCACAGCCCTCTCATCGTCCACCTCTTCCCAGGAGCCTTCGTAGCGCAGCGCCCAGTGGTCCTCCTGATGATAGCCCAATCCCAATACCGGCGGGGAGGTGGCCTGTTCTTTCACCGCCTCGTAGACCGGATAGGCATAGAAATCGGGCTCCATCATACGGAAGTAATAGAAGGCCTGTTCCTTCTCATAGTCACTGGCCCGTTTGAAGAACCAGTAGTTCATCACACCCATCCAGGGCCACTCCCTCTGGGCCTGCTCATATGCTGAGGCCGAATACTCGGCCTGCAGTTCCTCACTCACTCGCCCGTAGTAGGGAAACCCCTCAAAGTCACGAGGTAGGGCGTTCCATCCCACCTCTGATGCCCAGATGGGTTTGTGGGCATCCCCGTTGCGCACCATCAACTCCCGGATGAGCATGACTCGGGAGAAGTTGGCTCGATTCGGATGCACACGCCTATCGGTCGGCCCGTTCCACAGTCCATATCCCTGGACGGACATGATATCAAAATACTTCTTGGCGCCGGCCTCGTACATGCGCTCCAAGAAGACCAGATCCATGAGATTCTCGGGGGTCATTTCCGTAGTCGGGGCCAGCCCCGCGCTAAGGATCACAACCTCGGGATCGGCCTCCTTGGCTCGGGTGTATGCCACCTTGAGGAGTCTCGCGTAGGCTTCGGGGTCAACGGGTCCCTCCCCCCACTCTGGATAGATATTGGGTTCGTTCCAGATTTGGTAGTACTTGATCCGACCCTTGTATCGGCTGACCACAGCGTAGACGAAGTCCCCATAATCGCCATAGTCGTCAGGTGGAGCCAAGGTTCCAGCCTCGTTTCCTGCCGCTCGACTCCAGGCAGGCGGGTTGTCCAGCCGAGCGATGATCTCTATCCCGTATTCCTCGGCCAAGTCCACGATGTGATCATACTTCGCCCATGATGATATGTCCCGACCTTGGCGGCGATCTCGGAAGATGCCCTTGCCCTCAATCTCGATATCCTCCCAGGGGAACTCCTGTCTGATCCACTTGAAACCCGCGTCCCGAATGAGGCGAAAAGTGCGATGAATCTTCCAATCATCCACCTCCTGTTCCAGGAACGTGTTGATGCCGTAGGGATTCACTCCGGCATAGGGGATAGGCACGTAAGGTTCAACTTGCGGCGACGGACGCTCCAGCCTGATCAATATGAGGGCACCGAGGCCCTTTATCTGTTCCCGCAGTTGTTGCTCCCCAGTCCACTCGCGCATGGTGCTCGAGAGCCACCCTCCAAGACAGAACAGGCCCAGGGGCAGCACGATGATCAGACCGGCAAGCAGCGACAGGACTCTTCCCTTCCTCGACACTCTTAGGCGTCCTCTTCTCACTTGACTGAGCGATTATACTTCGCCGGATTGCCGGGTCGCAAACACTCTCACGATTCGCTCCTCGCCGTGGACCACCATGGGGATGATGAACCTGAGCCGGTCGAGTACCATCCGGGGTCGATGCACCGGTGGTGCCATCCGGAGCGGCAGCCACATATGGAGCCCGGGAGCGAAGCCAGGACTGTCCCAGTGCTGGCGGACAGGGATGGCCGCGCTGGCTACATATCTGCATCAGGTTCGGGCTGCGGTCGATGTTGCATTTCTGTATCTGGCCCATTGCGCCAGCCGCTAGCTAGCTTAAATGTATCCACTTGTCGCATTTGACATGGGAGATACCCGCATATGTTAGGAGCAGCTGAAAAGTGGACACCTTTCAGTTCAAAAGTGGACGCTGAAGCCTTGTAGCGGCAGGGATAGGGAGTGGACCATTTTCTCATTCCACCAGAGCCGGAGCTCCATGACCTGCTTGTCAGCATCCGGGATCATATGGATGGTCACTTCTTCATGGGGCGGGACGCGGGGCATCTGGATTTGGTGGCCGAAGAGCGAAATCCGGCGGTATGCGTCCACCTTTCTCGACTCACGGAGGCAGAAGACGTCCTTGGGGGAGGTATAGGGCTTGGGCAGGGAGAAGGGGCGAAAGAGGGTATTGCCTTGGGCGATAGCCTTGTCGAAGCGCAAGCTGGGGATCTCGCGGGTGGTGGAGTGGACTTGGTGATTGTTGTAGCGATCGACCTCTTCGCGCAGGACTCTTCGCACCTCCTCCAGCTGACCCACCTCTTCCAGGGCACAGGTGCGGACGATGCGGTCCTGCAACCACCGGTAGGGCCTCTCCACCTTGCCCCTGGCCTGGGGTGAAAGGGCGAAGGTGACCTCGACACCTAGGAGGGACATCATCTTGCCCCATTGGGTATGGACATCGTCGGTCTGGAGGACATGCTTGCGCCAGAAGCTGTCTCTTCCCTGGACGAAACGGAAGGCGCGTAGAGAGTCCACGTAGAAGCGCAAAGGTACGCCATAGGTCTGGATCAGGGTCTGGGTAGCCTGAATATGTGCCCAGGTGGTTTCTGCAGGGAAGAAATCGGCGAAGAGGAGCTTGCGGCTGAAGTCATCGATGGAGGTGATCAGAGTCCACTTTTCCTCGGCGTAGGGCGACCACAGGTGGTGAGACCCATCATGCTGGATCAAAGCCCCCGCGGAAGCGGTCAAGACTTCACGGTCATGGGCTTTCCTCTTCCTGACAGGCTGGTGACATCCCAGCTTTCTAGCCCGGTCGATGATGGTGTTGAGGGAGACCTCGATACCCTGCTTCTTGAGGCGGTCCCGCAAGGCCGAATAGTTGTAACTGGAGATGGGCAGGTCCGGATCGTCGATC
Source organism: uncultured Anaerolineales bacterium (assembly GCA_964492135.1). Taxonomy (GTDB): domain Bacteria; phylum Chloroflexota; class Anaerolineae; order UBA7937; family B3-Chlor; genus CAYGAW01. The sequence continues at coordinate 5,428 of CAZBJW010000264.1, forward strand.
AGGGCTTTCTCACGCAGAAGCTCCCTTTCAATGGCAGCTTCGGCCTCTGAGGAGATCCGTCCGGGGCTGGTGCGTTGATAGGAAATGGTGAAAGCTTCTGGACTGCCGCGGTACTCTCGCCATAGGGCGAAGAAGCGGGACTTCCCGATGCCAAGCACTTCTTGCACTTCAATTCTGGTCATCAAGCCCTGAAAGTACGCTTGGAGCAGGAAGACGACCTGCTCATCCGAGAAACGCCTGTGAACTTGATCCATGGTTCCCTCCTGAAGCATGTTGAGGGAACCGAGTATAAGTGTCCAGTTTTCAACTGAAAACTGTCCACTTTTGAACTGCAAATGACACTCGATACCCGCATATTGACAAATCTGTAAAAATGTGTTATACTGTAAATTTAGCGTT
>CAZBJW010000265.1:0-5803 GCA_964492135.1 uncultured Anaerolineales bacterium
GGATTGACGCATGCTGCCCTGGACGTACCTGAACAAGTAAGCAGGCCCACTCGTCGGGGCGGGTGGCGCTACGGTTGGCGTGGCCGCCCTCGGCGTCGCTGTTGCAGACTGCCGAGTGGGGGCAGGCGTCCTGGCGGGCGCGGGCGACGGATTGTTGTCTGCAGTTGGCTGAGCACCCGGTATGACCAAGGACTGGCCGACATAGATGAATGAAGGATTCGCTATGTCGTTGGCCAGGACAATATCCCACATACTCACCCCGAAACGCGCGGCGATGCCTATGAGGGTGTCTCCCCGCTTGACCTGGTAAACAGTGCTGGTCGCGGGCTTACGCGCTGGCTGGTTGGGCGCTGCACCCTCGGGGACTGCCAGCCTCTGCCCGACGATGATCAGGTTCGGGTTGGCTAGACCATTCATTTGCACCAGGCGCTGAACTGTCGTTCCATAGCGAGCAGCTATGACAGACAGCGTATCTCCTCTTTGAACCACATAGAGTCCAGAGGTAGTTGGTGCAGGAGACGTGGTCCCAGGGATGGCAAGCCTCTGGCCTACGTAGATCCAATTGGGGTTGCTAAGCTGGTTTGCCTGCACGATCGCAGAAACGGTAGTCCCATACCGCCTCGCTATGCTGGACAGAGTATCCCCCCAGGAGACGACATAGGTAGTGGGCTCAGCTTCGGGCACAGCAGACACGACTGCAGGAACGCCAGCGCCAAGACCTAATATCACCAGCAATAGCAGATAGCCAAGTGGATGAGGCCGGCGGGTGATCCTCAGTATGATAGACTTGCATGCCCTTCCCATCGTCAACCTCTCTGTCTTCACCCTATCTGGAGACAGCGACCTTGAGAACCCTTCCTTCTTCGTCGGTGGTCAAATGGACAACCTGCAGGAATTTCTGTCCGTTGGATGAGCTCAGGGCCTTGCGGTAGGTGAAACGATGTCTCGTCTGTCCTTCATGATTGACCGAACTGACCTTGGGTTTCACACCAGCCATCTCCGGAAAGTGCTTCTTGACATGTTTCTGTACTCTTGTCCTGCACTCCTTGGAAGGCTTAGGCATGTTTCTCCTCCCCTATCCTCGCCAATCTGCGACGCCTCAGGAACGTGGGCACATCCAGATCAAGGAGATCGACGCCCTGGTCATAGACTTCCACCCCCAGCGATCCATTCCTGCCGGCTCGCAGAGTGCTAGGTGGCCTACGGTGAAGACCTCTGCGGTCTGTCGCCGGCGCAACCGAACCGGGGGCGGCCGATAGCAGACCATCCATCCCTACAGCGATGAGCATCACTTGCAGTTGCTCTCCCATCCTGGGATCCACCGTAGCTCCGAAGAAGATGTCGGCATCCGGACTGGCAACTCCGGCAACGGTGCTCACAGCCTGCTGGATCTCGTCGAGCGACAGGTCATTGGCACCCGTCACGTTGACCAGTATTCCCGATGCACCCGCAATCGAGCACAGCTCTGTAAGCGGGCTGGCGATTGCCAGTTCCGCCGCCTCGATGGCGCGATGATCCCCACGGCCCTGTCCGATCGACATGAGTGCGGGGCCGCCGTCGTGGAGTATGGTTCGGACATGCATCAGATTGAGATTGATGACGCCTGTACTCGTGATGAGCTCTGCGACGCCTTGAATCCCCTGCCTCAGCACCTCGTCAGCGATCCGGAAGGAGATGTCCAGAGAGGTCTCCTCATCGATAAACTCCAGCAAGCGGTCATTGGAGATAGCGACGAGGGTATCCGACTTCGCCGCCAGCGCCTGCAGGCCTTCTCGAGCCGTCTCACTGCGTCGGCGCCCCTCAAACGTGAACGGAGTCGTCGCGACCGCTATAGTCAAGGCTCCCTGCTGACGCGCCAGGTCTGCGATCACCGGCCCTGCACCGGTCCCCGTCCCACCTCCCAGACCCAAGGCCAGGAATACGATCTCTGCCCCGCTTAAGGCCTCTCGTACCGCTTCTGCGCTTTCTTTTGCTGCCTTGGCCCCAACTTCAGGATTCCCTCCAGCTCCGAGCCCTCTGGTCGTCTCCGGACCCAGCTGGACCTTGCGCGAGCTCTCTGACAGGGCAAGAGCCTGAGCGTCGGTGTTCGCCGCTATGAACTGCACCCCAGGAATACCCACGTGAATCATCCTATCGATGGCGTTACTGCCCCCGCCACCGATTCCCATGACCTTGATCAATGGTTGATAAGGCTGTGGAGCCATTGCTTCCTCCTGCGACCGTCCGCCAGCTTGCTTATCCATCGGGACCCCTGCCTCACCCTCGCTGCGATTTGACGTACGTGCGCAGCATGGCCAGAAGCCTTTCCAGACGTTCAAGGAAAACCCGCAGAGCTTGCCCTGCGCCCCGGGAGGCTGGTTCTGAGCCATCCCCATCTGATCCATCGCCGATCTCTACGGTGACCGGGCCAAAGAGATTGTTGGCCTCGTCAAGTTCCGACACCAGGCCAGCCTCTCCCTCTGGGTTGTAGGCATCCACATAGGCATAGAGTTGGTGTCTACCGGTGGAGAAGCTGCCTCCGAAGTTGCTGTATCGCTCGTCCACATCCTGCAACGAGAGGTCCAGCAACTCGTGCGGCCCTATGCCTGGTGCGTACCAAAAGGCACCAATCCCATCCGCCACGGCGACATAGTTTATGCTCGGAAGGGCCGGCGGGTCGACGAAGAGCTCGACCCAAAAACCGTTCTCTACGTCAACCGCGGCCTGGTTCCCGATGGTGATAGTGACTGCCACCGAGCCCACATCCAGTCCTGTCTCCGGCCCCACCGTGATCGCGTCCACGACCAAGTCCGGTAGTTCGCTCACCGGTGAGTCAGGAGTAACCGTAACCGTCGGCGGGGTGGTCGGCGTGGGACTGGCACCAGGACTAGTGCCGGGGGTCGGGGTCGCCTGGTCACCATAATCCGGACTTGGCGCTTCGTTTCCTGCCCTGTCTGCTATCTTGAAGCGCACCCTGCCGCCGGATATCTCAGCCGACAGACGACAGTTGATGACGGGTTCCTCCCCTTCTCCAGCGTCGCAAGAGGCGGGCTGCCAGGTGCCCCAGGTCGCACCTCCATCAGCGGAGACGGAATACATGGCGGTCGATGGATCCAGCCCGCTCCCCTGATCACACACATCGACTCCGACTCGACCGAGTTCGTCCATGTCCATAAGCTGCCAGTCGCCCGGCGGCTGAGTATCCAAACCGATGCTGCCAGTATACGTGGGTGACGCATTCCCCGCTTGGTCGAGGAAACGGACCCCGATAGTCTTCTGCCCATCTCCAGAGCTCAGAACCCACTCCCTGGTGGATGCGTATTCCTCCACCTCACTGAACTCGCTGGCGTTGTCCTGGGTAAACTGCATGCCGGCTATCTCGCCACGATCATCTTCGGCTTGCAAGCTGAGGGTGACCGTCAGCTGCGAGGTGTATGATGCTCCGTCATCAAGCTCAATGGATCCGGTCGGCGGAGTGTTGTCTACTATTACTTCACGCACCACACGAGAGGTGCGGTCTTGGACACTGGTGGCCACTACCTTGATCCGGTGCTCGCCTTCGCTAAACTGCCGCGTGTTCCATGGCCATGTGAGCGACGATTTGCCTTCCTTCTGCAGCGTCCCGTCCAGGTAGAGTTCTAGCCGGGAGGTCGTGGGGCTGGGACTGGACACTTGCACCTGGGTCACCCCAGACACAGACTCCCCTGCCCCCGGGCTGCCTATCTCCACCCTCGGTTTGTGGGCGAGAAGCCGCTGCCAGGTCAGTCGGCGCAACTCCGGCAGCGCCTTGTAGACATTGTCGCCTGGGCAGATCGTGGGCAGGAGATCGCGATGTCCCACCACATTGGGGAATTCACGATGGACGAAGTACGAGGATTCCAGTGGATGAATATTGAAGCGATCAGCTTCCCATGCCATCAGCGAGATCAGTGCCTCCTTCATGGCGGGGGTCATCTGAGCCGATCTGTAATCGCCCAGTAGAGCGATTCCAATGCTGCCATAGTTGTAATCGCCGGCATGCACACCAACTACACCATCTCCACCTTTGCGACCTTCGTATATATTGCCTTGGCGATCAATCAAGAAGTTGTACCCGATATCACCCCAGCCCCGTGATATAGCGTGATACTGGTAGATGGCGCGCACAATATACGCCGGATCTGCAGGGTTGTTGGGCGTCACGGTATGATGGATGACGAACGTGGTCGGTCGACGATATATTGGTTGTCGCGTTGCCCAAGCCTCGTTGGCTCCCCAGCCCTTGCGAGAGATGATGCGCGGTTGAGGCACCCCAGATGTCCCCTCCTGCGGGAGAATCATGGCCCGAGCTTCCTCGACAGTCGGCCCGTCGCGTGTATTCATGAGGGCGAAAACAACCTCGCGTACGAAGGGCGACACGCTAGTTTCGAAGGTGCCCAGAATCAATCGATACTGGAGGTAACGCGAGGGAGGCACTTCGAGCAGATTGCCGTGGGTCAGCTGCTCCGTTTCGGGCCCGTCCTCGTCTGGGGGAATCACGCCCCAGTCAGTCCAGGTTTTTCGATCTGGACTGGCACGGACCTCGAGTTGAAACGTGGTCCCCAATGGCTTGTCTACGAGCCAAGCGCCGCCTACCACGTTGAAGAGTACCGACGATTCGTGAACTGCAGAGGTAAAGGTGCCCCTTTGGCAATACGTCCCCTCTTGCTCCTGGGCGAGGGCGACCTCTCCGTCGTCCAACGACAAGAGCGCTGTGCATTCCAGCTCGCCCCGCTCAAAGTCACCGAGCGTGCTCTGTGTCCACTCCGCGTAAGCTCCCTCCTGCACGCTGCTCTCGCTCCTCACCACGATCTCGTTGAACGGTATACTCTGCAGTATGAACAGCGTGGCAGAGAAGAGCACCAAGGCGGTCAGTGTCCGTCGCATGCTAGTCACCTCTATGGCGGGCCATCGGTTCGCCCGCAGCCCTGCTGCAGTATTCGCTCAGCGTCTCTGAGATCTCAGTTGCTCGCTCCTCCACCCCGGATTCCTCTTCCGCCCAGAGCTGTGGATTCCAGATCTCGAGACGTGTCGCAGTACCGACCAGCACCACCTCGTCACCCAGTTCTGCGTAGCGTCGCAGATGGTCCGGGACGTCCATTAGTCCGTCAGAGGCAAGACTGCCGGTCGAAGCTCCACCGTAGATATGCCGCTGGAACATGCGAGCGGCTTCACGCAGGAATGACGTGCCGTGATCGATGTGCTGAGACAGATCTTCCCACGAGCGATCCGGGAAAACGGCCACGCACCGGTCTAACCCTCTGGTCATCACAAACCCCTGCTCAAGAGCCTCCCATAACCCGGGAGGCAGAACAAGGCCCTCGCTAGAAAGCCGTACGCCTACGAAAGTGCCAATCAACATCTCTACTGTGCCTCGCCTTCGCCACCCTCTCAGCGTCTGAGCCTACCGAGGCGAGCTGCCACCAACTCCTTGACGTCGCGGAGCAGTAGCTCCAGTTCGCGTTCCAAACCTTGATACACATCGCGGGCATCCTGCTCCGCCCGTTCGAGGACCCGCGCTGCCTCCTGCTCCGCCGCTCCTAGCACCTCCTGGGATCGAACCTCGGCCATCTTCACCAGTTGGCTCTGGTCCAGAATCAGAGCGGCCTCACGCTCCGCCCGTTTTCTGATGCCCTCAGCTTCTATCTCTGCCCTCTCCAGCACCTCACCTTCTGCTGAAAGGACCTGCTTAGCCTGCGACATCTCCCGTGGCCAGTTGGCACGAATAACCTGGAGGGTATCCAGGCACTGCTCCCGATCGACGATCGCCTTTGAGGTCAACGGGACCTTGATACCGGAACAGATC
>CAZBJW010000266.1:0-5720 GCA_964492135.1 uncultured Anaerolineales bacterium
TAGAGGAATTCGGCGTCGAGGGAGCGCGCCGCATCCTGTGGCAGGGCTACGGCATCATCTCGGGTGGGCGGTCAGGTTACGAACTTGGACATCTCGTATCGCGCCGCCCGGCGGCCACCTTCGCCACGGCAAACTGCGCTGTCGACATACTCCACGCCCACCACTCCCATCTGGATCTCTATGGCAACTACATCTCCGGCTTCTGCGGAGGGCTGACGGCGGGAGACTGGCACGACCTCCCAGGATTAATGGCCAACTTAGAGGCCGGGCGCTACCCACCTCTGATCGAGGTCCTTGTGCAGAAGGGTGCATACGGACTGTGCCGGCTGGCGGAGGACCAGTTTGGCTACAGCCAGGTGGACCTGGGATACAGCGGGAAGTGCCATCTATGCGTTGATGTGCGCCGCCACCTGATGGCCACAGGAGAGTTCGAGGAGCTACGGCCTCTGGGGTTTTACGAGAACTTCTGACCGACCCGGTCTGGCGAGAACAACTGCCCCTCTCAACGCACCCCTCGATATGCCTTCGCCATGGTCGTCATCTGTCAACCGGATGCGAAACGCAGGATTGCCGACAGTGCTGGTCAGCTCGCACTGCGTTCCAGCAGAGCCCCACATCGCCCAGCCGGGTATGATGCCAGTCACAGTCCCTATGCTCGTTGTACCGCCGGCTTCCTCGTAAAGAACACGCGCTGGATCCAGAGCGCCACATACACCAGTCCGATCAGCACCGGAACCTCGACAAGTGGACCAACCACCGTCGCCAACGCTTCTTGCGAAGCGATGCCGAAGGTTGCCACCGCCACGGCGATGGCCAATTCGAAATTGTTGCTGGCCGCCGTAAAGGACTGGGCGCTCGCTAGCTCATAAGGAAACCTGCGCCAGATCGACACGGCAAAAGACACGGCAAACATGAGGAGGAAGTAGATCACAAGGGGAATGGCAATCCGCACCACGTCCATGGGTTGAGCCACTATCTTCTCACCTTGCATGGAGAACATGACCACGATGGTGAACAGCAGCCCCACTAGAGCTGTCGGCCCCAGGCGCGGCATCAACACGTTGTCGTACCACTCCTCGCTGCGGCGCCGGATCAGGGTAAATCGGGTGATGACCCCCGCCGCCAGAGGGATACCCAGAAAGATGAGAACGCTCTTCGCTATGTCTCCCATGCTGATGTCGACTACGGTACCCTCAGCGCCGAGCCACCCCGGCACCACACGCAAGTAGACGTAGGCCAGAGGGCTGTACATCACGATCTGAAACACACTGTTCAGGGCGACCAGCACGGCGCAATATTCGCTATCGCCTCCAGCCAGCATGTTCCAGATGAGCACCATGGCGATGCAACGGGCGAGGCCCACGATGATCAGCCCCGTGCGGTATTGAGGCAGGTCAGGCAACAGTACCCAGGCCAGGATGAACATGATCATAGGCCCTATCACCCAGTTTAGAGTCAGTGACACTCCAAACTGCTCCCAGGCTTGAGCCACTTTTCCTAATTCTTCGTACTTCACCCTGGCCAGAACCGGATACATCATCCACAGCAGGCCGATGGCGATGGGCAGCGAGACTGTGTCAATGCGTAGCGCATCAAAGACATCAGCGATGCCGGGCCAGACGTAGCCGGCCAGCACGCCCAGAGCCATGGCCAGGAATATCCAGATAGGGAGGAAGCGATCGAGTAGAGACAGGCGACCAACCACCCCTGCCCCTACTGCCGTCCCCTCCGATGCTGTTGCCTCTGTCATGTGCAACGACCTCCTCATGCGAATATGCGTCTCTAACGGCCTGCCTCGTGGTGGTTAGAGAAGCCTGGTCCTATTTCAGCTTCTCGTCTTCCGGCCCTTGCGCCAGAGCCTCCTCAGCCCAAGAGACGACCTCCTCTATCGAAGGTATGCGCCCCGCGCACACTACCTGCTCGTTAATCACCAGACCCGGAGTATACAAGACGGCATACTTGCCAATCGCTTCGTGCTCAGTGACGTGCTTGATGGTCGCTTCTGCGTCCAACATCACCAGCGCATCCACCACCATCTGCTCTACGCGATAGCAGTTTGCACAGCCAGGTCCCAGAACCTTGATCTTCAGCATTACTCCTCCCTGACTTGATCGCCCCAGCCATCTACGGTTAGCGATCAGACAATAGTAATCTCCGGCTCTACTATCAGATCACCTCTGATGGAGTTGGCAACGAGACTGTACTTGCTCGCCGACTGGAGGGCTCGTCTCACGCGCCCCTCATCGGTCTTCCTGACCCTTATCTTGGGCCACAGTGTAACCTTGGTGAAGATCTCTGTGCGGTCCAACTCGATCCGTTTTTGCCCCTCAGCCCTACATTCGTAGGAGACAAGGTCCAACTTGAACCTCTCAGCGGCCCACAGAAACATCATCATCACACACATGTTGACCGCCCCTACAAAGGCATCCTCGGGGGTCATGACACCAGCGTGACCGTACAACTCAGGAGGAGCCGAAAACTGCATCTCCGGACCGTTACCGCACTGTAGATGTCCCCGGTTCTCCCCCTTCCAGATGACTGTGGCCTCGTACCTGTCAGTGGTCATCTATCCACCTTTGCTGCGGCAGAACTTCTCGTACTCTTCGAGGAGGCTCGTCTTGTACGACTCCTCTGCCGAGGGCGGGACATAGTTGTACAGCTTCACGGCTTTCAGAATTTCGTCGTCGAGCCCGGCCTCGTCTCGACGCCCCTGCTGATGTAGTTCCTCGAAGATGGGCTCCAGGGCCGCCAGACCCACGGGCACTTCTCCGATTTTGACTTCGGTTATGCCGATGCTCGGGCCACCGCAGCAGGTCGCCCCCATCGTCGCGGCACCGGACGTTGACGCTGGCGCGTGCTCCGTGGCGCTCTTCCTCACCAGCAGACGCCCGACCTCCCGACCGATTTCGGCCGCGACGACAGCCACCGCTCGCCGGCCGCCTGCATCCAGCTCCCGTCGGCTATTGCCCGCCGATACACCTCGCTCCTGGAGCAACCTGTCCACTACGATGCTGCCAGACACCGTCCCGCTGTACTTCTCCGCAGCCCTCTTCGCGCAAAGCTTGTCGCAGCCATCCACAGCGATGGTAGGATAGAACTTGGCGAAAGACCTCTCTTTCTCATCGCCGGCCAAGAATAGCGGTAAGCAAAGAGTCACCGTGCTTCCGGGACTGATCTCGTCCAAGACTATGCGCGCTGCCACGCGCGAAACAGTTCCTTCCGGGATCTCCTCACCGGCACAAGCGATGATTCCGACCTTCTTCTCGGGAAGATCAACCATCTATCGGCTCCTCCTTCGTCTTGAGTACGTCAACGGTTGCAGCCACCTTGTGGGCCAAGATACCGGCCAGCTTCCGCCCGGCGTCACCCAGGTCGAGTACCGACGCCACCTTCAGCTCACGATGCTCCCGGTAGGTATCTACCACCTTGAAGTTGGCTGCACTGCGACCGCCCGCGCTCTTCACATTAACCTCCGCGCAAGCTTTGGGACAGCCATCAATGGTAATGACTGAATGCCTGCGAACACGTCCCATCGCGTCCTCGTCTCCCAGGGTGAGGAGCGAGAGACAAAGGGTGTCCGTCTCGTCTGGTCGCATCTCCTCAGCAACCACATAAGTGGCCTCCCGCGCCACTGAGCCGAAAGCCTTTCCAATCCCGCTGCAAGGGATGATCAGTACCCTGTCGTCATCTACACCGTTCACCTATTGTTCGCTTCCTCTTCGGCCTGGGATTTCATGACCGGTAGATATTGCTCCGCCGTCAAGAGACTCTTCCGATCGCTTTCGAAATCGGACATGTGTATGAGAACGAGCCAACCCTCGCCATAGGGATCTTCGTTAACCAGCTCCGGTTTCACGTCCAGTTCCTCGTTTCTCTCCTGAATGACCCCTGTGATCGGGGCATTGATGGCCACATCAGCCTTGATGGTCTCGATGCTCCCCAACTCTTGCCCGCGGGCCACTTCGGTCTCAGGTTCCGGCACGTTGACGAACGCCACATCACCACTCTTCTGCTGGAGGTAGTCGGTGACGCCGACTCGCGCCAGGCCATCCTCCAGCGCCACCCACACACCTTGCTCATCATACAGATAGCCGGTCTTGACCGCGAACACGAATTTGTCGACGGTCACCTCTAGATACTCTTGTGGACTCATCTTGTTCGGTTCTCCCAACTGCGCATGATAGGGGTCTCTGGTCACCGCTACCTTCAAGCAGTGAAACTCAGACATTGCGGCCTCTTCGTTCAGGATGGAGCATATAGTGCAATGCTTTCTCTCATCGTCACCTGGGCTCTTGCGGTGCATGACTGCAGGCTGAGACCTCTTGACAGCTGGTGCACAGATCCGTTTCCCTATTGGTCCAGTACTCCTCGCCACAGCAAGGGCACTCGACGTGTCTCAGTAGGCCCTTGTTCTGCGGCTGAGGCCTCAGTTCGGGGGGCACGGTACCGAAGGGATCCCCCACGCAGGAGCACAGCCCACCGCCGTTGCCAAGACGATCCTCGTCTCCGCCAGTAGGTCCCATCTCTCTAGGCACCCTCCTCCAAAGCTGCCACGGCCTCGGCAAACTGATCGCGTGCAATATGCGCCACCGTATCCAGCACCTCGCTGGTGCGCTCATCGGACAGACTGTACATCACGCGCACTCCGTCCCGCCGGGTGTTCACCAGATGCGCCCTGCGCAAGACGGCAAGATGCTGGGAGACGTTGGCCTGCCCAAGCCCCAGCAGCGGCCCAAACTCGCACGCACAGCGTTCTCCCTCACGGAGCAAAGCTAGCATTTGCAGCCTAGTGGGGTGAGCCAAGGCCTTCACCATTCGCGCCTGAAGTCTGTACCCTTCTTCCTCCATACTGTTTCACCTTATCACTATATTCGACAATCCTAATATAGTATAAGTCAAAATCGAAGTACTGTCAAGGTGTATCGAGGGTCCAGAATCCTGTGCGGGAATGCTAGCGCTGACGGCTGCGCTCAGCCTTCGTCAAGCAAAGGGACAACGCAGATGAAACGTAGCGGCTCGTCACCATCATTTACGAAGCGATGCTCCTCCATGGGTGGGACCCACACCGTGTCCCCCTCAGCCAACCGCGCTTCCTGCCCGCCCCCGTAGACCTCTCCCTGTCCCGCCAGAACGAAGACCTCATGCTCCCAAGCGTGAGTATGCAGAGGAGTCCTGGCCCCTGGCTCCACGTCGAAGACACGCATCACGAAGCTTGGGGCGCCTTGCTCCTGCCCGATGACCACGCGGACGGTCACACCTTCCGCTTCGGCCGCTGCCTCGGCATGCACCTGCTGATAGTTGCGTACTATCATCCTTCTCTCCCATCGTCAATTCTCAAAGACCCCGGTACCTGTAGAATCCGCCGCACAGTCGGACGCGACGACCGCCGTATTATATCACCGGGAGACTCCCCTGTCACGCTGTACAGTTGCGCCGCGACATCGGTCCTTTTCGCCGCTCCATCCCCAGTGCGTTTGACATCCCATTTTGGCTAGAATATCATAACCCAGGTCCCAGCGAAGTATCGACTGGAGGCACCAGATGGCACAAGTCCTGGTCACAGGCGGCGCCGGATTCATCGGCAGCAACTTGACCCACCGCCTGCTCTCTAAGGGGCACACGGTTACGATCTACGACAACCTCAGCCGACGGGGAACGGAGAAGAACATCGGCTGGCTGCGGGAGAACCACGGTGATCGCTTCACTCTCCGGCAGGACGA
>CAZBJW010000267.1:0-5709 GCA_964492135.1 uncultured Anaerolineales bacterium
GTGAAAGGCTAATACTCGAGGGAGGTGGTTGCACTGAGCCAACATGCTGAAGAAGGTTAACACGCGGCGGAAGCGATCTCTCGAAATGTACCGTGGCATCGTCACCGACGGCTTGATAGCAGAGATCCATGATCTAGCTGCATGGCTAAAGGGGGCTAGGATTGTGCACATCAATGCCACGGCTTTCGGTGGCGGCGTGGCAGAGATACTGCAGAGTCTGGTGCCGCTGATGTGCGATGTGGGGTTGGAGACCGAATGGCGCGTGATGGCCGGCGATGATGAGTTCTTCAACGTCACCAAGGCCTTCCACAACGGCTTGCAGGGTATGGATCTGCCCCTGAGCGAGGAGATGAAGGACACGTGGCAGCGATACAACAAGAGAAACGCCGAGGAGTTCGAAGGGCTATTCGATTTCGTCGTGGTCCACGATCCTCAGCCTGCAGGACTGCTGTATTTCCACGGCGATAGGGGGGGCAAACACTGGATATGGCGTTCTCACATAGACACGTCCCAGCCCAATCCCCACTACTGGGAATTCATGGTGCCTTTTCTCGCGCCGTATGACGCTGGTGTCTTCAGTATGAGGGAGTACGTGGGGAGTGGGCTCGCTTTCCCGGAATTGGCTATCATCCATCCATCGATCGATCCGCTGTCGCGCAAGAACAGGCCTATGAGCCGGCGACGAGCGAGGAGAATCTGTCGCGGACTTGGGGTGGACACAGAGCGTCCCGTGATCACACAGGTGTCGAGATTCGATCCGTGGAAAGATCCTTTGGGCGTGATAGATGCCTATCGCATCGTCAAGAAAGAGGTTCCCGAAGTCCAGTTAGTACTGATGGCTTCCATGGCAGATGATGACCCCGAGGGCTGGCAGTATCTGAAACGGACCCAGCAACACGCAGATGAGGATGCTGGCATCCATCTGCTGTCCTTCCAGAGAAACAATGACCTCGAGGTGAATGCCCTCCAGAGTTATTGCGATGTGGTGATCCAAAAGTCGGTGCGGGAAGGGTTTGGACTTGTGGTGACCGAGGCGATGTGGAAAGGGCAGGCCGTGGTCGGCGGTGCCGTCGGAGGCATACCACTGCAGGTGATCGACGGTGAGACAGGTTTCCTGGTGCACAGTGTCGAGGAGTGTGCAGAGAAGGTGCTCCATCTTCTGCGAAATCGAGATGAAGCGAAGGTGATGGGGGCTGCTGCCAAGGAACACGTCCGACGCAGTTTCCTGACCCCTCGTCACGTGCGGGACTACCTGAAGCTCTTCAAGAAGTTATCCCTGGGAGAGTCGACTGGGCCTTCGCTCTAGCAAGTCCCGGACTGCCGCAGCCTGGGCACCCTCATTCTCGCGCATCCTAAGCTGCCTGTCGGTAGTCTGGCGCAGCTTCAGGTTTCACGCAGCTTATTCTCCAACGAAGTCCACAACCCGGCGGTGGGAACGAGTGCTCACGAGCAAGACCCTCTATCCCGGTTCGTGAGGAGGCTGGACAGAGACGACGTGACAATGGTCATCGCCGTAGCGATCACCGTTCCCCGCGGGTGTGCGATTTCCCACTTGGCGTGCAAGACGAAGTCGTCCTTGAAATTGAGCCCTTTCTAGGGTAAAATGTAGCTGAAGATTGGGGTGGAACCTCCTGGCGTTCTATCTGTTCTACGGAGGGTCCTGTACGGCAGCATTCTAGGCCGGGCGTTCGTATATTTGATCCTGTCGCTGCTCATTTGCGCACTCATCTCGGTGGGCGCCTGAGAACTATCGCTCGCGACTCTGATCAGGTGTGCAGCATGGATGGCGCAACGCGACCAGGCATGCCAGAGCGTGTCCGCGTGTTGTCACATTCTCGTGGCTATTGTCGTGGGACGAGGTGAGATGGGCCTGCCTGCCGACCTCTCGGCACTTGAGGGACTAGGTGAAGCTGTCCAGAAGCCATGCGTCCGAGAGTCAGACGACATGAGTTGGAAAGAGGTATGAGATGGCCAGCGTGACTTACCAACACGTGACTAAGCAGTTCGGGGATGTGGTGGCGGTCAACGATCTTACCCTGGAGATTGCCGATAAGGAGTTTCTCGTGTTGGTTGGCCCTTCGGGGTGCGGGAAATCCACATCGCTACGCCTCCTGGCCGGGTTGGAGGAAGTGACCAGCGGGGAGATCTACATCGGCGATCGTCTGGTCAACGATATGCCGTCGAAGGACCGGGACATAGCTATGGTTTTCCAAAGCTATGCTCTATATCCCCACATGAGTGTCTTCGATAACATGGCCTTCGCCTTGAAGTTGCGGAAGGTCAAGAAGCCCGAGATCAAAAAGAGGGTGCAACAGGCCGCTGAAGCCTTGGGCATCGCCGAACTGCTGGATCGCAAGCCCAAGCAACTGTCGGGCGGCCAGCGACAGCGAGTGGCTCTGGGCCGGGCCATCGTCCGCGAGCCTCACGTTTTCCTGATGGATGAACCTCTGTCCAACTTGGACGCCAAGCTGCGGGTCGAGGCCCGAGCCATGCTCAGTAGGTTGCACTTGAGCCTGGGCACAACTTTCATCTACGTCACTCATGACCAAGTGGAGGCCATGACGATGGGCACGCGGATCGCTGTTCAGAAGGACGGCGTCCTGCAGCAAGTGGATACTCCTCAGAACCTGTACGATCGTCCAGCCAACATCTTTGTGGCTGGCTTCATCGGCAGCCCGGCTATGAACTTCTTCGATGCCAAGTTGGCGGGCAGCGACGATGCGATGTACATCCAGACCAAGCCTTTCCGGTTGCAGGTTCCCAAGGATAAGGCGACTGTTCTCGCTAAGCACCTGGGCAAGGACATCATTTTCGGTATCCGACCGGAGGACATCCACGACAAGAGGTACGCGCCCGTTGGCGTGACTGCCGTGCCTCTGGTTGCTAAAGTAGACGTGATAGAGCCCATGGGTTCTGAGCGGTACCTGTATCTGGTAGTTGACGGAAAAGACTTCGTCGCCCGCGTAGATCCGCGCAGTACCGCTTCGGTGGGAGAGAAACTTGACATAATGTTGAACATGGACAACACGCACGTCTTCGACGCCGAGACGGAGGAAGCGATACTCTGAGGATAGGGATTGCTAGCATTCAATAGGGCACTCCAAGGTGATGGCACCATGCGCACGCAACCGCGCATCCTCGGGTAAGTCCTTTGGTGACGAAGGTCGGAAGGGGGTGGGGAAAGGCTATAAGACCTTGGCACGGTAGCGGTAGGATTCTCGGGAACGGAAGCAAGTGTGGAGCATGAAGGGGGAAAACCATGTTTAGGAACATGCGATGGCTACTGATCGCCAGTCTGGTAGTGGTCGCCCTTGTGGTTGGCGCCTGCGGGACTCCCGCAGCGCCAGCACCGCCGGCGGAGTTGGAGATTTTCAGCTGGTGGACGGCCGGTGGGGAAGCCGAGGGCTTGGCTGCCATGTACAAGGTATTTGAGGCTGAGTATCCAGGAGTGGAGATCATCAACGCCACTGTGGCCGGTGGCGCCGGAATGGAGGCCAAAGCGGTGCTCGCCACCCGTATGCAGGCCGGTGACCCGCCCGACTCCTTCCAGGTCCACGCTGGTCATGAGTTGATTGACACCTGGGTCGTGGCAGATGCGATGGAGCCAGTGACCTCCGTCTTCGAAGAGAACAACTGGCTCGACGTCTACCCACCCGGCGTCATTGACATCCTCTCCTACGATGGTGAGATCTGGAGTGTGCCGGTCAACATTCACCGCTCCAACGTGCTCTGGTACAACACGCAGGTCTTTGAAGACAACGGTCTGACTCCGCCCGCCACGCTCGATGAGTTCTTTGACGCAGCCGCGGCCTTAGAGGCAGCGGGCGTGACACCGTTGGCCGTGGGCGACAGCGGGGTCTGGGTGGACCTTCACATCTTCGAGTCTCTCCTGTTGGCGTCGTTGGGACCGGATGCTTATCGTGGCCTTTGGGACGGCAGTACAGACTGGAACGGGTCCGGGGTCACAGCGGCCTTGGAGGACTTCGCCGAGATGATGGATTACGTGAATGAAGACCATTCGGCCCTGTCCTGGGATCAAGCCGTCCAGCTTGTTGTGGACGGTGACGCGGCTATGACCATCATGGGGGACTGGAGCGAGGGTTACTTCAAATCGGTCGGCCTGACGCCTGATGTGGAGTTCGGCTACGTACCCTCACCGGGGACGGCTGGGAGCTTCATCATGCTCTCCGACTCCTTTGGCCTCCCCAAGGGCGCCCCTCACCGTGAAAACGCTATTGCCTGGCTCACTGTCTGCGGCTCAAAGGCGGGTCAGGACGCCTTCAACCCGATCAAGGGCTCTATCCCGGCACGTACCGATGGCGACCGCTCCCTGTACGACGTCTACCTGCAGTCGGCCATGGATGACTTCGCCGCCAATGAGATCGTGCCCAGCTTAGCCCACGGCGCTGCGGCCTCCGAGGGGTGGGTCACCGCCGTTGGCGACGCCATGACGTTCTTCGTTGCTGACCTGGATGTCGGCGCTGCTCAGGACGCTATGGCTCAGGCTTGCGTAGACGCGGGCGCGTGCCAGTAGTCTAGGCAAATCACAGGTCCGTCGTGGATCCAATGGGCGTCGCGGGGATGCTCGAAGTCGTCTCGGCGGCGCCCATATCACGGACGGGAGGTAGTGGTGCATGGCCCATGCCCAGCGCGAACGCTGGTTCGCCTTCCTGATGCTGCTCCCATCCATTATCCTGATCGCCGTTTTTGTCTACGGCTTTATCGGCTGGACGGCGGCGGTCTCTCTGTCCAGGTGGGATGGCATCGAGCCTGACTACACCTGGGTTGGGTTGGAGAATTTTGGGAAGCTTCTCGTAGGGGAAGGCACATCGGCCAGACGCTTCCACATTGACCTGTGGAACACCTTCTTTTTCACCCTGCTTTTTCTGGTGGCGTGCGTGGTCGTGGGCCTGCTGCTTGCCATCCTGCTAGACCAAAAGATCAAAGGCGAGGGCATCTTTCGCACCATCTACCTCTTTCCCATGGCCATCTCCTTCGTGGTCACCGGTGTGGTCTGGCAATGGGTTTTTGCGCCCGGCACGGCGACGCGACTGCGGGGGGTCAACGCGCTGCTGCACAGCGTGGGGTTGGATATCTTTCGCTGGGGGTGGTACACCGACACCACATCTATCGGCCCGTTTCACATAGCCCTAATCCCGGTTGTCATCGCCGCCGCCTGGCAACTCACTGGATATACCATGGCCATGTACCTGGCGGGGCTGCGCGCCGTCCCTGACGAGCTGCGCGACGCCGCGCGGGTGGATGGCGCCAGTGAGATCGCTATGTATCGCCACATCATCCTGCCCATGTTGCAGCCCATAACCCTCAGCGCGTTGATCATCCTGGGACACATGTCGCTCAAGATCTTTGACCTGGTGTTCACCATGACCGGCAGGGGGACGGGCTTTGTCACCGATGTGCCGAGCATTTTCATGTTTGAAACGACCTTTCAAGGTAACCACTATGCCCAGGGAGGAGCGATCTCCATGATCATGCTTCTTACCGTCGCAGTCGTGATCGTTCCCTATCTCATCTTCAGTTTCCGGCGGGAGTTCGAGCTATGATTCGGCGCTTAAACCCCGCACGTATCGGCATCTACCTGCTGCTCATGTTGTTTGCGGTTCTCTTCTTGGTGCCGGTTTACGTCGTGCTGGCCGGCTCACTGAAGACCTTCACCGAGGTGCAAGACCTCTCCAGGTTGTGGAGCCC
>CAZBJW010000268.1:0-5689 GCA_964492135.1 uncultured Anaerolineales bacterium
GGCTACGCCCACCTTGGGCAGGCCTGGCGACTGAAGACAACAGCCATTGCAGGTTGACCCTGTTGGTGCTATCATCCCGTTGAGGTCCCGCTGCGTTGATGACTAGCGATTTCGACTGGTACATCGAGGGGAGCCTTTGCCGCTCTCTGGCCACCGCTGTGGTCAGGTTTTCGGAAATGCTCACTTGGGCGCAGAATACGAACACAACATACCGAAACAGATGAGAGGGGAAGATGTCAATCATGCCAGCCTTTGAACTAGGTTTTTGGAATGCCTGGATCCTCATGCTACTAATCCTCCTACCTCTTCCTCTAGTGGGTCTCCTTCGTAGAGGCGTCTTTCAGACCACAGCATCGATTCGTGCTTCTGTTGTCAGTGGCACAGAGCAGAAGATCTACATTCTCTCACACGTAGTGCTCTTGGCTCTCGCTATCTACTCGATTTTCTTACCGCTACAATTAGGGACCATATGGTTCTCCATAGGTCTGCCCGTTTACTTGCTCGGATTGATTTTGCAGATGATTGCTTATGTGAATGTTGCCACCAACCCAGTTGATGAACCGGTTACCAAAGGACTATATCGTTATTCAAGGCATCCCATGTATGTTGTCCTCCCGTTGACGCTCATAGGTACGGGCTTAGCTTCAGCTTCATGGCCTTTCTTGCTGCTTTCCGTGATAGTTGTAATTACGCAGCTTTACAATGCAATTCCCGAAGAACGCGAATGCCTTGAGGCGTATGGGAACGCATATCGCGAATATATGAAGAGGACTCCACGATGGATAGGAATACCGAAATCGGAGAAGAAGTGATAAGTCGTGCCCCTTTGTTCGCACTGTCGTCTAATAGGTAGGCATACGCTGAGGCTATTGGCCTGCCGTTCCGGCCCTTGCCTTCGGCAACGTCGCGCATCCACAGACGCAGGGCTACCTCTGGCTGGGAGATGCAGAGTCCCCTTTTGGCACCGCCGGTCTCCAGACTTTCACCAGCCCGCCATGAAGCGCCCTCAGGTCCGATTCTTCCGAACCGTCCTAGCCAGGCTCATGGTCGACCACCTCCACCGTCCCCTCGACCTCGTGATCCACGCCTAGCTCTGGCTGGCAGGGGAAACAGCAGAGCCTCAGGAAAAGCCTCACCGTCCAGAGAGGCAAGAAGAGAAAAAGGGAACGCCGCACCAAACGTCCCCTTGGAACGTAAGATACCCCCGGGGCGGTCCTGTATAAAGGTCCGCACGCTCGAGTATGCGGCTCCGAATTCGCCACCACAAGACAATCTTGCTCTCTCAGGGATCAGCTGATCTACTGGTCACAGGCCGCCATGTGATGCGTGAATCACCTATTCAGGCATCGGTCCGCAATCAACCGGAAACAACGCGCATTATGAGAGGTGAGCAGTTGCTCAAGAACCTGACTTCTAGACGCTGTTGTTGAGCAGATGTACATTCGCGGGCAGGATGAGGATCATAGCCAGACGAACCGATCCTCAGGATCCTGGGAGAAAGAGTGAGTGGGTAGCACGAGAAGTGGACGAGAGACTTGTATTCTATACTAGCTCAAGACCAAAGGGTGAAACACTCTGATCTCCACACCATCCTCGGCTGGCAGAATGGCAGCGGCCCGCTGATGGGAGCTCAGAGCCCGGAACGCCGTGGGGATTCCGCCACCAAAGTCCAGACTCTGCATGGGCAGGCGAGAGACGTTGGTCACCAGCATGCCGTGTTGGGGAGGCACCACGTGGATCTCCTCCATGACGGCCAGACCTCTTTGCCGGCGGAGGCTTTCCAGGGTCTGCAGTGAACTGGAGACATACTCCTGTCTCACCTGACTCACGGCCTTGCGAATCAGGAGAGCCAGTTTCCCCAGAGAAGCACCGACCAGCCCTTCATATTCAATAGATGCCGTCGCAATGCAAAGAGCATTCCCAAAGTATGTTTTGGGTACCGCTCTGAGGATCCTCCGGAAATCAACGGGACAGCTCACATAGGTGATCGGACTGCCATCGCCTTCCTCCCACTGGGTGAGGCACTGCCTCCAGAGGTAGGCGGTGAGTACGTCGTTGTGGAACAAGGGCACTTCGCAGTCCTCCTCGGCTTCTGCCAAGAGCTCGTTCATTGCCTCCTTGGAGACGAGGAGTCGTTCCTCGCGAAGCTGTTCCCTGGAAACAGGGTGGCGTTTCCCGGCCCAAAAGAGACCGCACCGAGCGAGCACATCATCCGGCGTTACGAGTCCTTGGGGTCCGGACGTCTCCATTGTGAGCAGCTCACGCTCGCAAGAGGGCTTCAAGATACGCTGGCCCTGAAAGAGCCTCGACCAACTTGTGAGAAAATGAAAAAGGCTGAACCCGTCTACCAGCGCATGGGAGATGCTCAGCCCCAGCACGGAGCCGTGGGGTGTCTGCGTTAGTTTGATCCGGGTCAGGGGCTCTCCTTCTACTGACTGGACTGAGTCCACAAAGTGGGAGACATCGTCTGTATCTTCAAAGATCTCTGAGGACCGGCTCGTCTCAAAGATGAGCCCATCTTCAGCAGGCTGGAACCCGTAGGAGTGCTCTGCGATTCTGGTCAGTTTGCTGCGGAGAGGCCAAAAGTATTCGAGGGTCCGATCCAGACTCCTGCTGAGGTCACCCGGGTCGATCCTGTCTTGATAGGCAAAAACAAACTCGATGGCGTACGAGCCAACCCCGGTGAAGACGTGATCTGTGGGAGACAGAGGTAATGCCGCGTCCCTCATCTCGATTCCGTTCCTGGTACTGCTTGGTTGTCCGTTGTCCGGTGACATCCGCCTGCATGGTCTAGTGTAGCACCGCCAAGGCAACGGTTATGACATTATGCAGGATTCTCCCTCCATTGGCAAAAGGGCGACCAGTTTGGCAGCAGCCACGGGCATGGTCATCGCTTCTCTCGGTCACAAGGTCAGCCGGTTGTGCTGGCGGAGAAAGCACGTCCGTCCGATTACCACGTCCAAGTAGTGGCCAACAACTGCTGGTCGAAGACGGTTCTTGGGCAGATTGGTCGCCGGATGGGACAGAGATCGCTTTCGCCTCCAATCGGGATGGAAATGTCGAGTTTTACGTCGCGGACGCTGACGGGAGTAACGAGCGACGGTTGACCGAAAACGATAGATTCGACTTCTTCCCTGCCTGGGCACCAGATGGTCGAAGCATCGCTTTCGCGACGGTGGAGCAAAAGCAGATTTATGTCATGAACGTAGACGGGAGTAATGAGCGACAACTGACTGCTCAGGGTCTGAGCGAAGATCCCGCCTGGTCTCCGGACGGAAGCCAAGTCGTCTTTCAATCGAGCTGGGAGGGCAATTTCGAGATTTACACCTTGAATGTCGAGGATGCCCTTCAGGGAAGCGAGGGTCCCCGTCCACGGCGGCTAACGAACACCCGCGCGGGGGATTTCTGGCCCTCCTGGGGCCCTGTGGCCACTTCAGAATAAGGCGCTCTTCGCGTCATGGTTCTAAGCCCTCGCAGAAGCTGGGACTCTGGACGATAATGCCAGAAGGATGATCCCCGCAAAGCAGTCTCCTGCAACTGATGGACATTCCTGCTACTCCTTACTGACCCCGGCGTTGCCCACGATAGGGAGGTGGCTTATCCAGAGGGGGATTCTTGAGCTGGCCGCGTCGCTGCTCTCCTGTATGATGCACTGAGGAAGGATCTGGCACACGTTCTCACTGCCGCGGGGGTTCTGATGGCCGTTTCTGTCTACGTCGCTCCGGCCGCGGCGCAGCTCCGAGGCGCGCACACGAATTCAAAGGCCGCTGCTCTATCCGCCTGAGCACGTACTCGGCGCGCTCCTACCTTTGCCCCACCCTCATCTGGGGCAAAGACCATCTGTTCACTGCCCGTACCGCCCCAGCAACGTGCGGCGCGACATCCACAGCCGATACCGCTGCAGTCGCAGAAACCTCTTCCCCCTCAGGCTTCCCGGATTGTAAGTCCACATCAAAGCCCAGGAGAATACGTTCTCCCAGAAGTGCGTGAACCGCCCCCAGCGTCCTGCTTGAGCGGTCAGATTCACAATATCGAAGCCCACCTGTGATGCCACACTGGCAAGCACCGGAGAATCATCCTTCTCCAGAAAGGCCATCTGCCCTCCCAGAGCCACGATGTCTTGCAGTTCATCTGTCGCCATGTAGACGGCCAGGCTCCTCAAGGACTTGACTGCCAGACGTAAGAACCTCACTCCCCACGTCAAATCTGGCCCGTCCACCGGCATCGGCGGTATGTGTTCGTTCCATAGATGCAGCTCGCATATCCTGTCTCCAGCGTGCACCTTAGTGCCGTCGGAGAGCTGGACATCCGTCTTATCAGTAGTCAGGGAGATACGCAGTATGCACTCGTCGTCCTGAGTGAACTCTTGGACGCGCCCGTGGCGGCGCAACAGAAGGTCCAGACCACGCACCAATGCCCGCGGCACGTATTGCATCACGACCTCCGCTGATTCCCCCTACCGGGCCAGGGAGACGATGAGAATGCCACAGGTTATCAGCGCCACACCAAACCACTGCCAACTCGTAATCGCTTCGTGAAAGAAGAACCGGGCCCCGATAACCTCCACCAAGGCAAAGCCGAACCCCGCGGTGACCGCCCACGCCACATGCAGCGAGATCATGCGCAACAAGACAGTGAAGGCGATGACCGCCAGAAACCCTGCTGTGTTCCCTACCACCTGCCACCACAGAAAAGATTGCCATCCGGCGCTGTCAGCCGAAAGCTTAAAGCCGACATTGCTGACCACGGTGAAAACCAAATTCGACAAAGTCAGTCCGACAATGGATAGAGTCCTCACTCTCCTCGCCTCCTTTCGTCCGTGAGCGTCGCACAGCAGTTGCGAAGCGCTGCTGTGCATTGTAGCTGCAGTGGGCTGTATTGCCAAAGAGCCGAGAGGGAGAGCACACAATGACGAGCTACGAAGAGCTGACTACTCCTTCTTCAACTTGTCAGTCGCCGCTACGGCCGAGGTGCGATCATCCGGGCCTCGAACAACTCCTGCGGCTGGCGGGGTGCTCGACTTGCACAGATGGATCATAGCAGTGCTCTCGCAGATTTCTATGTCGGTGGCTAATTGAGCGTTCAGGGGCGTTCCCCCGCCCGCGGCGGCTAACCAACACCCGCGCTGGGGATTTCTAGCCCTCCGGGTTCCTGCGAGGACTCCAGAATGAGCCGCTCTGTGGCTCATGGTTCCAGGTTCTGGTAGAATCAGGAATGCTGGACGACGGCGCCAGAAGGATGATCCTGGGAACCCAGTGCCTCGCAACTGATGGAGACCTCTGCTACTCTTTAGTGCTCCCAGCGTCGCCCACGCGAGTAGGTGGCCTATGCCGAGGGGGATTTGTGGGTTGACCGGTTCCCTGAGTTCCTGCAGGATGCACTCGGGAACGATCTGGCAGACGTTCTCACCGCCACGGGGGTCTTGATGGCCGTTTCTGTCTACGTCGCTCCAGCCGCAGCCGGCAAGACGGCTTACCTCCTCAATCTGGTACGTGAAACGGCCCGGGATCTGGAGTCTATCCCCCGCGTTGTGGTGCCCACACGGCTGCAGGTGCGCGCCTGGCGCCGCCGCCTGGCGGAAAGCGGAGGCGCGATGGGTGTGCGGGTGCTTACCTTCGATGGGCTATATGCCGCATGCCTGGCAGCGGCAGGCGAGGCCTACACCGAACTCAGTGACCCGGTCCAGTAC
>CAZBJW010000269.1:0-5683 GCA_964492135.1 uncultured Anaerolineales bacterium
CACGACGATGGTGATACTCTCGATGTCCGGCCCACCATAGCCCTCCGCCTGCAGTTCGAAGGACCTCGTCGAGGTAGGACACCTCTCCCTGGAGTCAGGGTAATTGCCCACCCCCTCGCCATCGAAGTATATCGCGGTCGGGGCCTCTACCTGCCAGGTAAACCTCACGCACTCGCCAGCAACGATCTGCGTGCGATCAGCCTCGAGGAAAATGATCCTCACCGGCTGCGGCGTCGGCGTGAGCGTGCTGGTCGCAGTGGAGGTCGGCGTGTCAGTCGGGACGCCGACAGCAGTAGGTGTGTCAGTCGGCACACCCGTGGCCGTAGGGGTGTCCGTAGGTACGCCCGTCGAAGTAGGAGTGGCGGTCGGTATCTCCTCCGGCGTAGCTGTAGGAGGAACAGGCTCGCCAGGAACCCTGACCGTCACCGGTGCCGACTGTACCCATTCACCATCCTGCGCATAGGTCCGGCAGTGCAAAACATAGCTCCCCGGCCCTGTGGTCTCGAAAGCAAGGTTCTCGGTGAAGTATTCGGCTCCAGGACTCGGGTTGGCAGCACGACCCGCGAAGCCGCCGTTCACCCACAGCTCCAGGTGAGCTACTCCTCCCGGCGCGTATCCGTGGCACATGGCGGATACCAGGCCGACAGGCACCTCACTGCCATCCGGCGGTCCTCCAACCCACGCCCTGGGACCGGTCTCCACTCCCATGATGCTGGGAGCGCAAGAAGCCAGCACCAATGCGAACATCAGGAATAGAGACCCCAGAATGGCCTTGACCCGTTGGTTCCTGGTCATAACGTCTTTCCTCCTTCTACTCACTTCCCGCAACAGGGGACTACGTGATCAGTAAGCGTGACTGGTAAAAAGGCTGCTTTTCGCGTTGCTGCCTTCTCGGGGGATATTTCTCTTGAAACGAGGCGATCTCCTGATCCACTCCGAGCCCAACGCGAACACCATCATTCACAGGGGGACGATACAACAAAAACGGCTGCCAGGCCGCCGAGACCACCCTCATAGCCTCCTTGCTGTGACTTTGCAGGGTCCACATGAATGGCAGCAGTATATCACAGCCCTGCTGGCCTGTCAAACCTGGCCAGCGGAGGGTTGTCTGTGGAAGTCCTGCACGGCTGCCTTCTGCGCGGCGCTGGGCCGCACGAAAGGCCGGACACGACGAATGGTGGCCCAGGCTTGATCAGGTGTCAGCCCGCTGCTCACCAGGTAGGCAGCCACAGTTGTGGCGGCCCGGCCCACGCCACTGAGGCAGTGTACATACACACCCCGGCCTTCATCCAGCGCCTGACTGATGAAGGCACTTGCCTCCCCCAACTGCTGCAAGGTCGGTGGCGTGTCGTCCGTGGTCGGCAGCCAGAGATGCTTCCCCAGGGATACGCGGCGGTCCCTGTCGTCGGAGCTTTCCCGCAGGCTGACTGTGGCGCTGATACCCAGATTGGCCATGCGCTCCAACCCGTGGCGGTAGTGCTGCCCGCCCAGGTACAGGTTGGGCGCGATACGGCTGGTTCTGGGCGGGGACATACCGTTCAGCAGCCGCAAGGCATGGTCCATCAGCCAGAGGACGGTCACCCTCAAACCCTGTTCCCGCAGGCGACTGACGAGGATGCCCAGCCCTTTGCGGATTCTGATCATCGAAGACTAGTGGACAGTAGCAGCGCCTCTAGCCGACGCCTCCTTTTTCGACGAGGAAGGCTACCTTGACGTCCACTCTGTACTCTGTGATTTTGCCGTCCTCGATCACGACATTCTGGCCCACCACATCGGCGCCCACGATACCGCGAAGCGTCTCCGCCGCCTTGTTGACGGCGTTCTCGGTCGCCTCCTCCCAGCTATGGGGCGAGGTTCCCACCAACTCGATCACCTTCAGTACCGGCATCAGCATACCTCCTTCATCGGTTCTTCAATGGACTCTTGACAAGTCTCTCACAAGGCCCGGGCTTTCCCGGGCCGGAACGGCGTCCTTGTTTTCCTGTGATCTCTGAGCATACTCGGGACCCAAGTATATTCGCTATTGAGACATCAGACCATCATAGACCTTTGCTGTCCCAACAAGTGTTTCTCTTCCCTCTATTATGGGTGGAACATATTTTGTTTCAGCGATCAGTCGTGCGCACCAAGGCCGTCAGCACTTCTTCAAGAAGCGGTGTTGAGGGTGCATCTTTCAGGTGTGCTATACGGCGATAGACTTCCGCTGCCGCAGCGTGAAACCCGCCAGGCAGGCCTGCTTCCGCAAAGGTGGTTGAGATCTCCTCCATCTCGCCAGCAAAGCGCCACGCCTTGGCCGTGACCCGTCGAGTGCGGTCGACAGCTTCCCCGGCAAAGCCAGGCCAGTTCCGCTCCCATCGCTGCTCCAGCTCCTCCCAAACATCAAGCGCTTGCGCCGTGGCCAGGATGGCGCACAGCAGTGCCGTGCTTCCCTTGGTCCAGGCAGAGTAGCACATCTTGAGCGCCGACGCCTTGCCAATCGCCTCGCCAACGACGGTGGTTTCCAGAGGACCGGCAGAGAAGCAGCCCGCTACCCTGGCAGCGTCCCTGCCGGAGAGGTAGAGCCAAGTGGAGTTCGGCTCCCATGCGGGTGCGCCGACGATGCCGCCATCCACGAAGCTTACGCCAGCAGCCGCCAGGCGCTCGCCGATGCGCACCGCTCGCTGGGGAGAGATAGCGTTGGCGTCCAGATAGAGGCCCGCGAACCCGTGGCTCAGGACCTTCCCGGCCGCGTCCTCAGCAGCGTGGGGCGGGCAGACACAGACCAGGACCGAGCAGGTTTGGCACAGGTTCGCCATGGTGCCTGCATCGTGGAGGGCGAATTCCTCGGCGCGCTGGCGGGTTTGCGCACTGCGCCCCTCCGAAGCCCAGTAGACCTGGCAACCGCTGTTCTCCGCCGAAGCCGCCACGGAGATTCCCATGTTGCCCGGATGAAGAATGCCCAGTTTTGGCTTCTGCGTCGTCTCGTCCCTTCTCGATTTCCTATCCAAATGACGCTGCTCTCCCCGTGGTCCGCTGCAGCGACGCGCTAAACGCGCGGGTTTCTACGATATCCCCTGGTCATAGCCCGTAGTAACCATACGGACTGGGATAGATCGTGTTCTGACCGGAATCGCCCCGCATATGCAGCACGTACACTGGTGCCCCTGGCTGCTGGCTCAGATCCGGCCTGCTGAGGGTGGTGACTTTCCCACGATACTCACGGCCATACACCTCGTATCGATACTCAACCGTCCACGGATAGCGGCCATTCACCCGTACCTGGTAGTTCTGTTGCACGCTCAGGATCTCTCCCAGCGTCGCCTCCCCCTGCTGCAGCACCTCTACCGTTCTGTGGGCCATCTGATAGCGCCACACCAGGATGGCAATCCCTGCCCCTAGGAAGAGCACGCCCAGCCCACCAAAGGGTAGGCCAACGAACGCAGCGACCACAGAGATGGTCAGAGCAGTGCCCACCACCCCGAACACAAAGCCCAACAGCGAGAAGACCAGAGCGGCGATGGCCCAGCCATCGGTGGATAGGATGTGCCACATGGCCCGGCGGGGCACGTTGCGAGGTGGTGGTGGAGGAGCAGCTAGGCTTTCTGTGGACGGGGTGGGCACCATCTCGGCTGGAAGGGGCAGCGAGCCACCGCAGTTGTCACAGTTTGACTGGAAGGACGTGTAGTTTGTGCCACACCAAGGACAGGTTATCACATCGATCTCCACAGTTGATTAAGTCGGTATCGTGGCGCCCAATCGTCTCCATCTGAGCGGCCTGGGATCGCTCCACTCGCATTAAACCTCGCGCACCTCCCATGTCCACTCCAGCCCGTGGTTAGGCGGCTGACGGCCACTTTGATCTCCATTCATCCGGTGTATAGGCCCATCCCAGTCGTCTGCAGACAGCCCTCCATCGATCCTGCATATCAGGCGCATACAGAAACGGTACATAGCCCAGCGTTAGATACGTTTTCAATGCCGCCAGGCGAAAATCCTCGGTGAAGAGATGAATCTTCCTATAGCCCGCGTCCATGAATCTCGCTGTGGCAGCAGCTGAAACAGCTATGCCCAATCCTTTGCCGGCATGGGCAGGATCGCCTGCAAGCCAGCCTAATTCGCCCCAAAAAGGATAGGTGCCCTTGTAGTTGTGCAGTGCCATAGCTGTGGCAACAATTTCCTTGGTCTTCTCGTGGATGGCCATGAACCAGCCATTTGGCAGGATCTTTGCTAACGAGGGTTCTAAGACATCATCATTCCAGCCCGCCCACCCGGCCAATCCCATTACTTCATAGAAGGAAGCGGGGAGCATCTCCCTCTTGGTACGTGCGCAACACATATCCAGGAGGTAACCGAACAATTGGTCGAGAATCGAGCAGATGCTCTGGCCAAACCATACGCAGTTGCTCGTACGAATTGTGATTGCCCATCTCCTTCAAACAGATAAGCTATGGAAACACAACACTCGACAGCCGCATAACGGGAGAGCTCACCTGCCGGGCGAAGAGTGCAACGCCTACGTCCGCCTCTAATTCGGCGCCGGTCAGGTGCAGCGGATCCCAGGCGGCCCTTCACTCAACGGGCGCCAGGGAAGAGCATGTTGGACATCACCCCGCCGTGCGCTGATAGACGCCCTCTTCTGTGCTGCTATCGGCGTTATGCTCTGCGGACGGGCACAACGTTGCAGAGCGATGCGAAGAAAGCGCAAGGAGGCAGCGTGACCTAGCACTTGAACTATTCTCCTACAACCCTGAGCGTGACCGTTACGGCAATAGCTCCTAATACCGCTGCAACCAACCCTGCAAGCAACCCCGTAAGCACTGGAGACAGGTCTGTTGCCACTGCAAGTCCTGACCCAACCGCGCCTCCAACACCCGCTGATACACCAACCGCCATCTTATGTCGTCCATTCATTTCATCCATCTCCTTCATGGTTGGTTCATCTTCAGCGGTGAGGAAGGTTCTTCCTCGGCCTTGTGTGCTCCAGAGCCTGCCTTTCTGCTGGGCCACCTAACTACCGATTATGCCCAATCCTTCCAGCCTGGTCGGTCAGCGTAGTTAGGCCGCGCACTGATTTCTAGCCGAAGACACCCAATAAGCAGAGCCCCTCTCATGAACCGGACACGTGCCACACACTTCCTGAGAGCCACCGCGATCAAGATTTCACCGGCAAGCAGACGAGGGCCTTCGGAGCACACCAGCGCCAAGTTTGATGATAAGTCTCTATTGAAAGACGTAGGTCGTGCCGACACTGTTGAGTAGGAACTGCCCTGGCATCTCCTTGGCAAACTGATTGATCGCTTTCCACCCCGTGCAATGCATGGGCACGACATACTCCGGGCGTATCTTCTTCATCTTCCCAATGGTTGGCCCAATGATAGGCTCGAATGCTGGACCATTGAGATGGAACCCGCCCAGAACTGCATGAACCACGTCCGTTCGTGCAACATCCTGGACATGTTTCACCGTATTGATGATCCCAGCGTGGGAACAGCCGCCGATGACCACCAACCCCTTGCCCCTGACCTTCACCGCGACGCCTTGGTCATCGTGGAAAGGATCCACAACCCATTCCCCATCGATTTTGGCTTCGGCCCAAGGGAACCCTCTCTCAAAACCCGTTACTCGCTCCACCTCGCCTGTAACCAGCACAAGGTCTGAGCCCAATGTAGAAGCCTCCTTGGTTTTGTAAAGCACTGCTCCGGCT
>CAZBJW010000270.1:0-2453 GCA_964492135.1 uncultured Anaerolineales bacterium
ATCAATCACCCCACTGGAGTTCGAGATGGCATATGAAGTAGCGGGGCTGACCTCCCTCGAAGAGATGCTTGGCGAGTTCGTGGTCTACCGCAACCTCGTGCCTGCGGACGTCCGTCTCCCCTCGATCGATGATCTCCGCAGGCAACTCAATCTGGGGAGGAGGGTGCTTCCCCGCAAGGCCGACCCCCAATATGCGCTGGTGGTCGCGGAGATGCTGCGACGAGCCCGAGAGCTTGACCTTCCTGGCGCCACCACAAGACGATTGATGTACATCGGTGACACTCGCCTTAACGACGGCACAGCGTTTCGTTACCTCTGCGCGGCAGGCGGTTGGCCCGGGTGGGCCTTCATCGGGCG
The DNA here is from genome assembly GCA_964492135.1 of uncultured Anaerolineales bacterium. Lineage (GTDB taxonomy): Bacteria > Chloroflexota > Anaerolineae > UBA7937 > B3-Chlor > CAYGAW01. The sequence goes on from CAZBJW010000270.1 coordinate 358, forward strand.
AGATGAGATGGACCACGCCGCCCACATAGATGTAGAAGGGACCCTCTACATCGCCAACCGCTGGTCAGTCCTCCGCCGCTTCCTTAGTCTCCTCGAGAGCCAAGGGTTCGCACTGGACGAAGGGACCGCCGTGGTCATTGATGTGGACAAGACCGCTATCGGTGCGAGGGGACGCAACGATAGGGTGATCGATGAGGCGCGCGTGGAGGGCGTCAGGCACACCGTCGCCGATCTACTGGGACCGCGCTTCGACGAACTCGCCTTCCGTAGGGCTTACGACAAGCTCAATCAGCCCGCGTACCACGCCTTGACCGCTGACAATCAGGACTACCTAGCTTACATCTGCCTGATGCTCGGCGCGGGTCTATTGGATCTCGATGCGTTTGTTCAGCAGGTCAGGAAGGGGACGATGCAGCGATTTGAGGATTTCATCATCCATGTCCATGGCCGGCGCATTGAACTGGATTCAACGGGGTTGGCCTCTATTCACGACGAGGTATGGCGCTGCGTGCAAGAGGGAAATCCCACGCCGTTCAAGGCCTTCCGTTACAACGAGTACCTGACGACCGTCGCTCGTTTTGGCGATCTTCCTGGGGCCTCGGTTGAGGAGGTGCTCGCCCAGCGCATCGTGATAACGGAGGAGGTCAGGGAGTTAGCCACAGAACTGCGAAAACGGGGTGCTTTGCTCTTCGGAGTATCGGACAAACCCGACGAGGCCTCGGTGCCGAGCGAGGCACAAGCCCAGGTCGGGATGAAGCCTCTACACCAGCTGGAGACCTTGGCTGTTGGCGAGGTCTGAATTCGCGGGCACTCAATCGGCCTCGCGCGTGGCTAGCGTAGGCCTCGGTCTCAGGACGAGGAAGAGGCCGACAAGATACAGGCACAAAGTCACACCGAAATAGGCGTGGACCGCAGAATCTGGCAATTCACCAAACAGCCTCGCTACATCGCCACTACCCATGAGGCCCCTCACGTAGTTATAGGCCGAGTTCACGAGCGGAGAGATAAGCCCAATGATTGCCAGATTAACCCACAACCAGTGCCGCCGGAAGCGCACCCGGGTGCAAATGATTAAGAAGACAGCGAAGGTAGCTAGATCACAGATGTAGGGAGCAGCGGCGACACGCAAAGCCGGAGGGCCGTACCAAACGACGTAGCCCCAGCGAAAACCGCCCTCGCTCCAGGTCGGCCAGAAGACGAATTCCTCTATCTTTGCGCCGAGCAAGAGAGCGACGATGGCGTGGCTGAGCTCGTGACGGAGGGTCCCTATAAGGATATAGAGGGGAGCGGCCAGTAGCCACGCCAGGTCCCTTCTTGCCACCCGTTGCTTCATCCTGGGGGAACCCCGCCGATCCTCACGCCTACCGTGTCCATCACCCGTACAACCTCTTCAGCACGCGGCACACCCCCAGGGTCGTCCACAGGTGGATGTCCTTGTCCCCTCCTGTGAGGTAGCGTGCTTTCCACAGGCCGGTCTCCTCCTGAGCGCCGGTTAGCCAACCGAGACCTTTCCGGATGTCCGCATCCTCCCTCGAGAACCCCAACCAAGAGAGGGAATCAAGGGCCGACAGGATATCTGTCCACCAGAATGGATATCTGATCTTCTCCCAGAACTGGGCCGCCTGGCGATCCGTGTACTTGTCACGCTGGAAGAACCGCGATTTGAGGAGCTCTCCTGCATGCCTGGCCTCTGGTGCGCTCCTGAACTCTAGATGGGCCGCGAAGGCACGCAGCACCACCCCCGTACACCAGTGTGAGGAAGGCTTGGACCGGTCAGGTTGGATCGTCTCCTCAGCGAAGAACACGTCCTTGATGCGCTCAGAACCCTGGCGAGCGCCGGTTCTCATGGGAACGGCCCAACCGCCGTCGTCCTGCCGCATGGATAGCAGCCAGGCGATTCCCCTGTGAATGCCCGGCTCGTCGTGGTAGCCAGCCTTGATCAGCAATTCCATGATGGCTGCGCTGTAGTTGGGGCTATACTGATTGCGGTAGATCCCCCTGAAGTCCCCTTCCTCCGTCTGGAAGGTGAAGAGGAAGTTGGCCGCGTCCTGGATGGCCGGATGAGCCTTGGTCAAGCCGTACTTCTCCACCAGGTC
>CAZBJW010000270.1:2553-5671 GCA_964492135.1 uncultured Anaerolineales bacterium
ACCCTCACTTGGTTCAACCACGTCTCCACTGCTTGCCGACCCCCCTCCTCCACGCCCTCAACTGTCCCGTCTGAATTACCTATCAGCCCATCGTCCCAGGGCAGCGAAGAACAGGTAGAGCGCGGCGATTGCACCAGCCCCGGCCAATAAGCAGGGCAGCGCGGCCAGCATCTCGCCAAAACCGAACAACAAGCCAATCAGGCCACCTCCGACTACCACCAGGACGAAGGCGGCGGCGACCAGCAGCCAGACTTCGTTGCGCTTGCGCAAACCACGGTAGTCGGTTGGAGGGCGTTTCTTGGAATCCGTCATGAGCCGCCCTGTGTCGATCCCCTGTCGGAGAGCAACTGATAGCTTGCAGTCACCGATAGCGAGGCTGGTCCTTGGTCTCTTGATAGTAGGCCTCGACCCCGACCTCCTTCATGCGGTTCTGCATCTGGAGCCATCTGCCTTCGAGGTGGGGGTCGAAGTTAGTCCTGTCACAGGGGAACTCATCGCACTGAAAGCAGAAGTCCACACCCTTCTCTTGATAGCAATCAGCGACTCCACAGTCTGGCCACAAGCAGGTCCCCTTCCGGCACCCGTCGCACTGCCCCTGCGCAAGATAGGCCAGCAACTCCTTGAAAGGAGGGTAGTCCTCGAAAGCCGGCAGGAAGGCCGAGAACCTTTCAGCGTAGATGTCGAAAGACCCCAGGCGCTCTTGCAGTTGCGTGCTCAGCGTGGCTATGTCACCCTCGGAGTGGGCGAAGCACTTGCGGCAGCTCAGCCCACACGGGGCAAGATCGTCGAGAATGTCCTGGTATTCCATGTCCTGCCTCCTGCCCAGACATGGGCTGTCGGGACACCTTATCTCAGGCAGTCCCCTTCACCTTGCCGGTCACCCTGTACCACATCAGCAGGGCAATGCCTCGCATCAGCCGGAACCCTCCCAGCACCGAGTAGTTCTTGCCCGTCACCCGGCCGGGGTGTTGGGCCGCGATGTCAGCCACGAAGCGCCCTACCTCGTCCAGCGGGACGCCCAGGGCCTTCAACACGTACGGGAGGCTCTCAGCGGTGGCTGACAACCCCTCACCAGTCTTCACTTCTTCGTAGAAATCGGTTGCTACCATGCCGGGCACCACTGAATGGACGGACATGGGGTGGTCCTTGTACTCCTGCGCCAGGCTCTTGGTGAGACTGGTGACTGCGGCTTTCGTGGCCGCGTAGGTGGCCATGAAGGGGGAGGCATCGCCGCGCCCGCCCTTACCGCTGACGTTGATCAGGATACCGCCGCCCTGGTCCAGGAAGTGCGGGATGACGACCCGGGAGGCCATGAGAGTGCCGGTGAGGTTCACATCGACGATCTGTGTGATCTCCTCGGGGCTCATCTCATCGAGACGTCGATAGCCCCCAGACAGCCCAGCATTGTTGATCCACACGTCCACCCGCCCCCAGGTCTCGATGGCATGCTGGAGCAGGCTCTCCAGGTCGCTTAGAAGAGACACATTGACAGTCCTGCCAGACACCTGGAAGCCTTGTTGCGCGAGTTCTTCGGTTGCCCGCTTCACCGCACCTTCGTCGCGCGAACATATGACGACCCGGGCACCCTCTTGGGCACACGCCTCAGCAATGGCCCGGCCTATCCCACGCGTTGAGCCGGTAATAACGATCACTCTGTCCTTGAGCCTCAGTCCTTCAGCCAATCGATCCTCCCATAGATGGCTTACATTGCTGGCTTGCACAAGGAGCACGACCGACATAACTCGCCGGACACATCGAGCCGACCGCAACAATCATCGAGGGCGCATTCACCTCTTGTCGTAGAGCCCCTGCCAGTTGTTGAGGCGCACCTGAACGATCTCCCGAAACATGCGCACCGAGTCTCCGATGGGGTTGACCCGGCTGTGGCTCATGTAGTACCAGTTGATGGGCACTTCCACGATGCGAAAGCCCCGCTTTTGAGCGATGAACAGGACTTCCACGTCGAAGCCAAAGCCCTCCATCGTCTGGTAGGGAAAGACGTCGTGGACAGTGTCGCGGGCGAAGCACTTGAAACCAGCCTGGGTGTCCTGGAAACCCCTCACCGCCACCAAGCGCACCAGGGCGTTGTAGACGCGACCCATCAAGTGCCGGTAGTATGGCTCGTCGTATCTCCTGGCCCCCGCGATCTCCCGCGAGCCGATGGCTACGTCGTAGTCCTCCAAAGCCGGGGGTACGAACTTGCTCACCTCGTCGATGGGCATGGACAGATCGGCATCGCAGAGGAAGATGTAGTCACCCTTGGCCGCCAGCGCCCCCGTCTTCACCGAGTACCCCTTGCCGTGGTGCTCGTTCCTGATCAAGGTGACGAAGGGCGCCTCCAAGGCGATTTCCTCCACCACCTTCACGGTGGCGTCAGTGCTGCCGTCGTCCACCACGATCACTTCGCCCTCATACTCCTGGGCCTGGACGAAATTGACGATGCGGGGCAGGGTCTGCGGCAGCCGCCGCTCCTCGTTGTAGGCCGGCACGACAAGGGACAGCAAAGGACGCTCCATATCCGACATCGCTCCTAGTCTACCAGTATCGACTCCAGGTAGTCATCGGACGCAGTGCGGCTCTCCTGTATGACCCACCTCTTGCGCAGCATGCCAGGCAGGTTCCAGAGCCCTGCCAATTGACCCCGCAAGCGCGCCCGGGCCGCCTCCCCCTGCCAGGCCCTGAGGGCCTCCCAGCTGATCCGCAGCTGGGCCGCGACGATCTTGCGCCAGTGCCTTTTGACCAAGGACGTGGGAAAGTTCTTCAGCAGGACATAGATGAAGTTCCGACCGGTATAGTAGCTGGCGATTTTGCCCCCTCCTGTAGCGCTCAGGCGGTGATAGATGATGGCCCTGGGGACGTACAGGCACTCGTATCCTGCTAGCTGCGCCCTCCACCCCAGGTCCACGTCCTCGCAGTAGGCGAAGAAATCCTCGTCGAAGGCTTGGTCCTGCCCCTTGGATGCCAAATCCTCAAGCATGGAGCGCCGAAGGCCGCACGCCCCTCCACAGGGGCTGAAGACCTTCTCCTCCTCATCATATTGGCCTGCGTCCTCCTCCCATACCCCCCGGTTGATGGGCACGCCATCCACCCCATATAGATCTCCCGCTGAGTTTAAAAC
>CAZBJW010000271.1:0-5650 GCA_964492135.1 uncultured Anaerolineales bacterium
CACCATAGCTGCCATCCTCAAGCAGCATATCGAGACATGCCACGCCACCAGCTTTGAGCACGAGAGCCATTTGCACCACACGTTTGCCGAGGCTTTGCGCCGCCGCCACGGCGACGCGTGCGTCCGGCTCTTCTTCCTGGTAGAGACGACGCAGACTATCCTTCCCCGCCCGATCGCGGGTCCAGCCCGCCGCCCCCAGGTAGGACTGCCACGGGTCTCCTGCGACAGGTATGCAACTCAGCAGCACCGCATGATTGATCAGAGTCATTGCAGCCTGTTCCTGACCAGCGAAGATGTGGCTGCCCTGCACTGCCACGCCCACCGTCTTCAGATTCCTGATCGCAACCTCGCCATAGTAGTGGTACAGGGTGTTGCCCAATCTGTCGATGAAACACTTCAACTGGCCGGGAATCCCCATATGATAGACTGGAACGGAGTAGATTATCGCATCGGCCGCTACCCACTTGTCGCGCAATTCCTGGAAATCGTCTTCGATCGCGCAGTCGCCCAACTCCGCACACCTGAAACAAGACACACAGGGCCCCATCTCCTTCCCGGCAATGGAGTAGAGTTCGCTCTCCACCGCTCCAGCATTGGCCCGCTTCGCTCCCTGTACAGCGCACTCCAGGAGATACCAGCTGTTTCCCCTCCTGCGGGGACTGGCGCTTATGCCGAGCAATTTGATCTCCTCCATCAATCCGCCTTCTGCCTCCTCACTTCCCGCCGGGCGAACCCGCGTGAACACCTTCACACTCCATGGGTCCTACGCGCCGTTCACAGCGCTCACTAGCTCCCGTGCCCGCTGAGTCAACACATCGAAAGTGGCCTCTGTTACCGCTTCTCTACTGACCAGGGCGCTGCCTACGCCCACCGCTGCGGCCCCTGCACGGATGAAATCGGCCGCGTTGGAAGGCCCTATTCCTCCCGTGGGTACCAGCCGAACCTGGGGTAGAGGCGCCAGTACATCGCTTAGATAGCTTGGACCACCCAATCTTGCAGGGAAGACCTTGATCAGGTCAGCGCCCCACTCCCAGGCCGTGAGGATCTCAGTGGGAGTGAGAGTTCCTGGTATGGCTAGCACGCCATGGCGCTGGCACATCTCGATGGTGCCCCTGCTGAGAGTCGGCGAGACGATGAACCTAGCCCCACGCAGAATCGCCGACCTCGCTGTCTCTGGATCAAGCACTGTACCCGCTCCGACCAGTACTTCGTTCCCGAAGGCCTCGGCTGATCGCTCGATGATCCTCAGTGCGTTGGGAGTGGTCATGGTGAATTCAATGGCGTCCACTCCACCCGCGCTGATAGCCTCAGCGGCACGCAGCGAGTGAGCAGAGCTGTCGAGCCTTATGATGCCGATGACTTTGTGGTCCAGTATCCGCTCGAGGTTCTTTTCCTTGGAGGTCATGCTGGAGGCTTCTCCGCCGTCGTCTCCCCAAGAGCTCCTCGAGAACACCCCATGCGGATCGAGGCCTCACGGGCCGTGACCAGGACTCTGTCAACTAAGCCCTCCTCAGCAATCAGCCGGTTCATCCGGTGCTCCGGCCCACTCACACTGATCGCTCCCACAACAGCTCCTCGATGGTTCCACACCGGCGCAGCCACGCATTTCACGTCAGACTCATGCTCCACGTCATCCACGGCATAGCCCCGCTGCTCTATCCTTCTCAGTTCGCGCAGTAGCGCGTCCAAATCAGTGATCGTGTTGGGGGTGTGTGCTCGAAGGCCATTGGAGGCATAGTAGTCGCGCACCTCACCCGCTGGCACGAAGGCCAACATGCACTTGCCCAATCCCGTGCAGTAACCAGGTGACCGCCCCCCCACGCGCGACCCCATCATGCCTATCGGCAACAACCCTTCCAGCTTCTCCAGATAGATCACTTCCATCCCGTTTCGATCCAGGATCGCCAGGTGCACTGTTTCCTTGCATGCCCCTCGAAGGACCTCAAGGAGAGGCAGAACTCGCTCTCTCAGGTCAAGTCGAGATAGAAAGACAGCACCCAAGTCAAGACAGGCAACCCCGAGACGATAGCCGCCTGTCTGAGAGTTGTGCTCGACGTACCCCCGACTTTGAAGAGTCGCCAAGAGGCGATAAGTGGTGCTGGTGCTCAAGTTAAGCCGAGAACTCAGCTGGGAGAGTGTGAGCTCCGGATCGGACGCGGAGAAGGCAGAGAGCACCTCTAGTGCCCGCGTCACCGCCCGAATCTGATATCGCTCGATATTGCTGGACAACCGACAGCCCCCTACTTCAATCCCTCAACTAAGGTTTCGATAGACTGGTACTTCAACTCCGGATAGCCATACCGGGCAGGGCTAAAGGCGAGAGCTCCGGTCTGAGACTCGACCGCCTCACGGAGACGCTGATGACATCGCACTCCCACCAAAGCGAGCGGTATGCCCTCCGCCAACTCGACGCTCATGATACCGCGACCTGTGCTTGGCTCCAGCATGCAGACCAGATCGGGGAAAATAGCCTTGATCTCGTCATCTACCGAGAGCAACATCGTCTCGTTCTTGATCACCAGTCGAGCCACGCGCCCCGCCTCTGGGCCTGTTCCCTTCAGGTGGGCCACAGTGTAGTAGAAACCCATCTTCTCGCCTTCTTCGAGGAGCTCGACACAACCCATGAAAAGAAGGACGCCTTGGAGAACCTTAGTAGCTGCAGCGACTGGATCACGGCCCTGTTCCCGCGCTCGTAGAACCGCACGACCGAGCTCAAGCGCCGCGGAGATGGTATCTGGAACGACCGCTCTCTTGGCCTGACGCCCCGTCATCGGGTAGTGGTTGTTGGCCCCCATCCCACCACCTTTCGTCACCACCCAGCGGCCAAGTTCATCAGGGTATGTGGGCTCCACAGCCTCCTGGACCACCACTACGTTGCCTTGATAGTCGATCAGGGGCATGGGCGTCAGGGACACGCCGTGGCCAATGAAGCTGGTCATCTGGGTCTCGGGCGCCGAGCGCCCCAGTGCGTCCCCATCGACAATTGGAAAGCCCAAGCGGGCTCCGAGGGTAAGGATGACTGGGGTGTTGAGCGCTCCAACCTCGAAGGGCACCACGTAGTCAATCGTCCTACCCAGGATGCCCTCCATGACACGCGTAACTTCCAGCAACTCGAAACGTTGTTCCCAATGCTCCATCACTCCTTCGATCCCCATGGTCTCCAGGACCTTGACTGATCCCATGACACCGCCGCTCACGACAGTGGCATTATCGTCTATCTCTTCGAGGGGAATGATGCTCGGCGTCCGACCGACGGCGAAATCGTGTTCCAGGATCGCGTGGCCCCAAGAGGGTGACCCACCGCCGCCTGTGCCAACTATGGCCAAGCCTTCCAGGAGAGGAGCGACGTCCTCGGGAGAGAAGGAATAAAGGCTCATGGTTATCCTTTCCTTGTGGCTACGCACTGCATCTGTCGTGGCGAGTTATCACTGTATGAAAATGGTTTTCAGCACGCAAGATACTAGCACAGATAACCTGCAATTGTCAAGCCAGACGCTTAGAGCTCACGAAGGCGTGATCAAGTCCCAACCAGGGTTGATCATGGGGAGCGAACTAGTGACGCGTGTCCCGAGGTCAATAGCCTCGGATCTCCTTCTCAGGCGGCGGCGGATAGGTCCGCTTGCTGTGGGAGAGGCCCGCCTCGACCATGGCCTCTGCCATCTTCACAGCCAGTGTGGTTGGATCAATCACGGGCACATTGTTGATTCCCTCTTTCTCCAGACCCTCCGCCAAGGCAATGGCGGTCCCAGCCATCCCTGTACACCCGAGAATGATGACGTGAGCCTCGTCCTCTCTGACTGCCTGGATCGACTGAGCGACAAGAGCGCCCAGCAGCCTCTCATGGTCATCCAGTTCCAGCACCGGGATACCGACCGTTCTCACAGATGCCAATTGCCGCGTCAGGCCCGCCCTAACGGCATGGTCGTGGAAAGCAATGATCAGAGTGTCCACAACCGTAACCACGGAGAACCTGTGCCCGAGCATGGACGCGACATGCATGGAAGTCTCAGCTGGCCCAATGACGGGAACGCACACCTTCTCACGAGCCGCCTCCACCCCAGGATCCCCCATACAATCAACAATCACTGCGTCCACGCCATCCTGCTCAGCCTGTACAATCTTCGCCACCACGTCAGGCACCGCCAGTGCCTCGTCGTATCTACATTCTATGGACACAGGTCCCCTGTCAAGTGTGGCGAGGCTCATTTCTGTGTCCGCTCGGGCAGCGGCCCGATACTGTGCGAAGACTATGGCCACCAAGGGAGTGGGAATGACTGGTGCCACTACTCGGATCCTCACCGACTACATTCTCCCTTCCACTTCAGAGAGTGGCTGCAACTGCTCGCCGTCGCCTTGCCACCCTGGGGCGCTTCGGACTCTATGCCCGGTTTCGATGGCTGAAAGGACTCCAAGTGGACTATGCATATACCCCGTACTCCATCCAGGCCTCCCACATGGCCATGATGTTCTCGGGCGGGACGTCAGGCTGGATGTTGTGGACCGCAGCGAAAACCAAGCCGCCTCCAGGGGCCAGATCATCAATTCTTCGTTTGACCTCTTCGCGCACCTCGTCCGGCGTCCCTCTCGGAAGAACACGCTGAGTGTCCACCCCACCGCCCCAGAAGGTCAGTTCGTTTCCGAACTCCTGTTTCAGCTTTCGAGTATCACCCATTCCCGTGGCACTCACCTGCACGGGATTAAGAATATCCACTCCTATCTCGATGAAATCAGCAATCAGTTCGTGCACTGCGCCACAGGAATGCAAGAAGACGGCAGCTTGCGAGCGGCTCTTGATGAAGTCGAAGAGCTCTTTGTGCCGTGGTTTCACATAGCGTCGATACATCTCCGGTGATACCAACAGCCCTGACTGCCCTCCAAGATCGTCATACTCCACTGCTACATCTACGAGATCGCCGACTTCTTCCAAGGCTTTGCCCCAGAAGTCGAGATGAAACTGAAGCGTCACATCCAGGATCGCGTCCACAAGCGTAGGATCTCGCACCAAATCTCCATACAGCTTCTCGTATCCGCGCAACCAGAAAGCTGATTCGAAGATGCCTCCGTACGCTGGGGCCATGGTCATTACCACTCCGTTGGCAGCTAGGTCTTGCGCTTGGTCCCGCAGGCCGCGAAAGCGTCCTGGATTGGCCCCATCAGGCCACGCCCAGTCGAACAGGTCCTGTGCTCCCGACAGGTGGGAAAGAGGATGGCCCACCATGTCGTAGTAGAGCCCTCGCTTCTTGGGCATCGCCCATTCTACACCCCACTCGTCTGTGAAGGCTAAACGTGTCCCCTTATCCTTCACTTCCGGTTCCCAGTCGTCGGGCGGATTGGGGAATAGCGGACGGACATCGACCTCAAGTTGTTGAAGCATGTCCTCGCCCGGTAGAGCCAGTTGCTGGACGCGGTGGCAAAGCGGCACGTGTTCCTCCATGCCCAAGAACCGTGCCAGATTCCGATAGGCGCCTCGGTGGATCCCCGTGACGTCCGACCCGCCTATGTCCAATGGAACTCGATCTGGTTCACTGTGGGATAGACTGCACAGGATTCTGTCTCTGCTATTCATGTTTCTGCCTCGTGATCCAGGGCCAAGATGCAAGGGCTTTCGTCGGACAGCAAGAGACGCAAGCGCTATGGTCGATTCTTGAGT
>CAZBJW010000272.1:0-5597 GCA_964492135.1 uncultured Anaerolineales bacterium
GTTTCCAAGGGCCCTAGCCCGCTTGATATCAAAACTGGTGGGCTACGGTGAGCATAGGCCTGCCATTCTGACGCCGTTGAAACGACACGGAAAGGTCATCGGCGTCCTCGCCCTGAGCTCGACCCAGCTCGCCGAACACTTCATTCCATCAGTAAGGAGTCTCGCGCAGCACATCTCAAGCGCCCTTGAACTGGCCGATGAGAACGCCCGGCGGAAACGGGTGGAGAAGGAAATCAAGCGGCGCAGTGAGGAACTGGCTGCCCTCAACGCCATCGCCACCGCCGTGGCTGGCTCACTGGACGTGGAAGCCATCATGGAGCGGGCTCTGGACAAGGTACTTGAGCTCATGGGGCTCGAGGCGGGGACAATCAGGGTGCTTGACGTGGAGACAGGGAAAATGGAACTGGCGGTTCACCGCGGTCTAAGCCATGAATACGTAGAGGCCCTGGAGACACTGAAGCCCGGCAGAGCATCAATTGAGACCCTAGTCACGAGCGGCAAATTTGTCCTGACGGATGACTCGGCGCAAGATCCTCATACTCAGCATGTGAGACAGCTTTTTCAGATCGAAGGGCTTCACTCACTGGCCGCGGTGCCCCTGAAGTCGAAGCAGGAATTCATCGGAATGCTGATTGTGATGGGCCGTGAATCTCGCGATTTCACCCCTCAGGATGTGGAACTCCTCAACTCCATCGGCAACCAGATTGGCGTGGCCATCGAGAACGCCAATCTCTATCGCGAGGAGATGAAGAGGGTATTCGAGATGGAAGCGCTGCGCCAGACAACGCTCGATATCACCGGACAGTTGGACGTTCCACACCTGCTCGACTCTATAGTGGAACGCGCCGCTGCTTTGGTCGGAACCAAGGGGGGTGGCCTCTACCTATACCACGCAGAAGAGGAAGAATTGGAGCTGGTAGTAAGCCATTACCTGGACAAGGACCGCACTGGAACCCGCCTACGGGTCGGGGAGGGTCTATCGGGACAAGTCGCTTTGACTGGCCAGCCGCTGATAGTTGAGGATTATGCAACCTGGGAAGGGCGTGCTAGGAAGTATGACGGCGCCCCGTTTCGAGCGGTGATGGCCGTGCCACTGAAATGGGGTGACAAGATCATTGGTGTGGTTGACGTCACCGACATGGAACGGCCGAGGTCCTTCACCGAGAGCGATCTGCGATTACTTGAACTTTTCGCGAGCCAAGCGGCCATCGCCATCGAGAACGCGCGACTACATGATGAGACAGCGAGGCGTCTGGAAGAACTCTCCGCCCTGGGCGAGATCGTGGACAAGCTTTCCTCCACCTTGGATTTCCAGAGAGTCATCGAATTGGTCCTCGACAAGGCGATCGAAGCCACCGTCGCCCCAGCGGGCCTCATCGCAGTGCTTAACGCAGACAGGACCGGGATCCTCTTGCTGGCTCAGCGGGGGTACCCTGCAGCGACAAACGAGTACCGGGAACGGCCGTGGAGCATTGACCGGGGAATAGCAGGGAGGGTGATCAGGACAGGCGAACTATCCCTAGTGGATGACGTTAGTCAGGATCCCCACTATGCAGATGTCATCCCAGAGACGAAGTCCCAACTCACTGTGCCTATCGTGCGCGAGAACGAGGTGGCCGGGGCCATAGTTCTAGAGAGCCCACGATTGGCAGGTTTCACCGAGGAGCAGGCAAGCTTCGTTCAGCAACTGGCCGAGCATGCGGCGGTGGCCATGAGTAACGCGCAGCTGTATGAACGCATGAGGGAGTCTGAGACGAGATACCGCACCTATGTGGAGAACGTACCGGACGCCATATGGGAGGCGGGCGCCGATGCTCGCTTCACATATTGGAGCCCTCAGATTGAGAACTTGTCTGGCTATGCGGCGGAGGAGTTGCTGGGGCGCACTGCGTACGAGTTCCTCATACACCCCGATGATGTGAAGCAGTTTAGGAACACAACTCGCCGTATGGTGAGGGAGGGCAGAGAAGAATACGCCTTGCACCACAGGGCTTTGCATCCAGATGGTTCCACCCTGCACCTCGAGCTCAGCATCAAGGCGGTGCGGGATGAGGCTGGAAAGGTGGTCAAATATCGGGGGGTGGCCCGGGATGTGACGGAGCGGGTTCAACTCCAGGCACAACTCATCCAATCTGCGAAGCTGTCAGGCATCGGCCAGATGATCTCTGGAGTGGCGCATGAACTTAACAACCCTTTGACCACCGTGATGGGATACTCGCAACTCTTGCAGGCCGCCGATGTAGACGAGGCCGTCAAGGAGGATCTACGAAGGATCTACGACGATGCCCTGCGAGCGCAGCGCATCGTGCAGAACCTTCTCACCTTCGCTCGTCAGAAGAAGCCGCAGCGTGGGCCTGTCGACATCAACGAAGTCATTGAGCAGACTCTGAGTCTGAGGAGATACGAACTGAGGGTCGATAACGTGGAGGTGGTGGCAGAGTTGGGCCAGAAACTGCCTTGGACCATGGCCGACAGCTATCAATTGCAGCAGGTCTTTCTCAACATCATCAACAATGCCCACCAGGCCATGTCTCAGCAGAGGGGTGGAGGTACGTTGACGATCAAGAGTGAACTTATCAACAGTGACACCATTCGCGTCACCTGTGCCGACACCGGACCGGGGATGGCACCGGACGTGCTGGAAAGAGTCTTCGACCCTTTCTTCACCACCAAGGAGGTAGGTGCGGGGACAGGGTTGGGATTGTCCGTTTCCCACGGCATCATCCAAGAGCATGGTGGGCGCATCTGGGCGGAGAGCGAGGAGGGCCAGGGGGCGACTTTCATCATTGAGTTGCCGGTCAACAGTTGGGTAGAGGATGCTGGCGTGTACGACCGTGGAGAGGATACCGTGGCCATACCCTCGGGCCAGCACCGGATACTGGTGATAGATGATGAGCAGAACATCGTGGACCTGATAGTGCAACTGCTGAGGGACAGCGGACATGAGTCAGACGGTGTCACCAGTGCTGAGTTAGCTCTGAGGCTGCTGAGGGAGAGAGAGTATGACCTGATCGTCTCCGACGTCAACATGCCGGGCATGGACGGCGCTGCGTGTGAGAAGGAAGTCAGAGCCATAGACCCTGCGCTGGCCGAACGGATCATCTTCATCACGGGTGACCTCTTGAGCTCCACGACGCAGGCCTTCCTCGAAGCAGAGGGCAGAAAATGCTTGGAGAAACCGTTCGATGCCGAGGAACTAAGGAGGGTGGTGCAACAGGCCTTGAGTTGAGTGCGGCTTGTTGATAGCAGGTCACTTGAGGAGCGGCGCCTTAGATGGCCAGGCAAACGGTGTTGGTGGTAGATGACGAGCAGAACATAGTTGAGCTCTCCAGGTTGTATCTGGAGCAGGAGGGGTTCAGCGTCGAGGAAGCCCGCGATGGAGCTGAGGCTTTGGAGAAGATCCGCACTCTGAAACCTGCGGTCGTGATCCTGGATCTGATGCTGCCGGAGATCGATGGCTGGGAAGTGTGTCGCCGTACGAGAGCCCAGTCGGAAGTGCCCATTATCATGCTCACTGCCCGCAGCGAGGATGTGGACAAGATCGTGGGACTGGAACTGGGCGCAGATGACTACCTGACCAAGCCTTTCAATCCTCGGGAGTTGGTGGCGCGGGTTAAGGCCATCCTTCGCCGCTACGAAAGGAGCATCCAGCCAAGTAGAACCGTTCATCTTGGCGAGTTGACCATCGACGCAGCCAGTCGCGAGGTTACGCTGGCCGGCCGGGCCGTGAAACTGCGCACCAAAGAGTTCGATCTTCTACACACGCTGGCTCAACATCGCGGCCAGGTCCTGAGCCGGCAGCAGCTACTAGATCTGGTGTGGGGCTATGATTTCTACGGCGAGACTCGCACCGTGGACGTTCATGTGGCCCACCTGCGAAAGAGACTTGGCGAAAGCGATGTGGAGATCGAGACGGTTCGTGGGGTAGGTTACAAGTTGGTGGTTTAGCAGGCGATGCCCACTAGTTTGCGCTCACGGTTGCTAGGATCGTATGTGTTGATCATAGTCATCTGCCTTGCAATCACCGGTACTGCCCTGACCATCCTCCTCATACCGCAGGTAACCCGGCTCACCTACCTCAGGCTCCTCGACAGGAGCTTGCCCACTGCTCTCCACGTCCGCAGCCTCCGAACCCGCGGCCTTTCACCAGACCAGATCATCGAGACCCTCGCGGAGCAAGCCGCCAATCAGAGCACGAGGATCCTGATCGTAAACCCTGAAGGGAGGGTCTTGGCAGACACGGCGGACGGCTGGGAGGGGCGAGAAATCGATCTTTCGGGCCAGGCCAGCGAAAGAGTGGGACGCCGCCTCTATGTGCAAGGGCGGCTGGCCACAGGCGAAGGTCTGTTCTTCTACGTGGCCGTGCCCACCCAAGTCCTGCCGCGCCTAGAGGGCGAATCTGGGCCTGAAGTATGGTACGTGGTACTACTATCTCCCCCTCGCCAGGTGATCGCCACCTTTGCCGGTGAGATATCGGCCGGTTTCGTCCTCACGGGCTTCGTGGCCCTCCTGGTCTCCATAGGCGCTGCCTTCCTCATCGCACGCTCCGTCGCCAAACCCCTGCAGCGCGTCGCCGCTGCCACCGAGGAGATAGCGCGTGGCAACTACGACCAGCAGTTGAATATCACTTCACCTGAAGAGGTACGGCGCCTGGCTGACAGCTTCAACGCCATGGTTCGCGAGGTGAAGGCCTCCCGGCAGGCTCAACAGGATTTCGTGGCCAACGTCTCCCATGACCTCAAGACACCTCTGACGTCCATTCGCGGGTTCTCACAAGCCCTGCTGGACGGCGCGGCCACGGACAAAGAGTCAAGCCGTCGCGCTGCGCAGGTTATCCATGAGGAGGCCAGCCGCATGGGACGCTTGGTTGACGACCTGCTTGACCTGGCACGCATCGAGGCCGGGCACATCGTAATGGCTGAACAACCGGTAGTCCTGTCAGGACTTCTGCAGAAGTGCGCGGAGAAGATGGCTCTGAGGGCTGAGCACGGCGAAGTGA
The DNA here is from genome assembly GCA_964492135.1 of uncultured Anaerolineales bacterium. GTDB lineage: Bacteria > Chloroflexota > Anaerolineae > UBA7937 > B3-Chlor > CAYGAW01. The sequence continues at coordinate 5,000 of CAZBJW010000272.1, forward strand.
CCCTGGAACTGGGGCCGGATAGCAATCTCGTGGTGAAGGGTGACCGAGACCGGTTGGCTCAGGTCATCAACAATCTATTGGACAACGCTCTGAAGCACACTCCTCCAGGCGGCCGCATCTCGCTCGCCGCTGGGTCTGTGGTCGAAGAGGGTACGAAGCGAGGGCAGTGGCCCAGATCTTATGCCCAGATCACCGTCTCCGACACTGGCGCTGGCATCCCGCTGGAGGACTTAACCCGCATCTTCGACCGCTTCTACCGTGGCGACAAGTCCCGCGCCAAAGACGGCAAGGGAGCAGGGCTGGGCTTGGCCATCGCGAAGGAGATCATCCAGGCCCACGGAGGTCACATCAAAGCCGAGAGTGTGATGGGGCTGGGCACGAAGTTTACCATCACCCTGCCCCAGGACAGCGATGTGGTATAGCATCGGAGAGAGGCAGCCTGGCACTCTTCGAGGATGATGCACCTCATGGCAAGCGCCGCGGCCTTCCGCGACCTGCACCGATGCCGGGGGCCAAGGATCCAAACAACCAAGTTCCCGGGTAGCCTGTCCAGTCAAATGATACTGTTACCGAAGGCTAGTGATTCTTTCAAATGATA
>CAZBJW010000273.1:0-5490 GCA_964492135.1 uncultured Anaerolineales bacterium
CTCACTGGGTAGCTGGCGAGAGGATAACAGATGTCCGAGAGATAACGCTCCCCTCAGATGCACCGACAGGCCGATATCGTCTGGAAGTGGGTATGTACGATCCTGAGAGCTTGGAGCGTCTTGACGTCACCGATCAGTCAGGCACCATTCTGGGAGACAGGATCGTGCTCGACTATGTGCAGGTAGAGCGGGAACCGTCTGCAGCCCCTGCGCCGCACCATCAGATCGGCGCCAATCTGGGAGATCTCGTGACGTTGCTGGGATATGACTTGTCTGCAGCGGTCGTTGGGCCCTCAGAGCCCCTGGGCGTCGTCCTCTATTGGAGAGCGGATACCGAGGTCGAGCAGGACTATACCGTGTTCGTCCATTTGACAGACGATACTGGCGCCATTTGGGGGCAAAGCGACAGCCAGCCGGAGAAGGGCTTCTACCCCACATCCTACTGGGACGTAGGCGGCGTGATCAGGGACGAGCACGAGGTTATCGTTGACAGTGGGACGCCACCAGGCATGTACTCCGTTGAGGTAGGCATGTACCTGCTGGGTACTGGTGAGCGCCTTCCACATATTGACCAACAAGGTCGGGCGACGGGAGATGCTCTGATTTTGGCTGTCGTCGAGCTTCGTGACTAGGGCCGCGTAGCACAGTGCGCCGAAGGACGTCGGCCAACAGGGCTCTGAGTGGGCCGCTGGCCTGGTCAGGTTCTCCCATCCACCGACCATAGGCGTGGGCGTCAGCGATGCGGTGTCGTCAATGCTCCACGACCCGGACCATCTCATCAGGGAACAGGCCTCGGTTCTCTCAGCACTGTAGGCCCGCCACCTTGCTGCAGGGAGCGGGAGCGGCGTGAGAGGCCAATTCGAGTCTGCAGTCCTTTCTCGTCAGGTGTGCTACTTCCGTGGCCGGCATCGCCCACTTCATACCCTCTAGTGACACGTCCTACAGGGTTCAGATGGGGAGCTCGGCTGCCGGGGGATGAACCAGTGCGGCGTGGTCCCTCTGCATGTCGGTGAGGGTTTGCCCTCTGGACATCGAATGAGGGCTTCCCCGGCCACGAGGTGTCGTGGCTGCCCAGGACCACCCCTTAGAGCCACTTGCCGTCGAAGGGTCGTCTGCATCGTGCGCCGCAAGAAGCGGCCAGCCCTAGAAACGCCCCGCTAGATGGGAGAGCTGCGTCCTTGGCATACCACCACGGCTGATCGGTGACGTCATGCGGCGCGCGGGGGGATCTTGCCAGGCGACGACCGTGGTGGCGGCACCTTCTGCGCTGTCGAGCGCAGAGGAGGGGCCATCGGCTGGAGAGTGTCGGTAAAGGAGAAGCGTGGCTAACGAAGGGGCTGACGGGTGAGTAAGCATACGCCACCCATCGCTTGAAGGCCACGATCAGCCTCGACCGTGGGTCCCTGTTTGGCTGGAAATTCGCGAGGTGTGGGCGCTGGGAAGCGTCATCGTGATGGTCCTCGATCTGCTTGCCACTTCGCCGTGTGCCGCGTCCGGTGAAGCGCGACCTGCCGAGCCGGCCGAGAGTTGCGGCGGCTCAGCAAGCGACATAGAATTGTTTAATGGTCTCACAACCATCGTTCGCCGGGGCTTGTTGGTGCCTGGTGGCGCGCTTTGCGAGCCGATGAGTAATCCAAGGGGCGTTGCTGCGGGCATCTCCGGAACACGGGCTTCGCGTATTGGTGAGACACTGCGTCTCTCCGCCAAGGTGTACGATAGTGTCCAGAGAGTGAGGGTATCAGGTCGTGGCGGGGGAGGGTCTTGTTGAAATGAGGGGTTCAGAACATGAAGGGATGGGCCAGGAGCAAGGTCTGCAAGTCTCGGTTGTGATCCCCGTGCTCGATGAGGAGGCTAGCATCGAGCCTCTCTATGACAAACTCACTGAGGTCTTGAGCGACATTGGCGACCCCTATGAGATCATCATGGTGGACGACGGCAGCAGTGACGACTCGTTCAACGTGATGAATCGGTTGCATCATAAAGACGGCGAGCATGTGCGCGTGATTCAGTTTCGTCGGAATTTCGGGAAAACTGCGGCTCTCGCTGCGGGTTTCAAACAGGCCCACGGCGACGTGGTTGTCACCATGGACGCTGATCTCCAGGACGATCCGACAGAGATTCGGGTGCTGTTGGATGAGCTAGATAAGGGCTATGACCTTGTGGGTGCCTGGCGGCGAAATCGCCAGGATCCCTTATCCAAGACCTTGCCGTCCCGCATCTTCAACAGGGTGGTTTCTGCCCTGACGGGCGTGAGAATGCACGATCTCAATTGTGGTTTCAAGGCCTACCGAAGGGAAGTCACCCGGGATCTGAAGTTGTACGGGGAGCTGCATCGCTTCATACCTGTGCTGGCTCATTGGCAGGGGTACCGCGTGGGCGAGGTACAGGTGGTTCATCACGCCAGAGAGTATGGCAAGTCGAAGTACGGATCTAGACGCTTGGGACGAGGCTTTCTTGACTTTCTGATGGTGCTTTTCCTCACCTACTATCTGAAAAGGCCGATACACTTCTTCGGCACCATCGGTGTGCTCTTGTTCCTCTGTGGCTTCGTCATAGGTCTATACTTGACCTGGCTGTGGCTGTTTGCAGGGGGTATCGGCTGGCGACCCCTGCTCTTCGTAGGGATCCTGTTTATGATCGTGGGTGTGCAGATGGCTTCCATCGGCCTCCTGGGTGAGATGATGAGGAACTTCGCCTACGAACCCGAGCAGGAGTACTCTATCCGGCGAGTGTTGGACTAGAGAGTTGGCACAATCCAAGCCCCCGTTGAAAGTCGGCAGTCACGAACGAAGGTGTCGCACTTGGGCAAGCGGAGGTTGCTGACGATTGAGGAATCGCGCAGCGGTCATGGCGGGCATAGCCATGAGTTATGCTCTGCTCACTGCGCTGGTGACTTACCCGGCGATCCTACAGACGACATCGGCACCGGCGGGATTGGACAACGAGGATGCCTTCCAATATGTGTGGTCGCTGTGGTGGACCAAGAAAGCGCTACTGGATCTAAACAGTAGCCCTGCGCACCTCACCCACCTCTACCATCCTTCCGAGCCCTACCATCCCATGTTGGCCATCGATCCCTTTCTCCAGATCATGGCTTTGCCTCTGGTTCTCATCGGTAGCCCTATCATCGCTTACAACCTGGAGTTTCTGCTCTCCTTCATCCTAACCGGCCTGGGAACCTATGTCCTGTGTTACTATTTCACGAGGGACAGTTTGGCGTCTTTCGTTGGCGGCGTGATCTTTGCCTTCTTTCCCAACAAGATGTTGCACTCGCTGGGTCATCTGCCGCAGATTACTTTGTACCTCTTTCCCGTCTATGTGCTGTTCCTGTTCCTTCTTCTGGAAAAGCCCAATCTCAAACGTGCGATGGGTCTGGGCTTGATCTTGGCCCTTTCACTATTGGTGTACATCATACATACGGCTTACTTTCTGATCCCCTGTACGCTGGTCTTCTTCCTGTGGCATCTGGCTACCGACCGCCGTCGGATACTCGCCTCTGAGTTCCTGAAGTACGTGGCTTTCGCTTTCCTTCTGGCATGCGTGCTCACTGCGCCCATACTCGTCCCCTTTCTAGTGGGCAGGATCTCGGGTGAGCTGGCGTATTTGCAGGCAGGGGGCAGCGGGGCCTATTCCGCCGATGTCCTTTACTTCCTTACGCCGTCTTCTGATCACCCTCTTCTCGGGCCACTGCTACGACGGCTGCCCATCCCCATTCCCGGGTACAAGGATGATGAGACCCTGGTGTATGTGGGCCTGGTGGCACTGGCCTTGGCCGCGGTAGGCTGCACGAAAAACTGGAGGCGGAGAGGGATGTGGGGCGTGCTTGGATCAAGCGCGGCCCTCCTGGCGTGCGGTCCCGTCCTGAAGGCCGGCGGCCAGCCAGTGCAGCTGGTCGTCGCAGGCCAGGTGTGGCGCGTTTCTCTACCCTATGCTGCACTTCTACGTCTGCCCTTCTATGAGTGGGGCAGGAATCCGAGCAGGCTGGTCGACACCGCGATGTTCTCCTTGGCAGTATTGACCAGCTATGGCACGGCATCATTGCTGAGCCACTTGGGGACGCTGAAGTCAAAGATAGCCCTGGTCGCTGTCCTGGTAACTGTGATCCTCTTCGAGTATGTAATAGTGTTTCCTTTTCCAGTCGGTCAGACCCCAACCCCCGATTTCTATCGTCAACTGGCATCCGAGGCCCAGGACTATGCCATTTTGGACATACCTTTCAGCCCTTGGTCTGCCAGCAACACCAATATGTATTATCAGACCGTACACGGGAAGCGCATAGTAGGGGGGTTCATCCACCGCGTGCCCGCTGGGGTACGCCCTATGATGAGCTTCTTCAGGAAGTTGGTGAGCCCTTCCGCTGAGACCAATGACATTGTGAATCCGTTGAGTGGTCGGGACCGAGCTTCCATCCTGCGCCATTACCAGATAGCCTACGTCGTATTGCACAAGCCTGCACTGCCTTCAGAGGAGCTCCCCCTTTGGTTCGATTTCCTGGAGGCTTCTCAGGCCGAAAGGTCATACGAGGATGACCAGATCGCGGCCTTCCGTGTGCCAGACGTCGGCGAGGCTGATGGTCTCAAGCCCCTACTCGTAGTGGGCGAGAATTGGTACGGCGTTCAAGTTTCCGCGGGCGCGGCCTCGAGGGGGATGGCTAACGATGGAATCATCTATGCTGGCGTTTCTCAGGACGATGAGTATGAATTGAGGTTCGTGGCGGCCTCCCGTGATGCTGGAAGGCGCCTGCGTGTACTGGTAAATGACCAGGCTGTGGGAGAATTCTATGTGGAGAGCAGAGGGGATTACACGGTAGGGCCCTTGAGCCTGGAAGGGGAGAGTTGGTCCACAATCAGGTTTCACGCCGTTGAAGGGTGTGAGGAGCCCGCCGGTGAGTCTCCCAGTCTCCAGAAGGAGTGTTTCGTCATCGAAAACGTGCGACTGAAGCCGGTCTAGGCTTGGAGCCTGCTAGCACAATCTAGGGGCACGCGACAGCTAAGGCCCCGCGTCCGCGGGTGCAATCTGCGAAGCGGATGACGGGGTCTGCCGCGTCGTTAGAGGACGCTACTGACACACGGCGGGCAACTTTACATAATACCAATGCATCGTATCTATGCCAGGGGCTTGCGACCGGTCCTTGGCGGGGCTATAATCGTTTCGATGGGCTGCCAGAAGGGGCTCTCGCAACGCACTACGACGGGAAGGGTAATGGAACTATCTGTAGTCATACCGGTCTTTAATGAGGAGGCCAATGTGGGGCCTCTCCATTCGCAGTTGAAACGGACCCTGGATGGGCTGGGGAAGACCTACGAGATCGTCGTCGTTGACGACGGAAGTACTGACGGTAGCCTTGAAATCCTCAGGGAGTTGTGCAAGGAGGATGGATCCCTGAAGGTTGTGCGGCTGCGACGCAATTTCGGCCAGACGGCTGCCTTCAGTGCTGGGTTCGATGAGGCCAGCGGTGATGTAGTTGTGACGCTCGACGCTGACCTTCAG
>CAZBJW010000274.1:0-5360 GCA_964492135.1 uncultured Anaerolineales bacterium
CCTACGATCCCTGCCTCTCCTGCGCCACCCATCTGATCTCCATCGGTGCTCCGACCGACACGGACACCCTCATCATAGAGATCATCGATTCCCACGGCAACCGTCTACCCACTAGCCACTGAAGTCCGGCTGATTTCGCAAAGGTCTAGAGACGACCGCCCCATTTCTTCGACCGCCCGCTCCTGGCGCTGACTAGCCTCTCGTGTCCTCTTGCCCATCGGCATGGTCACAGCCCTCGTTCCGCTCACCTCTAATGCCCCGCGAGGGGACCACGCGTGGCAAGTCGCCCTCACCCAGCGAGCTTGTGGCCAGGGTGCGGGCCGCCTGGAGGCGTCGAGAACTCTCCACGCGAGGGAGGAGCATTTCCACCTTCCAGGCCGGCGACCTTCTCGTTGACCTGACGCTACAACGAGTGCTTGTCGGCGGCCAGGAAGTGCAGTTGACTCCCATCGAGTACCATTTGCTATCTGACTTGGCTGCTAATGCTGGGCCGTCTTGGTGCCAGACTACCTCTTGACTCAGGCCTGCGGGCCTGAGTACGAGGGAGAGACTCACCTCGTATGGCAGGCTGTTCATCCGCTGCGCCACAAGATCGAGCAAGATCCGCAGAACCCAGAGCTCATTCAGACCAGACCGGGCATAGGCTACATTCTCGACGTTCCTGACTAGCGCCCTCCTCCGGCTGCCCCTCACCAAGACGCCCGACAAGTTCGAATTGTCTGGCGTCTCTTACTATCCTACGGAGCAGGTTCAGCCCTGGATCTCCCCTTCCTGGTGAGTGCGCTCACGAACGCCGAACATCCCAGGCTCATCCCCCCTAGCCCGTCAGGGCGCATTGGAAGGTTCTCGGAAGGTCCGAGGGCTCCATTGTCAGGTCCCTGGAAGGCAGGTATGGTATACGTATCATGAAAGAGGACACAGCAGGTTGCGATTATCAATTCGCGCATTATATGCATGGCTAATTGGTCAAGTTTTCACTATGTGCAGCGATGATGTCTATTCTATAGCTAGTGGGCCTACAACCATGTGCCAACCCTATTCCGACATAATCCAGGGGCTAGATTCCTCGGGATGCGATAGGCGATGGTGTAGTGGCTCTAGGGAAGGGCACCAAGCAGCCAGTCGTCCTCGATGGCAAGATGAACATAGCATGGGGAGGCGTTGATGGAGAACTTTGGGCTGAGTAACGAGGAGAAACGTCAGGAGTTGGAGAAGAAGACGATCACACGAAGGACGTTCTTGATAGCAGCCGGGACCGGAGTGGCCGGCGTGGTGGTGGGGGGTGTTGTCGGCCACGAAATCCTCCCGCGTGTCCTGCGGACGGGCCTGCCGCAGGATCTCATGCCTTCTGTGTGGCTTGGCCGGAACCTGCAAGACTGTACAGGATGCAAGTTGTGCGAGATAGCATGCTCCATGGTGAAGGAGCAGCGAGTCTGGCCCTGGGCATCACGCATCCGGGTCTACCAGTATCCGCCGGGCCTGGAGTTTCCGGTCGCCTGCTACCAGTGTGGGACGGACGCGAAGTGCATCCATTCGTGTCCAAAGGGCGCCTTGTCTCTGAGCAGCGAGACCTGCACCGTGCAAGTTGATACGACGAAGTGCCTGCGCACAACTCAGCAGTTGGACTGTCGGATCTGCGCTGATGCTTGTCCAGGCGGTACCATCAACCATCACCCGGTGACCGGAGCTCCGCTCTTTTGCGATATGTGCGGTGGGGACCCAGCCTGCGCGAACGTCTGCCCCAGTGACACGCTTACCAGAAACGGGACCGCCGTGGCAGCTGCGCTCCCGGACGATATTGCCCGGCAACTGGCTCATGAGTATGACCTACCTACTTCATCCGCGAAAGGCTAGGGGGCAGCCGACCTTACTGCGGACAGTGGTTTGGCCTCTCGCGCCTTCGCTTGTGACTGACTATTCGAAGTGAGTAAGGCAGTGTTGGCGGTCTGAAATGCCGCGCGGGCAAGGCGAGTTAGATGTGGAGAAAACGTAACATAACCGAAGCTCAGGAGGAACATGATGGTTGACATGCCAGGTTACGCTGGACAAATCTTGGAGATCGATCTCACAACTGAGACCGCGCGGGACGTCCCGCTGGATCCCGAAATGGCCAGAGGATACGTCGGCGGGCGGGCGTTGGGGCTGAAGCTCCTCTGGGACCTGTACGATGGGAACTGGGGAGGCGTGGATCCTCTCGGTCCCGATAGTGTTCATGTGATCATGGGCGGGCCCACCAATAGTTACGCTCCCGGCAAGACCATATGCGTGTTTAAGTCGCCCATGAGCGGTGGAGCCATGGGGTCTGCGATGAGCGGCGACTGGCCTGCCATGATCCGTTGCGCCGGCTACGACGGACTTATCATCAAGGGAAAGGCCAGCAATCCAGTGTGGCTGTACGTCGATGATGGACAGGTGGACTTCCGGGATGCACGAGCGCTATGGGGTATGGATACGCGCCAGACCCACGAGGCCCTCTTGGCCGCCACTGATCCCAAGCTGCCGATGGTGTACATCGGACCGGCAGGCGAGAACCAGACAAAATTCGCCTCGGTCATGACAAATTGGTACAAAGCATGTGGCCGAGGAGGGTCCGGGGCCATCATGGGCTCGAAGAACCTGAAAGGGCTGGTCCTGAGAGGCACGGGCCCTGCTCCTGAGGTGGCGGACTCCAAAGGGTTGTTGGACCTGCTCGCGCAATTGCAGAAGGACGTACCGGTCAAATCGCCCAGCTTTCACCTTTATGGGACTACGCCCGCCATCTTCAGCAACACCAACCAAGAGAGCTCTGGGCCGGTGAGGAATTGGCAGAGTGAGTACTCGGATTATCCATCCTTGCAGGCAGCTTTCTTCGCCGCCGATGATTGGGAGAGGAGGTACTGGGCCGATTATGCCTGTACGCTGGCCTGCTCCAAGATAGGTCGGATCCTTAGCGGTCCCAATGCGGGACTGGTGTTCGAACTGCCCGACTACGAGGCAGGCGCCTACTGTGGCCCCAATTTCGAGATCGGTGACAACACCGTGGTGCCGTATCTGGCAGACCTGTTTGACAAGTGGGGGCTAGACGTCATCAGCGGGGCGAACGTCATTGCCTGGGCGACCGAACTTCACGAGCGCGGTATTCTGAGCACGGCAGACTTGGATGGTATTGACCTGAAATGGGGTGATGGGGACAGTGTGGCCCAATTGGTGCCCAAGCTAGCGCTTCGTGACGGCGTTGGAGATCTGCTTGCCGAAGGGACCTACGCAGCAGCCAAGAAGATCGGTCAGGACAGTCTACAATACGCGGTGCAGGTCAAGGGCATCGAGGTGGGGGCCCACGGCGTGCGCAGCGGCCAGGACTACACCGCAGATCCGATTTCCTATGCCATCTCCACGCAGGGCGGCGACCATACCTCCATCGCTACCAAGACGGGAGAGATGTGGTATCAGGAGGATACTTGGGTGATCTGCGGGTTCTGGGGTATGGGGGTGACTGCTGACCAGAAGCTGCAGTTGCTCAATCTCTCCACCGGCTATGGGGTTACTCAGGACGAGTTGGACAACCTGCTGCTCCCCAGGTGGCTGGCACTGCAAAGGACAACTCAACTGCTGGCTGGCTGGACCCATGATGACGATCACAACCCACCGCGCTTCTATGAACCGCTCCCTGACGGCCCGTACGCGGGCAAGAAGGTCGACCGAGACAACGAGCAGCAACTGATTCAAGAGGCCTTCCAGGCTCGTGGTTGGGATTCCCGTGGAGTTCCCACATCAGCGACGTTGTCTATGCTGGGCGTAGCGGATCTAGATTCCGTCTTGGAGCCATATCGAGGGTAGGCTCCCCTTCGGGAGCCTACCTACCCTTGAGGATCTTTCTTCCAGGCGGAGGTGCACGGTCGCATTCCGCCACAAGCGGAGCAACGTAATGAGAAAGGCAGAGGATCTGTCCCGAAGGGATTTCCTGAAGGTGATAGCCGCTGGCGGCGCGCTTTCTTTCCTTCCATCGGTGGATTTCGCATCGGCCAACCAGGGGGAGTCGAGCTTCCTCATCGACACAACCCGTTGCAAGTATTGCAACAGGTGCATCGAGGCTTGTGCCAAGAAGCACGGCAGCACACACCCTGGCACCTTCTACACGCACGTTAGTCTGACCTATCCCAACGGGCAGAATGGTGCGCCGTTGCCTGTGCCATTCCACTGTTTGCACTGCAGTGACCCGCCCTGTGTGAAGGTATGCCAGGGGGAGGCTTTGAGCAACACTCCGCTCGGTGCCGTCACTCTCGACCAAAGCCGATGTGTAGGTTGTCTTTCCTGCATCAATGTGTGTCCGTTCAATCAGACTCTGCACTATGATGCGGCCTCTCCACCCAAGATCTTCAAATGCGACATGTGCTACGATTTGTTAGTTGAGGGGTCGAAACCAGCCTGTGTGGAAGCCTGCGAAATGGCACAGCACAATGCTCTCTCCTATGGCCCTTCGGAAGAGATACTGAACGAGGGGACGAGCCGAGCGGGCGAGATGGATGGTCTGCTCCTCTATCCTTCGCAGACGCATACTCTCCTTCTATTCCGGAAGCAAGAGTTCAACGAGCCGATGCTGCGCGAAATGTACGGTGTAACTGAGCACTACTCAGGCGAAGCGAGGGCCAAAGCAACTGTCGCACGTTTGGCTCGCCTAGGTTGGATTCCAGTTGCCGGTGGGTTGGCTTACTACATCTTCAATTGGCGAAGGAATAGGGTCGACCATCTGGTCAGAGTAAGAGAGGAAACAACAGGGGAAGGAGACTGAGTTGACCTACTGGTTCCGCAACAAACCGAAACTGTCTTCGATCGTTCCCGGCCGACCGGGACTGGTTGGGTTGATCTCCAGGCGCACCTTCTTGATCAGCCCCCTATCTACGGTCTTTCACTATGGGATAGTGTTAGCTTGCGTCAGCGGCTTGGTCTTGGAGGCCATGTACCTGGTCGGTTTGTCAGTTCTTTTCGCAGGGTGGGGCTGGGTCGTGACTTGGACGCACGGCATCCTGGGACTTGTGACTATGTTCGGCTTCATTGGGGTGCTGGCGAGATTCGGCACGAATCGTTTCTTCCGCCTGGCCGCCGGGAGGATGTTCTATGTGGACGCCGCCTTCATCGGCGTGATCTCTGTCAGTGGTCTTGGTCTACTGTTGGAGATCTGGCATGCTGTGCCGGCGGTTTCTGGTTGGTGGGCGACAATCCATATCGTGTCAGTGATCAGTTGGTTCCTCGTCTCGCTCTTTGCTGGCGGCCTCGTGGCGCACGCTGTGGCGACCATGGTCTATCGCTTCAACAACCCCCGCTCACCGGCGTCCTTTCAGGCCTTCAACAGTGCGTGTGCGAGATGTGGGAAGTGCGTCGAG
>CAZBJW010000275.1:0-5343 GCA_964492135.1 uncultured Anaerolineales bacterium
TCTACTCCTGTCCTCTCATCTCGTCAAGGGTCTTATTGACAGCAACCACCTCGCTCTGGGGATCACGGCCGCCCCTGCCCTGACCAGGGAAATGCTTGGCCACAGTCATCACCCTGCCCCCACTGCCCTCGTGCACACCTCTGATGTATGCCCTGCCCAACCTGGCCACCCAATCCGGATTTCCGCCGAAGACCCGCACCCCGAGATCTCCCCTCTCTCCCGATCGAGGGCTATCGAGAACGTCGAGGACCGGCCCCAGAAGCATATTGACACCCACTGCAGCGAGTTCCCGCCCGACAACAGCTCCGCTAGTCTGAGCATGTTCCTCACTCCACGTCGCTCCGATCGCCATCTGACTCGGAAGCTGCGTGAATCCGCTGCGAAGTTGGCTGTGGGGATATCCGTTCCCCTCTTCCTCGACCGCGATGAACAGAGGCACAAACAGCTCCTGCCCCTGAATTTCCACGCTGCTGGCCTGGGAAGCAAGGTTCTGAAGTGCGTTGGTTAGTCGCGCGACCTGAAGGGGCGTAGGCACCTCGCTGTGGTTGTTGATGTTGCCCCTTGATTCTGAGAGGAGTACAGCTCCAACCTTATATTCCAGGATCAATCGGGCAATTGCGCTCTCTGCGGAGGTGTCCTCACCGGGGAAGTCAACCATGAACAACTGACCGACCCGCTCCTGCGGCGTCATCTGTTCCAGGATGTCGGTAACCGGATCATCCTGGGCTGAGACATCGTGGGGAAGCAGAAGAGCGAGTATGCCGCATAGTGCGAGCAACCTGATAAGGGTAGAAACGGACCGCCCAATCAATAAAGACCGTCTCCTAACTCAGTAGACCCACTCACCATCTTCCTGGACGAGGACCCCATCGAGATAGATCTCGCCGCCATCGCGCAGATCCTTAATCATGTCCCAGTGCAGGCCCGATTCGTTCTTGCTCCCGGTCTCTGGGTATCCCCTGCCCAGGGCCAGGTGAACCGTGCCACCTATCTTCTCGTCGAAGAGGATGTTCTTGATGAAGCGGTCAATGCTGTAGTTGTTGCCCAGGCCCAATTCCCCCACGTACCGGGCGCCCTGGTCCATGTCCAATAGCGCCAGAAGGTAGTCTTCTCCCCTGGCGGCAGTGGCCTCCACAACTCTGCCCTTCTCAAACCACAGACGCACGCCTTCTACTTCCTGCCCTCCGAAAGCAGGGTAGATGGCAGGGTAGCTGTAGAGAATGTGGCCCTCCACGCTATCCTCCAGCGGACCGGTGAATATCTCTCCATCCGGCATGTTCAGCTTGCCATCGGCGCTGACGAACGTGCGTCCTTCGACGCGCATCTTCAACTCCGTATCTTCCCCCTTGATGAGCACTTCTTGGCCCTGCTCAAACAGGTCCTTCAGTTCCTTCTGTTTCCGGGAGACTTGTTCCCAATCAAGGTCCACAGCGCCGAAAACGAAATCCTCGAACTCTGCCATATTCATGCCGGCATCCTGAGCAGCTCCCAGAGTGGGATAGAGGGTCACGACCCAACGCGTGTTGTCAGTCAGGTAAGCCCTCACACTTGCGTCGGATCTACGCCACGCGGCTATCCTTCCTGGCTCGAGACCGCTCAGCATCTTCGTGTTGCCCGGAGCCAGTATCTGGATATAGACATCGGTGTTCTCTGCCTCATGCATGCGCAAGGAGGGAAACCTACTTAGCTGTTCCTGAGTCGCCTCCCGCAGAAGGATTTCCCTGAACTCCTCCAGCTCGATGTGGCTCACGATTTCGCCAGCTCCCCTCTGCAGAGCACGCCGGTATGTCTCCACGACTAGTGGCTTGGCCAGGTCACTGAACGCCTTGATCTGGACCGTGTCGCCCTCTTGCACCGCCGTGCAGAAATCCACCAGTGTTTGCGCAAGTCTCGCCACTCTCGGGTCGAGCATAGAACCTGCCTCCTGTCTGCAAGATGGTCCTCCTGACGTGCAGCACGATTTTATCGTATTGCCGGCCCCATGTCAACGATCGGACTCGCGGGGAGACTCACCCGAGGCCTCTTCAGTCGCAACGAGAGACCCTCCTATGCCCAGCTCGTGGCCTGCGCCCATGCAGTGCGGAAGGTCAATATGTCAAGACACGAGAAGCGGCGAAGAGTGAGTCGAGAGGGGGCGCCTGTGCTCCGAGCATGGGCAAGGTGAGTTGTCGGACGGGCCTCGCTGAGATGGCGGAGGCGTGCAAAACCCAAGCGGTCCGGCCAGCCGGCTTGCCTGAGATCGCCTTCTAGGACGCCAGCCGCTGGGCAGTGCCCTCACACTGCCATCCTGCTCCTCGCCCTTCCATGCGGTCAGTGCAGCTTGGTGCACCTTCAGGGGCGATACCGAGAGGATCACTGGTTCCTGAAAGGAGCACTTTGGTGCTTCGTGAGATCACCCGTACGCTGCCTTGAGCTCCTCCTTGACCAACTCTTGGATCTCACGACGCAACTCCGGATATCCGGCGTAACCAAGCCGCTGCGCGAACCTGGTCACCGTCGCCGGGTCCACTTCCAGTCGTTGCGACAGTTCGGAACCGTTCATGAAGGCAGCTTCGCGATATTCCTGAGTCAAGAAGTCGGAGATCCTCTTCTGGTTCTTTCCAAGTCGAGGGTAATGTTGGGCGATCCTCTCCCGAAACATGGAAAACCTCCTTGCGCCGTCTCCGGTCAGCCTGTGATGGGAAGGAAGCCGACCCCATGAGACTGGGATCCCTACTTCACATTATAGCGTGTAACGATGATTGACGCAAACGTGCGCCGTGGTTCGCCCTCCAATGATAGAAAAGCCCTTGCACCGACTATGCCAACCTAGTATAATGGGCCGAGATTGTGACCAGGTGAGATTCCTTGCGCACGAAAACCATGGTGGTCATGCCGACCTACAATGAGGCCGAGAATCTTGTCCAGATCGTGGCTGAGTTGATGACCCTGGGCCTGGACGGTCTCGAAATCCTGATCATCGACGACAACTCCCCCGACGGCACCGGTGAGATTGCCGATGATCTGGCCCTGCAGTACGCTGACAGAGTGCACGTCATCCACCGCCCCAGTAAGATGGGACTCGGAACAGCCTACATCATGGGGTTTCGCCAAGCACTAGAGGCCGGTGCCGACTACGTCGTCCAGATGGATGCGGATTTCTCGCACTCTCCTTCCTACCTACCCGTGTTCATGGACAGGATCAAAGAATGCGACGTGGTCATCGGATCCCGCTACGTACCAGACGGAGGCGTTGACGCCAAGTGGAGCCCATGGAGACGCTTTCTGAGTTGGGGAGGGAATTTCTATGCTCGACTGATCACGGGCCTCCAGATTCTTGACACCACGGGGGGTTTCAGATGCTTCAGGCGGCGAGCCCTGCTGCAACTGGATTTCGACGGCATACGCTCAGAGGGTTATGCCTTTCAGATAGAGATGGCCTGCGCTTGTCAGAAAAAGGGTCTGCGCCTCTGCGAGATCCCCATCTATTTCGAGGATCGCTCGATGGGCCTCTCCAAGATGAGCTCCCGCATCATCCTGGAAGCAGTGTGGCGGGTTTGGCAGATGAGGTGGTGGTACCGGTAGTGCGGTAGCCACTGCAACGACAGAGGGCACAGTTGATTAACAAAGAGAGACTGTATGACCTCTTCATCGTCCTGATCTTCCTGACGCTTCCACTGCTCCTCTTCTGGCCCGTTACTATCGGCGGCAGGACGCTTGTACCCTTCGACAATCTCTTCACCTTCCAGCCGTGGCAGGCCTTCGCTAACCAGCTGGGTGTTGGCGTCCCCCACAATGAGTTGCTGAGCGACTTGCTCCTGGAGAACTACGCCTGGAAGACCTTCATCGTCCAGGCTCTCAGAGATGGACAGATCCCCCTCTGGAATCCCTACTTGTTCGCGGGTGCCCCCTTCTTGGCGGCTGGCCAGCACTCAGCACTCTATCCCTTCAGTGTGCTCTTCTACGTCCTCCCTATCCCTGAGGCCTACGGCTACTTCACGGTGCTGCATCTGTTTCTGGCCGGCCTCTTCATGCATGTCTTTGTGCGCATCCTAGGCGGCGGAAGGCTGGGCTCCATTGTCGCGGGAATAGTCTATGCCCTGAGCGGCTTCATGATTGTCAGCGTCGACTTCCCCATGGTCGTCGCCGCTGCCACCTGGCTTCCCCTGATCCTGGCCCTGACTGAACTGGCGATACGGACGCAGGAAAAGAAGGCATCTGCCCGCTCGCCAATCCCCTATCTTCTGGCCGGGGCGGTGGTCTTGGGCATTCAGTTTCTGGCTGGCCACGCCGAGATGTCGTACTACATGATCCTGGTCACCGCCTTCTATGCCGCCTGCCGACTGGGGATCCTCTGGTGGAAAGAGCGAGCGGTGAAGCGCCTCGCACTCTCATCTCTGCTGATTGTGGCCATGATCGGACTGGGGGTGGCCTTGGGAGCTGCTCAGTTGATCCCCTTCCTCGAACTTGCGCGAGTGAATTTCCGGCAGGCCTCCGCCACCTACCAGGATGTCATAGGGTGGCGTTACCCTCCTCGACAGGTGATCACCTTCCTCATACCCGACTTCTTCGGCAACCCCAGCCATCACGCGTACTTCGACATCGTCACACGCCAAGTGAAACCTGTCATCCAAGACTTCTCGGGACAGCCGATCAGCACCATTTTCTGGGGCATCAAGAACTACGTGGAAGCTGGAGCCTATGTAGGCGTTCTGCCCGTCCTGCTGGCCCTCGTGGCCATGCTGCGTCGCAGGGACCGCTATCTGTGGATCTTCGCTTCGCTGGCCATCATTTCCCTCCTGCTGAGCTTCGGGACGCCGCTCTACGCCCTGCTTTACTATCTGCTGCCTGGCTACAAACAACTCCACACCCCCTTCCGCTGGGTTTTCCCCTACACCGCAAGCATGGCTGTACTCGCCGGCCTGGGCGCAGCCTCCCTCAGCAGCGCAGCTGAGAGAAAGTCCGGCTTGCGGCTGTCGTGGTTCGGCCCTCGCCTTCTCGCGTGGATAGCCTTCTGGGCTGGAATCCTGGGCCTGGGGCTGCTTGCCTTGGTCTTCCTACGCCCTGATCCCTTCGTTGTCTTGGCCGATCGCTTCCTGGCGTACTCTGACTTGGCCCAAGGCGCCTTCGGCGACGGGGCCATGCTACTCTCCTACCAATGGCGCAACCTGCTCATTTTCAGTTTGTTCCTCATGGCCGCCGGAGCTGTGATCAGAATCAGCTACTGCGCTATCTACCTGCCAGGACCCTGGAAGGATCACAAGGTCTGGAAGCCGCTGGCCGTGCTGGTCGTGAGCCTCGATTTGATGGTCATCGCCGCCGGTTTCAATCCAGCGGCAGATCCTGGCCTGGCCAAGTTCACAC
>CAZBJW010000276.1:0-5331 GCA_964492135.1 uncultured Anaerolineales bacterium
GCCCCGCGGCGGCCCTTCGGGATGGGCACGCCTGGGGAACCCCAGGGGGGGGGGGAGGAGGAGGTTCTTACGCGCCTTGTCATCAGTGGTGACTCAGACTTCGCTGCCAACTCCAGTTTCATGATGGGAGGTAACGGAGACCTCTTCTTGAACTCCGTGAACTGGTTGGCGGAGGAAGAGGAGCTGATCTCCATACGGCCCAAGCCGCCAGTATCGCGCACCCTGATCCTCTCGCCGGGGGAAGCCCGGTTCCTTCAGTACTCCACTCTCATCATTCTGCCTGCCGCTGTGCTCGTGGTCGGAGCAGTAGTTTGGTGGAGGCGAAGGTAGCTGCAATGAAACCACAACAGCGAGGCACCATCATTGTGGTCACTGTCTTTGTCCTTCTGGCAGCGCTGGTCTATCTCGCAGAGTTCAGGGGGCGCGGAGAGACCGTCGAAACGCAAGAGGGTCGCGTGCCGATCTTCTCCTTCGGTCTGGAGGATGCGGTTCTCCTGGAGGTTAGAGACCTGAAGGCTGACGAGATAGTGACCGTCAGGCGTTGGGCTGGCGAGGCGTGGCGCATGGTAGAACCCTTCGCAGCGGACGCAGACGACGCACGGGTAGAGGGTCTGCTAGGGCGACTGTCGACACTGGAATCCACCCGGGTCATAGAAGGAAAGGACATCGATCTTGAGGCCTTCGGGTTGTCCGAACCGACCCTCGAGGTCAAAGTCGGTCTTCAGAACGGTGAGAGCCAGGTACTTCTCGTGGGACAGGAGACCCCTGCCGGCTACTCACAGTACGTGCAGCGGAAAGGGGAAGAAGTCGTCTACCTCGTGGGTTCGTCGACCATCGGCGATTTGCAGCGCCTGACAAGCGAACCTCCGGAGAAACCTACTCCAGTGGCCACCGAGACGGCCGTGCCAACGGTGGTAACTACGACGCCGACGGCGACGGGGACGCCGACAGCCAGACCCGAGGGGTAGACCGGTCCTTTCTTCGCAGTTGGACTTGTGGCTTCGCGCGGAGCGAGTGCTTGGGCCCTGGCAGAAGAAAGGTGAACTGTCATAGCCAGTGCTGGGCATTGGTCAGCGTGTCCCGGAACGGTAAGTGTGGATTGAGACGACCGCCCAGCATGGGAGTCTCTCTCAGGGCTTGCAGCCCCGCATCCCTCCTGTAGCTTATATATCCCATCGCCAAGCGTACCTCAAGGGTTTGCCGTACCCCAAGACAAGCTGTAGAATCGTTTGTCGAGCCGCCTGTTGCGGCTTGGACGGTGTTGAGCGCCCTACCTCGGAGTTCACCTCGCACGTTGTCAACTCACCGTCCTTCGCACACCGCCAGAAGGCTGGCACCAAGGGAGGGTACCGTTGGAAAAGCAAGGGTTGGACAGGCTAGGAGCTCTGGCAATTGTGACTAATGCCGTACTGTACGGTGTGGCTAAGGCCGAGATCGATCTGGCCGGGAAACCATCGGTGTACTCCCGCACGGCCATCGACCGGGCAGTGGACTTCTTCCTCAACAGTCTCAAGGACCATGGCATTAGGCTAATGCCAGCCTACTCGGCTCTGGAAGCAGTCCATGGGTATATGCGGACTCTAACCACCGCGGGGTTGCTGGAACCGAGTCAGTTCAACGTCGGGGGCTCTGGTTCAGAGATCGAAGTCGAGACCTGGGACTGTCCTTACGGGCAGGCTTGCAAGGCTCTCATGTCCGAAGGACACGAGGACTTTGCGTGTACGCGTGGCGCAACGTTGGCTGCCGCCATTCTGGAGAGCTACGGACGCCACAGCCGCTACCAGGCAAAGCCAGATCCAGACGATCTTTGTCGCGTCTCGATAAGAGTGTATTGATAGGCCCTGCCAGCCCAGGCAGAGCCTCGTGAACCCCTGGTGTGACCTCTTGACCATTAGTGGGACCACAGCCTCTCGCTGATGGTGGCTATTCGGGCACCGGCTCCGTATGTGTTGGATTCGCCATCGCCTGGGAGCTACCCGGAAGTGCTGAAGGGCAGCGCGTATCAGGTAGGATGCAGCTGTGCTCGCGCTGGGCGAGCAAAGGGCCAATGGGTTCGAGGGTGACCGCTTGGAGAGATCCTTCCCAGAGGACGCGAATGACGATGCTGCCGTGACCGCCCTGGGGCTGGATGCGGTGCCGCGGCAATTGCTGGCAAAGACGCGAAGCTTGGACTCATCTTCCTGAGAATCTCCTGCAGGTCCGAGTCTGTGAGACACACGATGGCCACGTAGGCCTCGGGCGATCTTGCTGCTCGGGCTAAACTCGACTTCTGATGCGACACGGGATTTGTTCGCTCGAGGACGAATCGAGGCTCCATTCTTGCCACTGACTCTCACCATCCTTGCAGGATTGGGTACAAAGTACTATTGACCGCTCTGCAACCTGCAAGTATAATTGACAGTGGTTGGATACTGTGGAGAAGGGGAGGTTCGCGTAGCTGGCGGTGAGTTGAGGGCACGTGCCATCGAGGTAGGATGCCGGGCGCTTCTGGTGTTCGCCGCAGCTTTGACCATCCACCAGGGCAGGTCCCAAATCTGCTGTAGAGTACCAGCGGGCAGGCGTTGGCAGCCGGCGCGACGCTGCCCGCGGCCCATGTGCACAACGCCATCCTGTCATTGTCACTAGGCATCTCTACCTGTCCAGGTGGCTGCCCTGGGCAGTAGGCGAATAGAACTGGCACGCCTGTGCTCGTGGCCAGCAGCCTGTCGAGACAGACCTCTGTGCTCGTCGCAAGAACACTCTTTCCGCTTGCCAATCTCCCCCAGTCTCCTCCGTGTCGGGGTCTGCGCGCACCTTTCCCGTAAGGGCGATTCCGTGGCGCTGGAAAGCGACCTCGCTCAATTGGAGGTCGATCTTCACAACGGCACAGCCTACCTCGGGGACTTGGTGACCGAATCGCGTTAGCCGACGATGGAATGAAGATGGCCTGCGACAAGCAAAAGAGTGCTGCCCACGCGATTATGAATGGGGCAGCGATGTCTAGGTGGCCCTTATGGTGAGAGGCCTCCTGGACGGCCATGTTGCCCGCCGAGTGCGAAGTGGCGATCGTTGTCGTCATGCAGTGGGCTTCACCCGGTACCTGCCTCCGCCCCAGCGGCATGAGGGTGTGTGTCGGGGTGGAGGGGCATCTGAGTAGCCTGCAGGTGTAGATCACGTACAACAGAAGAGGATTCGACCTCCTGGGCGTCGCCGTATCGCGTTGACTGTTCCGCCCGTGAGTGCGAAGCACTAGCTGGGCAGGGCGGCTATCCAAGGCCAATGGCGCTGTGGTCAGCAAAGGTGACCGTAGGTAGTAAGAGGTCTTTGCACCGAGGAAGCTGCCAGGTGTTCATCAATCGGAAGCTAGGAGAGCTGAATCTCAAGATAGTCTACTACGGGCCTGCTCTCAGCGGCAAGACCACCAATCTCGAATACATTCACGACAACATGGACCCTGGTCTTCGGAGCGAGTTGGTATCGCTGAAGACTCAAGAGGACCGCACCCTGTTCTTCGACTTCTTGCAGTTGGAGTTGGGCAGAATCAGAGGACTCAAGCCCAAGTTCAATCTCTACACGGTGCCTGGGCAGGTCATCTACACGGCCAGCCGGAAGCTGGTCTTGGAGGGAGCGGATGGGGTGGTGTTCGTAGCTGATTCTCAAGCTGACAGGGTGCGCGACAACTCAGATCTCCTGGCGAGCCTGGCTGCGCATCTGTCAAAGATGGGCTGTCAATTGAACGATTATCCCGTCGTCTTGCAGTGTAACAAGCAAGATCTTTCCAATGCCCTGTCTCCGGAAGATCTCAGGAGCCAGCTCCAGCGGGACGAGATGCCCTGCTTGGGTTCGGTGGCGACGGAAGGGGTGGGGGTGTTCGACACCTTGAAGATGATTATCAACCTGGTCGTGGGCAGGATATTCTAGCCGCCCAATCTCACAGAGGAGAGAATCGCGTGACGGTCACGGGCGATTTGAGGGACATGGATCTAACTAGCATCATCGCCGTAAACTGCAATGAGATGAAACAGGCTCGCCTGGTGGTCCGACATGAGGGCAGAGAGGCTAGCATATTCTTCCAGGGCGGGAATATTGTGCACATGAGTCTGGAGTCGCTCGAGGGGGACGATGTGATATATGAAGTGCTCGGGTGGGAGGAGGGCATATTCCAATTGGAGCGGGGAGTACCGACGCCGAAGAGGACAGTAAACGCTGGCTGGTCAGAGCTCCTCCTCCAAGGGATGCAGCGACTTGACGAGAGGGAGACGCTGGGCGGGGATGGGTGCCTGGAGAGAACGTGGGAGAGCCGAGCGAAGACCGGCCAGAGCAAGGTGAACTCGACGCCAGAAGGCGTGGACAGAAACCTGGAGAGAGCAGAACAGGAGACGAACGAAGGCGCAATCAGAGGAGTTGTCGAGGGAGGGGAGGCAGAGCTCTCTGAAGGAGTGACAGCAGCAAGTGGCTCGGCTGAGGTCGCTGAGGAAGGGGAGATAGCTGCGCCCCTCAAGGCCCTGGCTGAGGCCCTATTCAGGATGGGGCTGGAGTGTGGCTTGAGCGCGGACCAGGCTGTCTTGGAAGCCAGCGCGACGAGCCTGCCTCCCTTCATCAGTGACGAAGATCGACGCGAGTTCAAGGATCTGTTGCTAGAGGCCCACCGGGAGAGCGTCGGTGAGCAGGCAGAAGAGCCTGGCGCAAGGATGACGCTTGAAGAAGACGGAGAAGGATGGGGTAAGTGACCTCATAGTACCAAGGCACCGATTGTCCATACAGTGGAGTGGATGTGAGGTGGATACATGCCTGTGCTTTCCCGAAAAGTGACTACGAGTCTGAGTCGAAGCCTCCCGCTGCAGCGCTCAGGTGCGCCCTTACTCTACACATCGGAGTCGCGGGTCGGAGAGGAGGATGACTTGATGGCGTCGTCAGATTTCGGCGTTTGGAGAGGGTAGCGTGTTGCGGATTGGGATGCTTGTCGGCCGGGAGTCAGAACCATGAAGGAAGAGCGAAGAAAGAGACCTCGAGTCCTCGCTGAGCATCTGGTCTCGTACAAGGTCGTCGACGAGCGAGGGGAAACGGACGAGATGGGTATGGCGCGCACGCTGGACCTGAGTGAGGGGGGGCTGGTCTTGGAGATGACACATTCGTTGGACAAGAGGGCGCAGTTGGAGATCAAGATGGTCAGTGGTGACCACATCCTGGAAGCCAGGGGCCAGGCGGTGTACAGCAAGCTTCTAGGTTCTGGGAGTTGGCGCGTGGGGGTAGCCTTCACCGAGATCACAGAAGGGGATCTAGCCACGATTGCACAGGAGATAGAGGAGCGCCGCAGGGAGGAGGCCAAGGTAGATGGCTGAGCGGCGGGTG
>CAZBJW010000277.1:0-5310 GCA_964492135.1 uncultured Anaerolineales bacterium
GAGTACCCTGGTTGCAGAATGGCTCAACAGCTTAGAACGCTCCTCCTCCTGGTTGTCTCTCGACGAAGACGATAGCGATCCAGCTCGCTTTCTGACGTATCTGCTGGCGGCCCTGCAGAGAATCGATCCCAAGATCGGCCAAGCCGTCGAGGCCATGCTGGTGACGACCCAACGTCCCGCGCCAGAGACCGTCCTCACTGCTCTGATCAATGACATAGCCTCTGCGCCTCGCCCTTTCATTCTCGTCCTCGATGATTACCACCTCATCAGTGCCCTGCCCGTTCATCGGCAACTGACCTTTCTCCTGGATCACCAACCGCCGCAAGTGCACTTGGTCATCGCGACTCGAGAAGACCCGCCGCTGCCGCTATCTCGTTGGCGAGCACGGGGGCAGATGCTGGAGCTTCGGCACGCGGACTTGAGGTTCACGATCGAAGAAACGGCGGAGTTCCTCACGCGGGTGATGGGTCTCGCGTTGCCCTCAGTGGACATCGCTGCGCTCCACCGACGCACCGAAGGGTGGATTGCTGGCCTGCAACTCACCGCCCTCTCCATGCAGGGCCGAGACGACGTGCACGAACTTGTGGAGTCCTTCAGCGGCAGTCATCGTTACATCCTGGACTACCTGATGGAGGAGGTGGTCCGGCAACAGCCAGCCGATATGCAGGATTTCATGCTCAAGACGTCCATTCTTGAACGCTTCACCGCGCGCTTGTGCGACGCCGTCACCGAGGGAGATGACAGCCACGAGGTGTTGATGGCGATGGAGCAAGCCAATCTCTTCATCGTCCCCCTGGACGAGTCACGGCAATGGTATCGCTATCACCGGCTCTTTGCGGAGCTACTGCGTGCTCGGTTGCAGATGACGGAGACGGCCGACGGCGTGATCCATCTCCACAAGCGGGCCAGCGAGTGGTACAAGGCTCATGGCTTTCTTGGTGAGGCTGTGCATCACGCCCTGTCGGCCCGCGATTGGGAGCGGGCCATAACCCTGATCTCCGATGCTTCCGACGCTTTGATGAAGCGCGGCGAGATGGTAACACTGCTTCGCTGGTTCCGGGCGCTGCCGGAGGATGTGGTTCGCAGCAGCCCGCAGCTCTGCGCTGAGTACAGTTGGCCGCTGATCCTGACGGGCCAGCTGGACGCGGCCGAATACTACTTGGCCCAGGCCGAAGAGGCTACTGCGGAGGACCCTGTTCTTCTACACCAGGTGCTGACCGCACAGGCCCATATCGCGCGAGCCAGGGGCGACGACCAGCGTACGATAGAACTGTCGCAGCAAGTGCTATCGCTCCTCCCACCCGAGCATCTCTCACAACGCAGCGTTGTGGCCGTCAGCCTGGGGATGGCGCACTGTAACATGGGTCACTTGGCAGCAGCGGAGCAGGCGTTGAAGGAAGCCGTTGGCGCTGCGGAACAGTCGGCCAACGTCTTTGTGAGGTTGGTAGCGCTCCACTTCCTGGGTAGGGTGCAGGCCAACCGGGGTAGGCTGTACCAGGCGGCAGACTACTACGAGCAAGTGCTGAGGGAACAGGAGGGAGTGCCGTTGCTGCCGCTGGCTCTGGCCCACAGTGACCTGGGTGCCCTGCTGTACGAATGGAACGACCTGGATGGTGCAGGGGAGCACCTGCAACAGGGCTTGGACGTGAGCCGGCGCAGTGGCGACGTGGAGGTTCAGGTGGCCTGCCTCCGCATGCTTGCCCTTCAGCGGCACGCCCAGGGCCAGGAATCCCAGGCTCTCGAGGCGCTCCAAGAAGCCCACCTGTTGGCCCACGACAGTGACATGCCCCCCATTGTGCCCGCCCGCAACGCGGCTTGCCACGCTCAAATCGCTTTGGCCCAAGGCGATCTGGCCATGGCCGTACATTGGGCCGATCAAATGCGCCAGGATGCCGATGCCTTCTCCTTCCACCCGCGCCTGAACCTGACCCAGGCGCGGCTGCTCCTTGCCCAGGGCACGAAAGAGGACGCTGCGCGCCGCTTGGAATCATGTTACGAAGGTGCTGCTCGAGACGGTCTGCGATGGGGCATGCTCCGAGTGCGCGTGCTGCAAGCCCTCGCCGCGCCAACGCCTTCCGCTGCGCTCCCCTTCTTGAAGGAAGCCCTCATGTGCGGCGAGCTCCAAGGCTTCGTCCGTACGTTCGTGGACGAAGGGGATTCGCTAGTCTCTCTGTTGCGTCACGCCGCGGCTCAGGGCGTCGCCCGTCAGTACGTACGGAAGTTGGTGGCTGCATTCAAGGCAGATGCACGCAGAAAGGCGGGCGAGGAGGCAGCTCCCCGTGGCCAGCCCTTGATCGAACCGCTGAGCCGGCGCGAATTGGAGGTCTTGCGGCTCGTGGCAGAGGGTCTGTCGAACCGTGAGATTTCCGACAGATTGGTTATCAGCGTGGGCACGGTCAAGACCCACATCCACAACATCCTTGGCAAGCTTGACGTCCGCGGACGCACTCAGGCTGCTGCGCGAGCCAGAGAACTCGACCTCATCTAGTTGAGAGTCCCCACCAACCACAGCTGATAGCTCTCCACGGTGGGTTTGGACGGCTAGCACCGTTTCCCCGCCGAGCGCCCCGGCATACCGCCGGCCGCGTGCGAATCAATCCCCCAATCTATCCTTCGATAGATGACACTCTATCGGGTTGACCGGTATGATGGGTATACAGGCACGGTAAACGGCTGGTTCACGCAACAGCTAAGGAGGCAGCCTACCCTGTAACCAGGCTGCACGGGGTGGGGGGGCAAACAACGAATCCACGGAGGGGGAAATGTCCACCGTAGGTGACACCATGACGGTAGACGCGGAGGTCGAACAGCATTCGGTGGCGCGATCTACGCTACTGCATTTGCTGCCGGGTGTGCTCATTCTGATCTTCTTCATCATCACCGCGCCGCTTGCCGTCAGAATGAGGGCACCGTCGATACTTGCCTTCCAGGTGGCCATTGCGCTGGTTCTCATTCCGTTCCAGCTGGGCTATCTGTTCTACCTGGGCAAGAAGAGAAACGGGAGACTGTCGTTGGAGGGGATCGTGCTCTACCGGCAGTCAATGCCGGTTTGGCAGTACGTTGTGCTGGGCTTGCCCTGCCTGATCTGGTTGTTTCTCATACCCTTTGTGGTGTTCCCCCCGTTTGACAACTACTTAATAGAGAAGTTCTTCTCCTGGCTGCCCGACTGGTTCTTCATGGCCAGGTTCGCAGAAAACGTCGATCAGTACTCGCCGATTTCTCTCTTACTGATGTTGATCATGATGCTTGTCGTGGGCGCTGTTCCCGGACCACTAATGGAGGAGCTGTACTACCGCGGGTATCTGCTGCCGCGGATATCCCGTTTCGGGGCTTGGGCACCTTTGATCAACACGGTGCTGTTCTCGCTTTATCACTTCGCCATACCCTGGCAGAACCCAAGCAGGATCCTAGGGTTCCTGCCCATGACCTATGCGGTATGGTGGAAAAAGAACATCTACCTGGGCATCATCGTGCACTGCGGTGTGATCGTCATTGGCTTTCTCCTCACTTTACTGGGCCTTCTGGCTCTGTTTTTCGTTGGCCCAGCGGGTTAGTGAGTATGAAGTTGCGTCAAGTTGAAGTCAAGAGGAAAGGAGATATCGGACAATGAACAAGGGACGACTGATCGGAGGGGCCATTTGTCTGGCCGCTGCGCTGCTCATCGGAGTGCTGTTCGTCGCCCTGCCGGAGGGCAGGGTGACCTTCATAGTGAACGACACCAACATGCCCTTTGTCCCGGTGATTGTCCTGGGAATCCTCGGAGTGTGGTTGCTCGTCACCGCCAGGCCGAGCGAAGAGGAAGTGATAGCGAAGACCACCTTAGACAAGGAACAGGAGGACGTTGAGCCCAGCGAGAAGGCCATTTTGAACAAGCGCCTGGAGACGATTGGCTGGGGCCTGTTCCTGATCATGCTCGGCGGCTTCGCCTTCGTACCCTACGCTGTGGTCCCCAAGGGCCTCTGGTCGATCGGCGTCGGCCTCATCATGCTCGGGCTGAACGCCGCCCGGTACTTCTATGGGATCAAGATGAGTGGCTTCACCACCTTCCTAGGCGTCATTTCGGTGCTCAGTGGCGTAACGCAGTTGCTGGGGATGCACCACCTCGATGCCGCTATCCTGCTCATCATCCTCGGCGCTTACCTGATCATCAAGCCGTGGTTTGACAAGCGGCAGCTCTTTGGCAAGGCTGAGGAAAGCTGATCTGAGGTTGGCTGCCTAGGTAGGTCTCGCCTGGGGGCTTGCCTGGACAACCGGGGCGGTGGACAACTCCGGCGGACAGAGAACGAGGAGGAAGAGTAGTGCTCCCCTGCCGCCGGGCACTGACCTTGATGTGAGCGGGCTGCGCGATATGGCGGCGAAGGGCAGACCGGCCCCTTGGGGAGAGTGAGGCGATTCGTGAAATGAGTAGACGCAAGCGAGACGCTCGCAAGAGAGTACAAGTGAAAGAGAAAAAGGAGGATAAATTATGGCAAGAGAAAGAGTTGGTACCACAATCATATCGGACCGCTGGGCCTATCTGTGGTTTGTGATCGGAACGGCGCTGTCGCTGTTCTCCACCGGACAGTGGAACATCCTCTTGGTCAGTTGGATTCAGCCAATATTCTTCATCCGCTTCGTGCGCACGCAAAGGTGGTGGCTGGGGTTCATCTTGGTCTGGCTGGCGAGCTTCGCGACGGGTGTGGTTGCCTGGTGGAACTTACTGGGGGTTATGGGGTCAATACCCTTCGTTTTCGTCACCATCGGCTTCAATACGCTTCTGATCGCTGGCGGGGCGTACCTGGCCGACCGGCTGCTGGCACCCCGGCTGGGTGGCTTTGCCGCCACGCTCATCTTCCCCCTGGCGGTCACGACGCTGGATTTCCTCGGCATGTCGATGAACCCTATGGGCAGTTTCGGGGCCCAGGCCTACAGCCAATATGGCAGTTTGACCCTCATACAACTGCTTTCGGTCACCGGGATGTGGGGCATAACGTTCGTGGTGAACTGGTTCGCCACCATCGTCAACTACGCCTGGGAACGCTCCTTCTCCTGGCGCCGGATTTGGCGTGCTGTGGCCATCTACGCTGGTGTCATGCTGGTGGTGCTGGCCTACGGCAACGTCCGCTTAGCCTTCTTCCAGCCGCAGGCGGGCACCGTGCGCATGGCGGGCCTCACGGCGGTTGATTTCAGGGCGGAGCAAGATGTGCTCTTCCAGACCATGCATACGGATTGGGAGGCCTTCCGCCAGTTGGCGGCGGAACGTTACGATCCCTACTTCGAGGGCACGATCCGCGAAGCCCAGGCCGGGGCCAAGATCGTCCTCTGGCCCGA
>CAZBJW010000278.1:0-5257 GCA_964492135.1 uncultured Anaerolineales bacterium
GTTCCGTACATGGTGTGACGTTACGGAGAATAGTTCTTCAGCACCAACGGCGATACCACAACGAAGAACTCCTTGGGGTACTCATCGGCGCCGATGTCGAACCAGGGTCTCGGACGGGTATCGCCGTCATGGTCCACATGCAGCCAATCGACGGTCGTCCCCGCATCTATACAATCCGAATCCACCGTCAGGTGGTAATCTTCGCTCAGAGGATCAACGAACTCAGGATCCACGGTGATATCGGTACTGCCGGCCGAAAGCCCGCTGTAGTCCGTCAGGTTGCCCCGCACATCATTGCTCGTCAGCGTCACGGCCTGACTGGCATCCTTTCTGATGCCGATGGTGTGACTCAGCACCCAGAGTCATTCTCTGCGCCCTCAACAACCCCAACGGTGCAGAGCAGAGTCGCAGACGAAACGTAGGAAAAACGTAGGCCAACCGACGATTTCTTCGCAGAATCGTAGGGAAAACGAGGGATTCTCGTCCAGCACTCAGATCGAGATCGAGGTATCATGATAGTGCGTGAGCATACTTGTCTTTTTCCTCCTTTCGTTCTCCCTCCTCCTTCACCCCAGGGAGGAGGGAGAATTGCGTCTAGGCACCAAACGCACAGGCCCTGGTCCGTCCTCTGCTCCGGCGTCACATCCACCTTGGCACACATCGAATGACAGTCTTATAATACCCCTGGAACGAGAGGCCATGGTGGATCGCCCGAGGTTGCTTCTGCTCTTCCCGGTGCTGTGTATTGTCGCCACCGCTTGCACGGTTCAAGAGCCGGCGTCTCCCACGCGCGTCGCGGTTCCGTCCCCGGCTCCTGGTAGGACTGTCCCCACCGTCGTCGCCAGTCCCGAGCCTAGCCCCTCGCCCTCTCCAGCCATTCCCGAATGGTTGGTGCGCCAGCAGGTGGCGATGACCAAGTCTGCCCAACCAGACCTTGAGTCGCTGGAGCACCTCACGCGGTACGAGATAGACTTGGCCGTCGGCGTGGAGTCACTCACTCTCACCGGAACCCAGCTAACCCGGTATGTCAACAACGAGAGCGTCCCCCTGGACGAACTGTATTTCAACCTCTTCCCCAACTCGTCCCGCTTCGCGGCCTCCATGGAGATCACTTCGATGCGCATCGCTGACCGGGAGGTTCCGTTCAGCTATGAACTTGGCGGCAAGGCCCTCAGAGTGCCTCTCCCAGAGCCGTTGCAGCCTGGAGAAACCACGACTGTGCTCCTGGATTTCAAGGCTCGCGTTCCCTTCGTGCAAGAACCCTCCTACCAGGTGTTTGTCTTTGCTCAGGGGGTCTTCTCGCTTGGCGATTGGCATCCTATGGTGGCAGTGTACGACGACGATGGTTGGAACCTCGCCTACCCAGACGGCACCGTCGGCGAAATTGTCTACAGCGAGAGCGCCTTCTACACCGTGCGGGTCACGCTGCCCACGGAGCTTCAAGTGATTGCCACCGGCGTCGAGGCTGAGCGTACCGTCAATCCAGACGGCAGTCTGACCGTGGTCTACTACAGCGGGCCTGCGCGGGAGTTCCACATCGTGATCAGCGATCGCTACGAAGTTGTGACCGGCCTCGCAGGCCCCACAGCTATCAACTCGTACTACTGGCCAGAACACGAAGATTGCGGCTCCCAGATACTCTGGTTCGCCAGCCTGGCCCTCAACTTGTACAATCAGCTATTCGGGCCCTACCCGTTCGCGGAATTGGATCTGGTGGAGGTTGATTCGTGGCCCTGGGCCATCGAATGGCCAGGCTTCATTCTCGTGGGCGAGCCTCTCTACTCCGATCCCGAAGAGGACTGCGGCGAATGGCACGTCGTTCACGAGGTCGCCCACCAGTGGTGGTACAGCGTAGTGGGGAACGATCAGGTCGATGCGCCCTGGCTAGACGAGGCTCTGGCAAACTACTCTACGATGCTCTACTACAGGATGGTGCACGATCCAGAAACTGCCGAGGCTGCCATCGACAAACAAATCCACCAGCGATATGAGGCTTATCTGCAAACCTACGACGATGGCATCGTCGGCGGAGCCACGAGGGAGTACACCAGGGCCAGTTACTATCCGCTGGTCTACGCCAAGGGCGCACTATTCCTGGAAGCCCTTCACGAGCTGATGGGCGCCGAGGACTTCTTCGACGGACTGCGCCGGTACTATGAGCAATACAAGTACGACGTGGCCACGCCCGAAGGTTTTCAGATGGTCATGGAAGAGGCCCATGGCCAGCCACTGGATGACTTCTTCGACCACTGGATCCGCAGGGCGGAAGGACCCTGACGCACACTCAGGTGCGCCCGGAACAATCCTTGCGCTGTCCGCGTCTTACTGCTGAGCACTGCAAGAAGGAGAGAACGTGAGATGACCGCAATGGCATCGCATTCGTCAAGGCTGGTCTGTTGTCTCCTGGGGACGATATCGATCGTCCTCCTGCTGACCGGCTGCGCCCCAGAGGAGATCGCCAGCCCTTCTCCGCCGGCTTCCCCGACGTCAGTCCCTGTGCCCACACCAGAGCCCATTGCCGGAGTGGGCTTCATGGAGAGCCCTGTGCTGGTGCAAGATGTCACCTTTGGCAGCTACACCCCTGTGGAAATCACGTTGCCTGCCAGCCACCAGGGTTACACTCTGCCCGTGCGATTGGAGGACATCACCAATGGTGATGTCTACGACTTGACCGGCGAACAGCAGGTGCTCGTCACGGCGAACGGATTTGTGGTAGTGCCTGGCTGGCATAGCGAGTTCTTCCACCTCTATCAGGGTGCCCATGGACAAGGCAGACCTCTTTTGGTCACCATCGACTCAGTGCTTCACGTCTACCACCTGCTTTTTGACAAGGTGTTACGCACAGCAGAGGAGCAGCACTTCTTCCACGATTTGGTGGCACTGACCAGAGGGATGCTCTGGGCCTCGCAAGCACAATATGAGGCGGTAGCACGGACATCGCTCGAGCAGGTAGCCGGGCGCAATGCGGCCTACTTCGCAGTCGCCCTCAAGCTGCTGGATCCAGAGGCTCAGATACCCGATTTGGTCAAGGCCGAGGTGGAGTCAGAACTCAGCCTCATCCAAGCGCACCAGGGCTTCGCCGAGTCGGCCGTCTTTCCAGGCTACCAGGAGGACTTCAGCCAGTACGTTCCCCGCGGGCACTACACCAGAACCGAACTACACCGGCGCTACTTCAAGGCCATGATGTGGTACGGACGAGTCAACTTCCGACTGCGCGAGCCTGAGGAAACTCAGTCTGCCCTGCTCATCGCTCAGGCGCTGTCCCGAGTCGAGATAGACGGCCAGCCAGCGTCGGATTTGTGGGAACGAGTGTACGAGCCCACCGTCTTCTTCGTCGGAGCGACGGATGATCTCAACATTCACGATTACCAGAAGTTGATAGTCGAAATATACGGCTCCGTCCCCGAAGATCCCGGCATCTTCGCCGACGCCGAGCTGTTGGAGAGCTTCATCGAAGCTGCACGTGAGCTTCCGCCCCCTCAGATCAACTCCATGTGGGTCTGGGTGTGGGAAGACCGCAAAGAGGCCACTCAAGGGTTCCGCTTCATGGGCCAGCGCTTTGTCATCGATGCCTACGTCTTCCAGCAATTGATCTACAGAAACGTCGAGGGGCGTTTTCTGCCCAAGGGCTTGGACGTGCTCGCAGCTATGGGGTCTCAGGAGGCGTACGAATTGCTCGATGAGATGGGGGAGACGCAATATCCGCGGTACATTGAGCAAATGGAGAAGGTGAGGGCAGAGATAGCAGCGCTGGAAACGGACAGCTGGACGCAGAACCTGTACTGGTCATGGTTGTACGCCTTCCAGCCAGTAATCGCGATCAAGGATGAGAGCTACCCTGCCTTCATGCGTACAGAAGCGTGGACCCACAAGGACCTGCATACAGCGCTGGGCAGCTGGACGGAACTGAAACACGACACCATCCTCTACGCCAAGCAGGCCTATGCCGAATTGACCGCTATGCCGCCGCAATTGGAGGCCAAAGGGTACGTGGAACCCAATCCGGAGGCCTACGGCAGGCTCGCTGCCCTGTCCCGCATGACCATCGACGGCCTGAGCCAGCGCAACCTGCTAGCCGAGGAGGACAGGGAGAGCCTGGAATACCTGGAAGGGCTGCTGCTATCATTCAAGACCATCGGCGAGAAGGAGCTGGAAGGCACAAGTCTGACCCAGGGCGAGTATGACCTCATCGACTCCTACGGCGACATACTGGAGCGCTTGACAGTTGCCGCTGCGGACAAGGAAGAACTGGGCGGAGCAGTGGACGAAGAGGAAGCGGCCATCGTGGCTGACGTAGCCACTGACCCCAACAGTGGAACCGTCCTCGAAGAAGCCACGGGCAAGGTATTCGAAATCTATGTGGTCGCAGAAGTTGATGGGCATCTGACCATGACCGAAGGTGGTGTCTTCTCCTACTACGAATTCCCCTGGCCGATGAGTGACCGCCTCACCGATGAGAGCTGGCGTGAGATGCTAAACGGAGGCGAGGCCCCGCCACGGCCAGGGTGGACAGGCACCTTCGTGGCAGAGTGAGGTAGCGCCAGGCCAAGGAGTGCCAGAGCTCCCAGACGTGGATCTACCTGCGCATGGAACCGGCCTTGCACGGAATGCCGCGGCCGCACGTAATCTATCCTGACAGCGGTGGCCTCGAAGGTCGTATCGCGTCTCGGATACACGGGCACTGAGCACTATTCCCTCACGCAGTCCGTCTTCCCCATCTCTGAAATACACCTCGCTCTCAACCTAGGTCAATGGAGAACCGCGCCGGAAATGCCTCTGGCGTTACTCCCGTGAAGTTCGCCTGGGACTTCAATAGGCTGCCTCACGACGGTGTGCCTGCACCAGGGGAGAGCTTCGAAGAGCCATTCTCTGCCACGCCAATCTGTTTGACAGCGGCCGCGCCCATGCGCTATAATATCAAAGGTAAATCTTACCAATATGGTCCGATTTGTGACGCGACCTCGATCCAGCCAAGGCGGTGTGGCAGCGTTGCGCGCGAACATAGGTGTCTGGGCAATGTGCCGCCTGGCTGCTTTTCTGCAGGGGTATTGTGAACGCCACTCTGGTCATAGGAGCCGGGATAGCCGGCATGCAGGCCGCTCTCGACATCGCCGATGCGGGCTTCAAAGCCTACCTGGTGGAGAAGGAGCCCAGCATCGGCGGACGTATGGCCCAACTTGACGAGACCTTCCCTACCCTCGACTGCTCCTCCTGCATCCTGACCCCCAAGATGGTGACCGTCGGAGGGCACCCCAAT
>CAZBJW010000279.1:0-5255 GCA_964492135.1 uncultured Anaerolineales bacterium
GACCATATGGGGCCAAGGAAGCTGGCATGCCCATTGCCATGTCCGCGGCCCAGGCCTACTGCAATGCCATCTGCAACGCCATAGGAACATGGATTCACGAACTGCCCTTCACCCCCGAGAGAGTTCTTCTGGCTATGGAGGAGAAGCGGGGCCGCGAAGCACGGCGCTAACGCACCACCTGGGGCGTGCAGTGCAGATAGGGAAAGGAGCTACCAGACATGACTGCACAAGGATTGAAGAAGAAGATCAGCGAGGCTAGCTCGCATGTAGTAATCAGCTGTTACCCAGACACTCTGGTCCACGAGTTGCTCTTCGGCCTTCAGGAACACAACTTCCTGGTAGTGGTAAGGAAAGGTGATGGACACGTGGCCGGACTGGTGTCGCGCATAGACGTGGTCAAAGCTTACCTGGAGGACCCAGAGTGGAAGGACAAACCGGTGAGTGATTTGATGACGCCCGAGGAGCGCCTGATCTGGCTTCCCAACCACGTCGATCTGTCGGAAGCGGTCAAGAAGATGGTGGAGAGCGATGTCCACCAGCTGGTGGTCTACGGCCCGGCCGAGGGCGGCCGCCACCCGACAGGCGTGATCACTCTCGCCGATGTGATACGGGAGCTCCGAACCGAAACGCAGGCTTAGCCGGCCCTGCCTGGTGACTGGAAACGCGACGCATTCAGCCACAAAGGCGACCACCACGGAGATGACCCGCATCGACATTGGTCCTGCCCACGGGCATCGCCGCGTTCAAGTACCGTTCGAGGCCGGTTAACGTGTCCTTGCGGCTGAACAGGCAAGCCCAGCCTCAATGGCGCTGAGGCTAAGTCACAGCCTTCGGCTCAGACAATAGGCTTCTTCAGGCAGATCCTTTTCGGAAACTAGATCTCTTCCGTCGCGAGCGGGATGCCCAAGCGAAAGGTCGCTACGATGTCCAACAACGAAACACGAACCCTCTCGGATGAAGAGCTGGAGTACTACTCGCGCCAGCTCCTCTTGCAGGGCATTGGATATGATGGGCAACTGAAGCTGCGCGCCGCCAGCGTCTGTATCGTCGGCGTTGGCGGACTCGGGTCGCCCATGGCCCTGCAGCTGGCGGCCATGGGAGTGGGTCACCTCAGACTCGTGGACTATGACGTAGTGGAACTGTCCAACCTGCAAAGGCAGCACCTGTACGACATGGACGCGCTGGGGTATCCAAAAGTCGAGGTGGCGGCGGAAAGGCTGCGCAAGCTCAATCCCCATATAGAGATCGAGCCACTACCCCTGGCCGTCGGTGCCCACAACGCCCGGGACATAGTCAGAGAGATGGACGTGGTAGTGGATGGGCTGGACCGTATGACGCCACGCTATGCCTTGAATAGGGCGTGCGTCGAGCTTGGAGTGCCCTACGTCTTTGGCGCGGCGATCAGCACCTTCGGCAACGTATCCACCATCATGCCGGGAGAGACGGCATGCCTGGAGTGCTTTCAGAGAGGTTTTGAGGACGACTCGTTGCCGACCTGTGCCCTGGTAGGCGTCCATCCTTCCATCATCGGCCTCATAGGCAGCATAGAGGTGTCGGAGGCGGTGAGAATAGTCTTGGGCCAGGCCCCTCTGCTGGCCAACAAGCTGCTTCACTGTGATATCTCCTACCTGGAGTTCCAGGAGGTAGAACTCACCAGGGCAGAGGATTGTCCCGCCTGCGGTCTGGAGGCCACGAGCAAGGAGGTCAGCGCCACGGAGACCGTGGTCACTGAGCTATGCGCCCGAGAGGGGCGCAGGACGTTCGTCATTGCACCAGCACGAGATTTGGCCCTTGATCTGGACCAGTTGCAGTCAGTGCTGAAGAGGGAAGGTCTTGAGACCAGGGTCCAGGCCAGGCTGGGTATCACATTCGATCGCGGCGCAGCGGGCAGCGCGAGCCTGCTGACGAGCGGCGTCATGATCGTAGAGGATGCCCGTGACGAAGAGGAAGCGTGCCAGCTCTACCGGAGACTTGTGGTAAAGGGCCTCAAGGTGCCCCTTTCGGACATCGAGGGATAGCAACGGCGGCCAGCCAGCACAATTCGCTGCCTGGCTCAACATGCTCTGCAGCCGCTGCCCTTGGAGACAACCACTTTCCCGGCAATCTGCGTCCACGCGCCCGTAAGCAGGCTACTGGGAAGTCTCCCCGAGCCGCGCCCACTCGGGTGCTGGCTGGGGTCTGTACGTGGCACCGTAGACCCAGTCGTCGGCCTTGGTGAGAAGACGTCTCGCCCGGGGGACGCGAGTGGCGATCTCGGCCACGAATCTGTGGAACACGGTTCGGGGTTTGCTCCACGGACATACGACCTGGCAGATGCCACAAGCCGCACCTTGACTGCCCCAGTAGAGAAGGCATTTCTCTGCATCCACCTTCCACTTCTTCACGCCCCTCACCACCACCTTTTCGCCTGAGGGGATGGCCCGCGGGGGACAGTTGTCGGCGCATTTGGAGCATTTCTCGCAGTAATCCTGCACACCCAGATCCACCGCCCTGTCCACACTGAGGGGAAGGTCAGTGGTTACGCACACCAGGCGGAAGTTGGCCCCGAGTTCCTTGGTCACCGCATAGCCACACCGGGCCAACTCCCCCAATCCGGCGTCAACGGCAACTGGTACCGCGAGCACTCCATAGTTCCTCAGATGGTGGGCCCGCGCCGGGTAACCAAGCGCGCGAATGTACTTGCCCACTTGCACGGCGGCCAGTGCGCTGCTGGCATACACGCGCCCCGTCTCGAAGTCGTTGAGCAAAGAAGGGCCTGTTCTCACCAGCCGCAGGTCCTGGGGAAAGGCCATGCTGATGGCGTACTTGTGATCGATCTCTATGGGATCGCCATACTTCAGCCCGTGATATCCTTCCGCCACACCAGTGAAGAGGGGTGGATTGGCTCGATAGTCGTCAAAGAAGGGCCGTATGCCTCGATGAGTGTAAACCCACGCTGGGTCTAGAGGGCCAATCCGCACTAGGTACGCTCCCAGACGTTTGGCGATGGCCTTGATGCGGCGCGACATGACTTCTGGGTCCACTTCAACTTGATAGGAGTTGACCGGCCCATCCACCGCATCGGGCTGGGCCAGCGGCGCAACTGGCCCGAACGTGGCCTGATAGAAGGCCTCATTCAACGGGTCTTTGGGCACCTCCGGGGGATTGTCTATCTTCTCCTGAATGAACCTGGCGAGGCGACGATCGATCTCTATCAGCTCGGGATGGCGGGCGTGGTACTCCCTCTCCTCAGGCGTACCCGGCAGATACGCCTCCCGAGCGAAGACATTGTCACGCTCGTCGAACCGCTCCAGGGGCCCCACCACGTGGTACGTCGGCCGGTCTGCCTCGTGAGCCATGTTCGCCTCCAGGAAAGTAATATAGAGGGGCTACCGCAAGATGTCAACCACAGGTAGTTGTGCTATAATCTTGCGGCTTTGGGTCTCGTATAGCGAGAGCAGCCGGTAGCGAGCAGCGAACCCGCAGAGCGCTCTGGTCGAAGGTGCTTCTAACGGAGCAGCACTTCGCGCTGAACGCGCGGCTCGGCCAGTATCAAGGAGAGAAGTGTGTACCAAGAGACTGTGTTGGACGAAGGACTACGAATCTTGACCTCGACCATGCCACACACGCGCTCCGTGAGCGTCCGTTTCTTCATTGGCGTGGGGTCGAGATATGAGGCCGAAGAGGAGAACGGAATCACCCACTTCATAGAGCACATGCTGTTCAAAGGTACGAAGAAGAGGCCAAGCGCCAGGGACATCGCCATCGCCATCGAGGGGATTGGCGGTGTCTTCAACGCCAGCACGGGGCGGGAAATCACCTCCTATTGGGCCAAGGTCGCGCAGGATCACTTTCCCGTAGCCGTCGACGTGTTGACAGACATGTTGCTCAACTCCAAGTTGGATGAAGGCGATTTGGAAAAAGAGCGGGCGGTGATCATCGAAGAGATCAACATGACCCTCGACCGCCCTTCTGACTGGGTACATCTCTTGGCCACGGCCCTGCTGTGGCCCGACCACCCTTTGGGCCGTGACCAGGCTGGCACCAAGGAGAGCGTTGCCGGGCTGACCAAGAAGATGATACGGGGCTATATCCAGCGCCACTATCACCCGGGCAACGCAGTGGTCGCCATAGCCGGCAACATCGAACATGATAAGGCGGTCGAGGACACCGCAGCCCAACTCACGGGCTGGAAGGAGAATCCCCCCGCTTCATATCCCCCCATGGACCAGGAACAGACGGCGGCGAGAGTCACGATCGAGCATAGGCCCACGCAACAGGCCCATCTGGCCATAGCTCTGCCTGGCATATCCCGCTTCGACGATGACAGGTATGATCTCGGCCTCCTCAACACCATACTTGGGCAAGGAATGAGTTCCCGCCTCTTCCTGGAGGTTCGAGAGAAGCGCGGCCTGGCCTATTCCGTATACTCGTACGTGTACCCGACGCAAGATACGGGGCTGATGGGTGTCTATGCGGGGGTGGACGCTCAGCAAATAGAGGAAGCCATTGAGGCTATCCTGTCCGAGCTGGAGAAGGCCAAGCAGGAGCCAGTAGCCGAGGACGAACTGCAAAGGGCCAAGGAGTTCACCAAGGGTCGGCTGCTCCTGCAAATGGAGGATTCCTTCTCAGTGGCCTCCTGGATAGGCCAACAGGAGATCCTGGAAGACAGGGTGCGAACGGTAGATGAGGTATTGGAGATGGTAGATGCCGTCTCCACCGAGGACGTGCAGAGGGTAGCTCAGCGGCTGTTCACACAAGAGAAGCTGAACCTGGCGGTGGTCGGACCATACGAAACTGCGCAGGAGGAGCACTTCAAGGCGTTGCTCAAGCTCTGAGTCGACGCCCAGGGCGTCCAGACCAGCCCCAACAGTGGTCACCCGCGCGTCGCAGGCCAGAGGACACAGGCCTGCAGAGGCGCACTGAGGATGGAGAGTCCGAGTCATCGCCACCCATGTCAGGGAGCGCGAATGTCACTGCCAGTTCTCGACCAACCTGAAGTGCTGCGGGTCATTTTCTACCCCCGCCACGAATACGCCATCGTCCCTCCCGCATCCGGAGCGCAGTTTATCTCCATCGAGGTCGCGCCTGGAATCGAGGTTGGCGCACGGCTGTTTCCGGGAGGGCCCGAAGCGCCAGTCATCATCTACTGGCACGGCAACGGTGAGATTGCGGCAGACTACGACGGTATCGCGCCCATGTACACGCAGTTGGGTATCACCCTGCTCGTCGCCGACTACCGGGGGTATGGGAGGAGTGACGGCACTCCCACTTGC
>CAZBJW010000280.1:0-5173 GCA_964492135.1 uncultured Anaerolineales bacterium
ACATCTGCGTCATGCATACCGTGGCCGACGCTCGTAACCGGGACTACAAGGTCCATGTCTACAGGGACTGTGTGGCCAGCTTCGATCAGGAGATGCACCGTTTTGCCCTGAAACATATGGATCGCATCCTCGGCGCGCAGCTAGTCACCCTCGACGAACAAGGCACCTCGTAGCTAGTTAGGAGGCCTAAGAGTGGCCGAGTTTTCTGAGCCTGACGATGACGTCCTATCTGGCGACACCGCCGACATCTACTTCGCCCGAGCCCAGACCATCCTGCGCAACGAGGGCCTGAACCCCGTCGTCACCATGGAGGTCTTCACCAATGGACCGGGCGTTCTGTGCGGCATGAAGGAGGTGCTGGCCCTCCTGAGGAAGGTCCTCCCCGCGGACGCGGAGGTCTGGGCCTTGGGAGAAGGAGAGACCATGAGCGCCAGGGAGGTCGTGCTACGCATCACGGCCCTCTATGGCTCCTTCGGCCTCTACGAGACCGCATATCTGGGCATGCTGGCTCATCAGAGCGGCTGGGCTACCGCCGCGCGCAGGTGCGTGCAGGCCGCTGAGGGCGTTCCCATCATCAGCTTCGGCGCCCGCCACGTGCACCCACGAGTGGCTGCCCGTCTGGAATATGCCGCCATGGTGGGTGGATTCATCGGCTGCGCCACGCCCGCAGGTGCCCGTCTGGGCCACGTATCACCCTCTGGGACCATACCCCACGCCATGATCCTCATCGTCGGGGACACCGTGGAGGCCACCAAGGCCTTCGATCGGCACATGCCGCCTGAGGTCGATCGCATCGCCCTGGTGGATACCTTCAGGGACGAAGCCGAGGAGAGCATCCGCGTGGCCAAGGCCCTGGGGAACAAACTGTGGGGCGTCAGATTGGACACCCCGGGTGAGCGGGGAAGAGTCACTCCCGACCTGGTCAAAGAAGTCCGCGTAAGGCTCGATCAGGCCGGATACCGACACGTGAAGATCGTGGTCAGCGGCGGGATCGACGAGGACCGGATAAGGCTCTTTGTGGACAGAGGGGCACCCGTCGATGCCTTTGGCGTGGGCAGCGCCGTGAGCTCAGCCCCGCCCATAGACTTCACCGCCGACATCAAGGCCATCGAGGGTAAACCGATAGCCAAGAGAGGCCGCATTCCCGGCATCACTGAGAACCCCCGGCTGCGCAGGGTGGACCTCTCGGCGACAGTAGCCGCCTGACCGACGAGACCACCAACTCCGTCTAGTACAACTCCTCGGCCAGATCACCCAAACCTAGCTCCTCAAGTTTCTCAGCCGTGGGCTTGCCAGTCTCGCGATCCCATTGGCGAGCTCTGTAGTAGTCCGCAAGTAACCTATCCACGTCGGGAACGTAGCCCGCGGTGCCACCCTCCTTCAGTGGTTTGAGAAGGATCCCTGGCAGCTTCTCATCCACGGTCTTCAAGCCCCAGCGTAGGTTCATAGCTCTCTTCAGATTGAGGATACGTTCTCCAGCCTGCAGCAAACTTTCGATGGACAAGTCCCAACCAGTGGCCGCTCCCACCATCTCCACGAGACCATCGACCGGGAAGTTTACCAAGAAGCAGTAAATCAGGGCATCCCCAGCACTGCGCCAGTTCTGATGGCGGACCATCAAAGACGCCTTGCCCTCCTCTTCGAACCGGTCCACGAGGCCAATGCCGACGTCCTCTATGGTCCGACCAATGTCGAGTAAGTAGGCATCACTCTTGTTATGGCAAGCGCCGCGTGGGGAGGTCAGGTACGACAGTGTCACTCCAGAACTCGCCCGAGGGTCGTGCATTGGAACCTCTAGCCCTTGTACTTGAGCGGCCATCTCCTCCATGCCGTACTGTCGCGCCACAGCCAGACTGCCTTCTGCTAAGAGATCCCCCAAACCCTCTCTCTTGGCGATCATCTCAATCAGCTTTGCGGCCGGCTGCGGATCACCCCAACTGAGCGCGAGACCGCCCAGGTCCTCCCCCCCGATGACCCCTTCATCGTACAGATAGTGCACCAAGCCGAGCGTCACGCCGGTGCTGACGGTGTCCAATCCGTAGCGGTTGCAGAGGTGGTTCATGTAGCTCACCGCCGCGAGGTCATCTATGAGCAGCAATGAGCCCAGTGCGGCTACAGTCTCATACTCGGGACCATCGGTTGGTCCCAACTCGTGCGGACCTCCAGAGATGTGCACTTCTCGCCCACACTGAACTACGCAACCGAAACAACCGCTGGTGCCCACCAGTATCGTCTCGGCCATGGTGCTGCCGCTGATGTTGTCAACTTCATCAAAAGTGCCTTGCATGAAGTACTTGTTGGGCATATCGCCCAGCAAGGAACAGAGGTTCGCACCGCCCGATGTGCCGGTCTGATTAAATACCTGGGTGGTGACGTCGTCCTTCACGTCAGCCAGTGTTTCTCGAGCAGCCCTGTCAAAAGCATCTCTGTCCGCCAAGGGCACGAAGCCTCTGCCCCGGCAAGCCAGCGCCTTCAGCCTCTTGGAGCCCATCACGGCTCCCATTCCAGACCGACCTCCGGCTCTGCCCTGGTCCGCCATGACCGAGGCGTACTTGACGAGGCCCTCGCCTGCAGGGCCGATACAAGCCACGCGCAATGCTGGATCCCCCAGTTCCTCTTTGATCGTTTCCTGGGTCCGGTAGCTGTCCAGCCCCCACAAGTGTGAGGCTTCCCTCAATTCGACGTCCCCGTCCCGGACGAGGAGATACAGCGGGTCCGAAGCCTGCCCGCTGATGACGATGCCGTCGTACCCGGCGAAGCGGAGATGGGGCCCTAAGAACCCGCCAACGTTGCTCTCCCCCCACAGACGCGTCTGTGGAGAACGAGCGCAGATGACATACCTGCCGCAGGCGGGGGCTCGTGTCCCCACCAGGGGCCCAGCCATGAAGACCAGCGGGTTCTCCGGCCCAAGGGGGTCGGTATCGGAGTCCGTGAGGTCATACACGTATCGCGCCGCCAAACCGCTCCCTCCGATGAACATCCTCGCATGGTCGGGATTCAAATCTTCTTCCGCAATCCCCCCGTTAGTCAGGTCCACTCTGAGGATTCTGCCGAGATACCCGTGCACAACTCATCTCCTTCCCCAAGCGTGCTAGAAATCCATTTCTTGGCCTTCGAAAGCGCCTACAAATAGGCGTTCGAGGTCCTCCGCTGACGGAATGCGAGGATGCACGACGGTGGTGGCCTCGTTCTCTGCGTTCTCGATGAGCTTTTCCATCCGTTCCTCAAGGGCTTGCCGCTCGATGCCCGCCTCTTCCAGGCTCAGAGGGTGCTCAACCCGCCCCAGGAGTTCTCGTATGCTATGAACCAGGATCGCGGCTCCCTCAGCGTCCGACGTGCACGGCAAGCCAAGGTAGCGAGCTATCTCCGCATAGCGAAGGGGGTTCTCGTGAGCGGCGTACTCGATGGTGTAAGGTAGGAATAGTCCCACCGCCCTCCCGTGGGGTGTGTGGAAGACCCCGCCCAGGGCGTGTCCCATGCTGTGAGCGAGGCCAGCCATGGAGTTGCCGAAGCCCAGTCCCGCCAGCGTGGCCGCGTTAGCCATCTTCTCGCGTGCCTCATCGTCGCTACCTTCCTCATACGCTCGAGGGAGATATCGAAAGATCAGGTCTGCCGCCCTAAGACACACGGCGTCGGTGAAGTCGTTGGCCCAGGATGAGGCGTAGCCCTCCAAGGCGTGAGTGAGGGCATCCAGGCCGGTGTCAGCAGTCAGGCGGGGCGGCATACCCTTGGACAGACTGGGGTCAACGATCGCTATGTCCGCCAGATTCTCTCGAGAGCCCAGACCCAGCTTGCGGTCATCTTCGGTGTCGGTGAGGACTATCATCCAGGTGACCTCAGCTCCTGTCCCCGCCGTGGTAGGGATCGCAATCAGACGCGCCTTTTGGCGCAGACCAAGGGTCTCGATGGGGTTGATGGCCTCGGGTTTGATGTCCGGACGTTCGTACAGCACCCACATCGCCTTCGCCGCATCCATGCACGAGCCGCCTCCCAGGCCAACTATCCACTCAGGCTCGAACTCGGTCATGGCCTCGGCCCCGTCGACCACGGTCTCAAGGGAGGGATCCGGCTCCACCCGCGAGAAGACGGCGCTCTCCAGTCCCGCCTGGCCAAGGTGGTCTCGAACATTCTGGACGAAGCCCAGCTCTACCAGATTCCCATCGGTAACTACAAAGGCCCTGCGCCCGTCTATCTCCTTCAGATGGGCCAGGGCCCCTTCCCCGAATACGATCTTCGGGCTCTCGAAGTACCACATCGTTCCCTCCTTGGGTTCAACGAGGCAATACGACGACCACCACTAAGCAGCAAGACTTGATGTGCCCTAGTCCTCGTACCAGGAAGGGTCTACCTGGGCCACCTCGTAGATGCCTTCGACAGGGGTAACCTTCGTGACTGGCTCCAGAGCAGCCAGGAGGGCGTCCGTGTCGGGAGCTTCCCATTCGCAGAACATCTTGGCTCGCTGAAGGGCCAGCCAGCTATTGATCCACTTACAACCCTCTGGAATGGAGCGCGCCAATTTCCTCGCTGCCGCTACGGCTTCCTCCTGGTCTGTGACCCCTGTTGTCGAATGCACCACTATGTACCGGGGCATTTCTGTCCTCCTTCTGCGTGCAAGATGGCTTTGATCACAGCTACTCTGGAAACTCCGTGGGGACGAGTGTGGTGCAGTTCACCAGTTCCTGGGCGGCCTTGACGGCGCGCATGACCTTCACCATATCCCCCTTGAGCATGAACTGGCGCGTGAGTATGCCTTGAAGCGGATCCAGCTTCTTCTCTATCACACGCCGCCAGTTCCTGAGAGGTCCACTCATCCGAAAGATCGGGTCCTTGACGCTGGGGTCGGTGGTGGCAAATGCCTCCCGGCACTTCCCGTGCCACAGATCGGCATAGATGTAGATCGGCTCTGGGATGTTGTCGTCCGCCTCGATGATGAAGTAGAAATCTCCCTCCCAGGTCTTCGCTGCCTGCGCGTAGGCCTCGCTCCCGTTGATCTTCTCCATGAGGGCCTTCGCCCATTCGTCAGTGGCGAACTTGATCATCGCTGTCCCCTTTCCCAAACGATCGACACACCATCCGGCTGTCTGAGCGAGGCCTCCGGCCACAGAACATGCGCCAGAGAGGGTTCGAATCCCTAGTGCACCCCTTCGTAGTCAGTTGCTACCTCCACTTGAGG
>CAZBJW010000281.1:0-5169 GCA_964492135.1 uncultured Anaerolineales bacterium
GCAGGGCCCGCACGCGAGCAGCCCGCCGCAGCTCCGCCCACTGCAACCGTTCGACCGACGCCGGTGCCTACGTTTGTTCCGCCTCAGCAGCCACCAGTTCGTCCCGTCGATTGGTTTGACTTCCTGCTGGCGGGTACGGGGATTCTGGCGGGCAGCTTAGTGGGCCTTCAGGCGAGAAGAGGGAGGAGAAAGGGTTGGGAGCGAGAGGTGCAGCTGATACTGTATGGTGTGGGCCTCGGCCTGATTGGCTACATCCTCTACGGTTTGGGGTTACTCAATCCAACGAGGATTCTGGGATGGGAAGGTGGGGCTGTCAGAACGTTTCTGGTTCTCCTCTGTGCGGTTCTCGCTTTCTTGCCCAGCACTGCTATTTGGCCGAGGCGCACCTAGCGGCTGATACAGAAAGCGCACTCAGAACAGCGGCTCGGGCTGAACGAT
The DNA here is from genome assembly GCA_964492135.1 of uncultured Anaerolineales bacterium. Taxonomy (GTDB): domain Bacteria; phylum Chloroflexota; class Anaerolineae; order UBA7937; family B3-Chlor; genus CAYGAW01. The sequence goes on from CAZBJW010000281.1 coordinate 439, forward strand.
AGTCACCAGCACTGCGAGGATGAACAGGGCTAGGACGCCGAGCGATAGCCACTTGTGTGGCACCAGGCTTGACCAAACCAAGGCCAGGCGCGTCTGGGTCCTTCGTCCCAGAGAAAGGTTTCTGGCCATCGTCAGATCGCGTCTCATCTCCTCAACCGTCTGGTATCGATCATCCGGGCGGATGGCCATCGCTTTGAGAACAAGGTACTCGGTGAGAGAGGAGATGGCGGGGTTGAGGGACCGGGGACTGGCAAGGCTGTGTGGCTCGAGGAAACGTTGTTGGGCATCCACCGGAGCGCGACCGGTGAGAAGATGATACAGCGTCGCGCCCAGGGAATAGACATCTGATCGCGCGTCGGTGCGTCCGGTGCCTGCGCCGTACTGTTCCATGGGCGCATAGGTAGGAGTGCCCACTCCTCGCACCAATGTGATGGTCCTGGGATCACCGGAGTCAAAGAACTTGACCAGACCGAAGTCCACCAGCTTCACGACTTTGTCAGCGGTGAGTTTAACATTGGCTGGCTTGACGTCGCGATGTATCACAGGGGGGCTTTGCCCGTGGAGGTAGATGAGGGCAGTACAAATCTGATCGGCCCAGTCGAGTACCTGGCTTTCCAGCAGCAACTCTCCGCGTTCCCGGGCTCGGTCGAGGAGCTCTTTCAAGTTGGGGCCTTCTATGAAGTCCATCACCAGATAGTCTCGCCCATCTTCGGAGAAGTAGTCGAAGACCTTGGGCAGGTTGGGGTGGTCCAGATTGGCTAAAGCGGTGGCTTCTCTGTGAAACTGGTTGCGAAGCTGATCGTGCAGCTGGGGATCAGCGTCCGTGGGGTAGAGGATCTCCTTCAGGGCGAACCTTTTCAACTCCAGCTGGAGGTCTTCCGTCAGGTAGACCGCTCCCATGCCACCACGCCCGATCAACTCCACGATCCTGTATCTGTGGTGCAGCACGGTCTGACGAGATAGGGGAGCTGCCAATCTCTTTTCCCACCTTTCAAGGCCATCATCCGGCGGGAGGGCGCCGCCTGATCACAGCCTGTAGGCCCAAGGGTATCATATTCGTGTCGGCCGAGAGTGTCAAGGAAATCGGGAGAGTGGGGTGATGCAGGAGAGGGCGCCTCGCCTCATCGTAAGGGGCGGACCTGAGAAGGGAAAAGAGATACCGCTGACCCAGGATGTGCTGACCGTCGGCCGTTCGATGGACAGCGACATCGTCATCGACGATCGACTTGCATCAAGGAGCCACGCCCAGTTGGAGAGAGAGCATGGTCAGTACGTGATTGCTGATCGAGGCAGCCGGAACGGGACCTTTGTGAACGGCCAACGCATCTCTCAGCGATACGTTCTGCGAGATGGCGATGAGATTCAGATAGGTCTGGAATACGCGGCCCTCTACATCGACCCAGAGGCGACCGGTGCGCTCGTCACTGAAGCGTTGGTGCGAGGAAGGGGCCTGTGGGTGGATAAAGAGACGCGGGAAGTATGGGTGCGGGGGAAGAAGTTGACGCCTCCTCTTTCCAAGGCTCAGTTTCGACTACTGACCCTCCTACAGGAGACACCGGGACGGGTCTACAGCCGTGACGAGATCGTGGGGTCGGTGTGGCCCACGGATGCCGAGGGGGCCGTCTCAGACGAGACGATTGACGCCCTTGTAGGACGGCTGCGGCGCCGCATCGCGGCCGCCGATCCCGACCATCGCTACATCGTCACCGTCAGAGGGCACGGTTTCAAGTTCATGCAGCCGTGGGATGCGTAGGGGCCGGGATTCTTCCTGAGGGGCAGGAGTCTAGGTAGCTGAGGGCTCCTCCCTCGGATTCCACGTCACAGGGTTGTTCCAATCGGCAGCTTTCCACGGCATGTTCTTCGGGCTCACGAGCGCAAGCACCTCGGTAAAGAAAGCCAGTCGCTCCGGACCGCTCAGGGGCACGAAATCCTCGGCGATTTCCAAATCCTTTTCCAACTCCTCCATGGAGGAGCAGCCCACGATTGTGGTGCTTATGGGCAGGCCCAACGTGTAGCGCAAAGCCCTATCGTATGTGTGTCCCAGTTTCCCCAGGCCAAACACTTTCATGCCGATGGTGGCCACCCCTTTGGCGTTGGCAACGGGTAGGAACTCCTCAGCGAAACTGTAGATGAAGTGATCCAGTACCGACACTGCGATGAGCACGCTGTCGAAGGGAAACCGCTCCAAGGCCTCGATCTGGACTTGAGGATCTGTGTGGCCGCTGATACTGATGTATCGCACTGCGCCCTCCTCGCGAGCCTGGGTCATGGCGTGGATGGCCCCATCGGATGCGAAGCATTTGTCCAACTCGTCCCGACTCCAGATGTTGTGCAAGCGCCACTCGTCGAGGTAGTCAGTCTGTAGGCGAGAGAGGCTCTCCTCCAGTTGGCGCCAAGCACCATCGCGGGAACGGTCCCAGGCCTTGGTGGCGATCCACATCTCTTGGCGACGGTGCGCAGCCACCTTGCCGACGCGCTCCTCAGACTGGCCGTGCGAGTAGATCCACGCTGTATCGAAGTAACGGATGCCTCGCTCTATCGCCCTGTTCAAGATGGCAAGGGCTTGTTGCTCGGTGCAGTCGTGGTCATCCACTATGCGCTGGGCCCCAAAGCCCAATATGGGGAGATCCTCTCCAGTGTTCCCGAACGGTCGTGTCTGCATCTCGGTGCCTTGCCTTTCTAGCGTGGCTCAAGAGTTCTCGGAGTTACCATCGAAAGTACGCATCGCACAAAATCACCACTGTGCCAGCGCGCAGGCGCACCTTGTTTGGGGGATCGCTCCCCTGTGCAACCAGTGTCTGCGAGAATGGACCTCTGACCCCCGGGCGAGACTATAGAGCGAACTCGGCTACCAGGAAGGTATGGTCCGACGGCCGCTCAGCCCGTCGCGCATCGAGGTCAATCCACGCCCGAGTGGATTTCGTGGCAATCGAGTCGGTGGCCCAGATGTGATCCACGCGCCATCCCATCCCCCGCTCCAACGCATTGGGTACTCTGTAGTCCCAGAACGTATACTGCCCTGGCTCCTCCGGGTGGTGCAGCCGGAAGACGTCGACAAAGCCCCAGGCCTGCACCTGCTTGAGAGCCCTGCGGGCATCGGGATGGAAGTCCACGTGTTTCTCTAGCCGCTTGGGTTCGTATACGTCTATTGGCTCCGGGGCGACGTTGAAGTCGCCCATCCACAGCAGCGCCCCGTCAGGATCGTAGTTGCGTGCAAGAAAGGCCTTCAGCCGAGCAAGCCAGCTCAGTTTGTACTGGAAATGAGGCGAGTCTGTGGAGCGCCCCTGCGGCACGTACGTATTCACGAGGGCTACATCTTCAAGCTTGCCGCGAGCGAGACGTGGCTCGTCCGGTTCATCGCCGTCATCGAATCCAAACTCCACGTCTTGAAGCTCCTGCCGGCTGACTATGGCCACCCCAGCATAGCCCTTCTGACCCCGGAACACGACGTGGTAGCCAACGGCCCTGAAGCTCTCGGCTGGGAATTCAGCGTCCTGCACCTTGGTCTCCTGCAAACACAGGATGTCTGGAGTCTCTCGCTTGAGCCACCCAACCACCAACTCCAGCCGCGCGCGAATGGAATTCGCGTTGAAAGTTGCCACCTTCAACGTATGTGGCGACATACTCTCTCCCCACTCAGGCAATTGGAGTGACTCGCAACGTCAGTGCTCCTCAGGTCTCTGGGACCGCCCCGGTCCCTGGGGTGCAACCTGTCAGCATCCGGGCTCGCCAAGATGGCCGCAGCAGCTGCTGCCGGTGCGAATCTTGATCCAGTTGTTTCGCACCAGCAGCCTGAGTTTGCGATGCCAGGGCATCGGAGCCCCCAGATTGGTGAAGAATGCGGATATGCTCGGTCTTTGATGCATCAGAGTCGATACCTCACTTCTTGGACATCGCCTGCTCTCGCGTGCCCGATTGTTCCTTCTCCGAGCCCCTGGTGGGGTAATGGTCGTGATGAGGATTCGTCTTGTCGGGGAAAGGGTATCTCAGGCAGATGCGGCCCGATTCCTCCTCTTTGCAGCTGCTAATAACGATGGCGGGGACGCGAGAGCCGCCATCCTCGACGCACTGCGCCCAAGTTGGACATCCCGGACTGACACACAAGCCCAAGACCATCTGATTCTTGGGTTCGAACTCTTCCACAGTCGTCGCCTCTTCCGCCTTCCATCCCGTGTCTGCGACGCGGCTGGTCGGTAGCCCTCATCATTGGGCAGTCCAGCCGCCGTCTACCAAGACTGTGGATCCCGTCATATACGAGGATTCGTCCGAGGCGAGAAAGAGAATGACATTGGCGATCTCCTCGGGGCGACCCACCCGCTTCAGTAGCGTCTTCTCCACAATAGTGTGCCTCTCTTGCTCAGGATGCGACGAATTGCGGATTATCGCTTCCAGCAGAGGAGTCGCCACCGGACCAGGACAGACACAGTTTGCGCGGATGTGGTCGGCAGCGTGATCTATAGCCATCGCTTTGGTCAACTGCACCACGCCGCCCTTGGAAGCTGAGTAGGCCGCAATCTCGGTCCCTCCAACCAAACCCAACTCCGACGCAACGTTGACGATGACGCCTCCTCCTTGGCGTTGCATAACGGGGATGGCCGCCTTCGAGCACAAGAAGACCCCCTTCAGGTTGACATCCATCAGGCGATCCCACTCCTCCTCGGTGGTGTCGGTCACTGTTTTCGCCAGCTCTATGCCGGCGTTGTTCACCAGCACGTCGAGTCGGCCATAGAC
>CAZBJW010000282.1:0-5104 GCA_964492135.1 uncultured Anaerolineales bacterium
CTGGGGTCTCTGGCGCGTTTCCTCGTCCAGGACGGTGGGGCCTCGAGCAGGCGGACCGCCCGCTGAGTGGAATCGAAAGCCTTTGACAGCAGAGACATCCGCCAAATGTGCCGCATGAAGGGATCAGGCGGAACTTAGTCCGCCTGATCAGTAGTGAGGCGCGTGAAGTTCTTCCCTGTGGAGAACGATGGTTTATGAGATGAGGCGAAAGGCCCCCCACCAAACCGCTGCCAGGAACGCCAAGGCAAGCGTAGTGGTAATGGCCACTGTTATCGCCACAAGTACAGTGCGCCGGAACGTCAGCCGCTTGGCCTCCAGATATGCTTCCATTTGGTCCTCCTTGGTGAGCGGAACAGGAATATCTCTCGGCAACTCCGTTTTTGCCAAATCCTGTGCGATGTTGGCAAGTTCCGGGTCAGTTTCCAGGTATTCTTCAACGAGGATGCGCGTATCTGCACTCACTTCATGGGCTAGGTATAGGGGCAGCAAATCTTCGATCACATTTCGTGTGACTTTCATATCAAAGGACCTCCCTCTTGAGACGAGTCGTGAGCAGGTTCCTACGGACGCGGTGCACTTTCACTTTGGCAGATGACAACGATAAGCCCAGAACACGGGCAATCTCGGCGTAGGGTAGTTCATGCTGAACGCGTAGCACGAAAGCCGCACGGTCGATCTCTGGAACTGTCTGAAGAACTCTATGAACTCTTCGTAGTTCGAGATGAGACTCAACCACAGCATCCGGTCCAGGTGCCGGATCAGGGTGAACGTCTTCCAGGACAACCTGGCGCATGCTCTTTCTCTGTCGTTCCAGGAAAACGTTGCGGGCGATGGTGAGGAGATATGCCTTGAGGGTCTCAGTGCGAATGGTGCTGCTGTTTACCCAGGCGCGGACAAAAGTCTCAGAGGTTATATCCTCTGCCTCGAAAGTGTTGCCCGTTAGCCAAAAGGCGAAGCGGTAGATGTCGGGTGCATAGGATTCGTACAGGCGTTGGAAGTTGAGCATTACTCCTCTCCGTATATAATATGCGCAGCAGAGCGAAAAGTTACAGGGGTCTCAGAATAGTTCACGAGCAAACTGTAACCGTGGACGGGGTAGCACGCCCAACGCTGGTGGCAGCCAACGCCGCAAGCAGGGCTGAGAGAGGGTCTGGCTTTTCAAAGGTCAGCGTTGGATAGCCCTCACCGGTCGTTCTGCCGGGTTGAGGCGCGGCTGAACCTGGTTGTCAGGCGACCACATCCAGGGGCCCGCGCTCGAAACAGGAGCGAAGACAGTGAACTCAAAGCAGAAAGGGAGTAGGCGGATGGACACCACGACCTTTGTTCTGATTGGCGTAGCAGCGATACTGCTGGCGATTGCCTTCTGGCAAGGGCGGGACCTGCCCTGGGCGGGGTTGCAGGCCGCTGGACGTACGCTGTGGCGTAACCTGCCCATATTGCTGGTTAGCTTTGTCATCGCCGGGCTGGTCCAGGTACTGATCCCCAGGGATCTCATCACCCAATGGTTGGGCACCGAAGCCGGGAGCAAGGGTGTTCTGATCGCCTGCGTGGTCGGTGGGCTGGTCCCGGGTGCGCCGTACGCGGTCTTCCCTATCGTGGCGGGGCTCTACCAGGCTGGGGCCGGCCTGGGTGCCGTGGTGGGCTTTGTCTCTGCCTGGTCGCTGTGGTCGGTGTCGCGCCTGCCCGTGGAGATGGCCTTGATCGATCCCAAGCCAGCGCTCGTTCGCTACGCCGTCACCTTCATCGTGCCGCCCATCGCCGGGTTGTTGGCGCAGGCTATCGCCCGGGTGCTGTGAGGCACACCTGCAGTCTGGCCGTTGGAGGTGGAACCGCCCGTTGGTGTTAGCCCGAGCATAGTCGGCGCGCTCAAGCGCGCGCCATCACGAGAGGGCCTCAGGGGAAGTATCCTGAAGCCCTTCTATGTTCACGTAGTGGGCGAGGAGTTGCCGTTTCCCCCGCCCTGCGCGACCCAGCGGGTCCCTGTCAAACTCAGAGGCGGTGGCGGGCACGCCCTGGTGATCAAGATGGCTGAGGACCAGCACCAGGCTCCTTTGCGAGGCTCAGACACTTGCTCACGCGTAGCACGTTTCAATCGCTCTCAACCAGGGCTGCGCTGCTTGCACTTTGTAGTCTCTTGAGTTATAATGTAACCACAGAGAACAGGAGGTGTCGGGATGGGAGAGACGTCCGTCGGTATTCGGGAGCTCAAGGCCCGTCTGAGCGCCTATCTGCGACAGGTCAAAAAAGGGGCCACCCTGGTCATTACCGAGCGCGGCGAACCGATTGGTCGCATCGTGCCCCTTCAACCTTCGCTGGAGGAGCGCATGGAGGAACTGGCCCAGGCAGGGCTGGTGTCTTGGAGCGGGCGTAGGCTGAACCCTCGCGAACCCGTAGCGCGGAGTCGCGGCGAGAAAATGATCTCTGAACTGCTGCTGGAGGATCGGGAATGATCCTCTATCTGGATTCCAGCTCGCTGGTGAAGCGGTATGTACAGGAGCCGGGGTCCGATGAGGTGACCCAAGCCACTCAGAGGGCCGCCCTGGTGGGAACGGTGGTTGTGAGTCGCGTGGAGGTAGCTGCCGCCCTAGCCAAGGCGGTGCGTGTGGATGCACTGACCCAGCAGGAGGCGTGGGCGAGCCTCCGGGCCTTGAGGGGGGAATGGCCTGACCTGGTGCAGTTACAGGTTACCGACCTGCTTGTCTCCCATGCGGATGCGCTGGCCTGGGACTATCACCTGCGGGGCTACGATGCCATCCAGCTGGCAGCGGCGACCCTCTGGCAGGAGATGATGGGCGAACGCGTGACCATGTCCACCTTTGACCGCCGGCTGTGGGGCACGGCGCAGACCATGGGATTCCTGTCTCATCCCGAGGGCCTGCCGGACCTGCTGGAGGCGTGGAGGAGAGAGGCCTGATCTTGGGTCTGCTTGGGACTGGGGAGACCGCCGTTCTTGGCCACAGAAGACCGACCGTATCATGGGAGGAGGAAACCCAGAGGGGTAACTCGGGGGCACTGAAGGCTCTGGCGATCACCATCTTTGTGAGCGGTATCCGTGATGCAATCGGAGCATTGATCTACCTGGTGTTGTTTGCCAGGGGGACCGGGGGTCCACCGACCCATCCCTTCCACGCTCTGTTCATCGCGTCGTTCCTGGTCTGCTTCGGCTACTTGCTGATCATGTCCGCTTTCAACATCAGGCGTTGCCTGCTGATCCTTGGTGCTGTGATAATCGGAGGATGTGGTACGCTGTGCAATTATTTCCCTTCATGCTTCTCGTGGCGGACTTCTCCCGCACCTTGCAGATGACAGGGCTCGTGGATCTGTTATAGTGCATTCTCTACGTGGTTTTCACATACATGAGTGACGAGGTTCGACTGAAGGAGTTGTTCCTTCCCGGCCGGGAGGTTAGCTGACACCGTCTGTGAGGGTGGTAACTGATGCCGTTTTGCGCCAGAGCTGCGGCCGGTGATGAGACGGAGGCAGGCGGTGCAAGCCAGCGTGCGCGATCACGACAGGGCCTCAGGGCGTGTCTCTCGCTCCTGCCCCCCTTTTTTGGCGTGTGTAGCTTTCTGCCGTCGAGGATCGTGCCCGCGCGGCCGCGTGACTACTCATTGGGAGCCACCGCTGGGTTCTGAGTTCGCTCCGTGAACCGCCTGACTGGTCGGCGGCGATATAATCCCCGCGGTCTCCTGTTAACGCCTGCGAGATCACACTGGGCCCTGACCCCAGTTTACCACGTCTCAATTCAGAGGCCGGTTGCCAACTACCGGCCCATAGGAAAAGGGCCATCCTGTAAGAGGATAGCCCTTCTGGCAGCTAAGCTGTGCCTGTCCTCATACGATCTCACCCTCCAGCCCAGCGCCTGAGCGAACTCTAAGGGTGGCAGAGCTGGCCAGGGCACTCAAGCCGCGTGCGATTCGCCAGTGCCCTATCTGAAGTCCTCCGACTGGACCGTCAGTGGTATCTCGTAGATTCCCTCTGTAGGAAGCTCGAAGGATGCCTTCACCGCTGCGTCGACGACTTTGCGTATGGACTCAGCGTCCTTAGCATCCCACTCGCAGTATAGCTTGCCTTCCTCCTGCGCATACCAGCTTCTGATCCAGTAGGCGTCAGGTGTGACGTTCGCCTTCACAGCCCTCGCAAAGGGCGTCGCCTGCTCCATGAACTTGGCTACCTCCTGCGTGCCCACCGGGTGAACAAGCAAAAACTTAGGCATTTGTGTCTCCTCCTATCCCTCAATTCTGCCGGCCGCTGCGACGGTGCCGGCAAACTTCTCCGTCTGTAACTGAGACACCAACGTCCATTTGCTATAGGCATCACCTCCTTGTATGGCATTGGACAACACGTACCTGCATTGGACCACAAGCACCCCGCGCCTGTCCACATCATAGCACATTTGTGGACCCCCGTCAACCCTCGAGCAATATCTTTAAGGTTCATCGTGAACCATCCCCGATGATGTTACAGTCCGCCTGAGGCTCTGCCGTGATGATTCGCGAACGTGACCCTCCGAGCACCGTGCCCTTGAGACTTCCCAGGGGTCCTTCGATGCTGCGATACGCGCTTCGGTACGCCGCCTCGCTCTTCGATCCATGGCCTGCGCTCAGGACAGGTACGCCGCGTCGCGGCTACTCAGGGTGCGCGGCTGCTCAGGACTGCCCTTCGACACGCTCAGAATGCTCGGGAGGCCGCCCTTGGCCAAGACTCACCCTGAGTGCGCGATAGCCTGTATCGAAGGACTCATCCTGAGTGGGCGGTAGCCTGTATCGAAGGATGTAGTCCGGCGGCAGGGGCAGTGCATAGCCCATGTCGTTGTTGTGCTCCGAACACTCTGCCCTCGCTGCTCGGTACTCCTTGCGCCTGGCATGGGGGAGGGTCGATGGTTCGACGCTTCGGCAGGCTCACGCCAGGCGAGCCTACCATGAAGGTTGGGGTGAGCGACTGTCCCAGCAGTTGTCCTTTTGCCCCATTTGACAATATGGCGCACCTACTGTATAGTAAGCACAGAAGGTACACATTGACCCTGCTTGTCGTGGGTGGAAGAAGCTCATCCGTAGCTGTTTTCTCATCCTGGACTGCGTGGCGCTGTGTAAGTGCTGAATCC
>CAZBJW010000283.1:0-4277 GCA_964492135.1 uncultured Anaerolineales bacterium
CTCTCCCACGCAAGTACTATATCATAGATCCAGGCCAAGCTCAAACTTCAATGGGGGGGCTTGCTTGCTGGCGCGCCATATGATATGATATGAGGGATATCAGGACAAAACACGTCCTCTGACCGAGCGGGGGGTGCCTACCCAAGGTTGCATTGTTTTGGCTAGGTTCCTGTCCGGGGTGAAGAGGGCGGAAGTCTAAAACGAAAGAGGCAAGGCAAACATGGCGATAGTAGAAATGAAGGAGTTGCTGGAAGCGGGTGTCCACTTTGGTCACCGTGTGAAACGGTGGCATCCCAAGATGCGTTCCTACATCTTCACGGAGCGCAACGGTATCCACATTATCGACATTCAGCAGACCATCGAGAGACTGGAGGTCGCCGTCCAGCTGATCAAGGAGGACGTGAGCAACGGCGGGATGCTCCTTTTCGTGGGCACGAAGAAGCAGGCGCAAGAAAACATTGCCCAGGCGGCTGAGAGATGTGGCATGCCCTACGTGAACCAACGGTGGCTGGGTGGCACACTCACCAATTTCCGCACCATTCGTCGGCGCATCGACTACTTGATCGACTTAGAGCAAAGCTTCGAGAGGGGAGAGTTCGAGAAGCTCACGAAAAAGGAAATCCTTGGGCTCGAGCGAGAGGCGGCCAAGCTCAATCGGCGGCTGGGAGGCATCAAGAACATGGATCGTCTGCCCAGCATGGTGTTCATCACTGACGTTCGACGGGAGCACATCGCGGTCAAGGAAGCGAACAAGCTAGATATCCCGATCATCGGCATGGTCGATACCAATTGTGATCCCACGCCTATTGACCACGTGATCCCTGCCAATGATGATGCTATCCGATCCATCAAGCTAATAGCGAACAAGCTTGCTGACGCAGTTATGGAGGGACGACAGATACGTGCCGCTCTTCTGGCTGAGGAGGAAGAGGAGGTATTCGAGCCGATCGAGGAAGTGACTGAGGCTATGCGGGATGAGGAAGTGCTCGTGTCGGTTGAGGAATTCCAGGTGCCAGAGGAGGCATCGTTGGAGGCGGCCGAGGAACAGGTGAGTCAGGGACAGGGAGAGGTTCATTCCGCTGAGATCTTGCAGGACGACGAAGAGTCTGGTCAAGAAGGCGACTCCGGAACCACCCAGGACTTAGGCGAAGGAGAATAGATGGACATTACCACCGAGATGGTAAAGGACCTCCGGCAGCGAACGGGAGCCGGAGTATTGGACTGTAAGAAGGCTCTCGAAGAAGTGAATGGCGACATGGAACAGGCCACGAAGCTCTTGCGCAAGAAAGGACTGGCCATTGCCGCGAAAAAAGCGGAGCGCGAGGCCCATGAAGGACTAGTGGAGGCCTACGTCCACACCGGGGGCAAGTTGGGAGTGCTCCTGGAGCTGAACTGCGAAACGGATTTCGTAGCCCGGACAGAGGATTTTCAAGAATTGGCTCACGATCTGGCCATGCAGGTTGCTGCGACGAACCCTCGTTATCTGACGCCAGACGATATTCCCGATGAGGTGCTGGAACGGGAACGCGAGCGGCAGAGGGAGCAGGTGGGAGAGGGCAAGCCGGAAGATATCGTGGAGAGAATCGTGGAAGGCAAACTGACAAAGTACTACGAAGACGTTTGCCTTCTTGAACAGCCCTTCATCAAGGACGAAGGTCTCACCGTGCGGGACCTGGTTACCAGCAAGATCACGAAGCTGGGCGAGAACATCAAAGTGCGACGTTTCACACGGTTTGAGCTGGGAGGAGACTAGCTACTCGGATTTCGGGTTGTGATGGCTTACCTGCTGCGGGCGCGCCCAGGGTCTTGGCGCGAGCGGTGTTGCGCGCAGCTCCGAGTGGGTCATGGTGGATCAGAGTGCATGCGGCTGCTGAACCCAAGTACAAGAGGATACTGCTGAAGCTAGGGGGCGAATCGCTCGCTGGTCCAGATGGCTTTGGCATCGATGCAGGGAGGCTGGAGGAGGTCGCCGCCATCATCAAGAACGTCAAGGATTGCGGTGTCGAGGTGGCCATCGTGATCGGTGCCGGAAACATCTGGCGGGGCCGGGATGGCATAGCCCAGGGTATGGACCGTTCCACCGCCGATCACATGGGGATGTTGGCAACGGTGATCAACGCCTTGGCGCTTCAGGATGCTCTTGAAAGGATCGGGGTAACCACGCGCGTGCAGACCGCGATTGAGATGCGAGCTGTGGCTGAGCCGTACATCAGGCTGAGGGCCATGCGCCACCTGGAGAAAGGGCGGGTGGTAATAATGGGAGCCGGTACGGGCAACCCCTATTTCACAACAGACTCAGCCGCTGCGCTGAGAGCTATGGAAGTTGATGCTGATGTCTTGATCAAGGCTACGAAGGTGGACGCCGTCTATGATGCTGACCCGGCAGTGGAGCCAGGTGCCAGGAAGCTGGAGCGGATGACCTATCACCAGGCGCTCGAGTTGAGGGTGGGTGTGATGGATAGTACTGCCATCACGCTGTGCATGGAGAACAACATGCCCATCGTCGTGGTCAATCTCTGGATTCCCCACAGCTTGGTCAGACTGGTCTCCGGTGAGCATCTAGGCACCGTGGTAGGTGCCGACTGACCGCGGTTGAGTTGGGCGTGGAGGGTTCCCATGATAGAAGATGTGTTGAAGGAAACCGAGGAACGGATGAAGAAGAGTGTCGAGGCCCTGCGCAATGATCTGGTCAACATCAGAACTGGAAGGGCGTCGCCGGCGCTGGTGGAACGCCTTCAGGTTGACTACTACGGCACTCAGGTCCCCCTCAATCAGCTATCCACCATTTCTGTCCCCGAACCGCGACTGTTGGTCATCCGTCCATATGATCCGTCTTCTTTGCCGGAGATCGAGAAAGCTATCTTGAAGTCGGAACTTGGCCTGACTCCTGCCAACGACGGCAAGGTCATCCGCCTGTCAATCCCGCGTCTGACTGAAGAACGCCGTCTCGAGCTGGTCAGGATGGTGCAGACCAGGGTTGAGGAGGGGAGGATCGCGGTCCGCAACTGCAGGCGGGACGGCCTGCAGGATATGAAGGAATTGGAAAAGGAGAAACTCATCTCGGAGGATGACTTCTACCGCGGCAAAGACAGGATGCAAGAGTTGACAGACAAGTACGTGGAAGAGATGGATGAGGTCGGCGCGGCGAAGGAACGGCAGATAATGGAAGTGTAGAGGCGGTATATGAACGTCGCTGAGCCGGTATCGACCACTCCCCACCATATCGGCATCATCATGGATGGCAATGGCCGCTGGGCCCAACAGCACGGTCTTCCACGGCTGGAAGGGCACCGCGCAGGCACCGAGAATGTCCGCCGCGTCCTGGAGGCCTGCGTCGAATACGGGATTAAGATCGTTACCATTTACGCCTTTTCCACGGAGAATTGGCAGCGCCCTATGCAAGAGGTACGGGGGCTGATGAGTATCCTGGAAGCCGTCTTGCAGAGAGAGGTTGAGAACTTGCACCGCGAAGGTGTCAAGTTGCGCCATATCGGTGAACTAGAGGGTCTGTCCGACAACTTGAGAAGGGCAGTGTTGACCGCTATCGAGTTGACCAAGAATAACGACCGCCTGACCTTGAACGTAGCGTTCAACTACGGTGGTCGCGCAGAGATCGTGCGTGGCGTCCGGACTCTGCTGGAACAGCACGTCGACCCTGCCGATGTGGATGAGGAGCTGTTCAGTCGGTACCTGTACACTGCTGGACTACCTGACCCTGATCTGATTATCCGCACTGGGGGCGAGATGAGACTGAGCAACTTTCTCATCTGGCAATCCGCGTACGCGGAGTACTACTCTACGCCGACATATTGGCCCGATTTCGACAAGGAGGAACTCCATAAGGCTCTGCGGGCTTACGCTGAACGAGACAGACGCTTTGGCAAGCTGAAGGTGTAGGTTGTCCGTTCTCCACCGTCGCATCATAAGTGGTGTGGTCTATGGGTTGTTGACCCTGTCGGTGGTGTGCCTCGGTGGGTTACCTTTCTATGCCGCGGTGCTTATCATGGCTATCCTCGCTGGACGTGAGTACCAGCGGATGCTAGCTGTTGGCGGGTATCGGCCCTTCTATGCACTTCAGTTTGGATTGACAGCGTACCTGCTGCTTGGAGTCATCTTTCTCGCTCCGGAAGCGATTCTGGGTGGGTTTACGCTGATCCTTGTCTTCTCCCTCGCTTGGCAGGTGACGAGGACCGCCGAGGCAGAGAAGCCGTTTGTTGACTGGGCTCTCAGTCTGGCCGGTGCGCTATATGTGGGTTGGTTATCCAGCCATTTCCTAC
>CAZBJW010000283.1:4287-5031 GCA_964492135.1 uncultured Anaerolineales bacterium
CCTTGGGGTTGTTTTAGCCCCATTTTCCATTCTGCCAACTTTTTGGCGGGGGGGGTTGGGTTGGGTTCTGCTAGCGCTTCTTGGCACGTGGCTTTGTGACAGTTTCGCCTATATGTCCGGCAGGGCCTTCGGGAAGCATCCATTCTTTCCCCGCATCAGTCCCAAGAAGACCTGGGAAGGGACGTTGGGAGGATGGGTGGGGGCCACAGGGACGTCGCTCGTAATGGGAGGCGTATTAGGCCTCTCCGTGCTTGAGTCTTTGACTCTTGGCCTGGTCATCAGCTTGGCCGCCACTTTCGGAGACCTGGCGGAATCCATGGTCAAGCGACAGGTTGGGGTGAAAGATTCGGGCAATTTGATTCCGGGACACGGCGGGATTCTGGATCGCATGGACAGTCTGTTCTTCGTCATTCCAGTGGTCTACTATGTCCTGGTTTGGGTCCTAGGGGTATGAGAGCAGGCATGCGTGAGGATGCAGGCGATGCGGGGGCTTGGGGCAATCGTTTGATGGGCATTGTTGATGCTGGAGGTGTCGCGAACAGATGGGCGGTGTGACCCTCACCGGGGTCCTGTCTCTGGGCAATCTCATACTCTCGGCCACCAACGTCATCGTCGCTTTCTCTCTGCTGATCTACATCCTGAGCCACAACCCTCGGAGTGCGGTGGCTCGGGCTTTCTGTGCTCTGCTCGCTTTTGTGACTATTGTTCATGCAGTGGATGTCATAGTCATTAATGTGGAGGTGT
>CAZBJW010000284.1:0-4898 GCA_964492135.1 uncultured Anaerolineales bacterium
AATCTAGGCGAGGCTGCTGACCTTCGAAGAAAGAACGAAGTGTGTCCTCATATTCTTGAGCACCTTGGGCGGGCGCGCCCGCGCATGAAATAAGGTGAATCTGGGCTGTGGGAATAGGCACGTGGTCCAGCAAGGCCAGACGGGCCATACGTGCATTGCTCCGGGGATCATCTGGAGGGACACAGCGCTCGTCGCCCCAGAACACGTGTACGTCTTCCCACGGGACTTGCTCGCGCCAGTATGGCTGCGCCAGAAGCTCGTAAGCGCGCAGGGGAGTGTGGCCACCGGAGAGGGCCACAGCAAACCGACCACGGCTTCGCGCTGCTGCAGTTGCCAGGGTCACAAAGAGGTCCGCTGCCCCTCGGCTGAGGGATTCCAGGTTCTGGTAGGTGCAGATCACGTGAGACTGCTCCACTTCTCCTTCGTCCTTGTTAGACGGCCCAGCCGGTCTTTCGATCCGTCCTGGCCCATCCCATCATCAACATGCAGCGCATGTCAGACAAGAGCCGAGCCCGCCCGCTCGCCTTCATTTCCAGCGTCGCTGGGTCTTTGCGTTCCCGACAGCATCCTGCAACAAGAAATGCCCTAAACCAGTGCCTCACAAGGGCTCAACGTCCTCGGAAGTAGCCACCTGCGTCCGTCCGCGGCGATGAGAGCCTCACTCTCTTCTGGACCCCAGGTGCCAGATTCGTAGTTCGGGAAATCTGGCGGCGGGTTGCCACTCCAGGCTTCCAAGATAGGGTTCACCACGGACCAGGCGGCCTGTATCTGGTCTGCGCGCATAAAGAGGGTAGCATCTCCCAGGGCAACGTCCAGCAGCAGAGTCTCGTAGGCCTCGGGTGAGGCAACCTTGAAGGCGTCCTCATAGCAGAAGCGCATCTCGACCGGCCTGAGGCGCACCCGAAGTCCTGGTTGCTTAGCCTGGAACTCGAGCACAATGCCTTCCCCCGGCTGAATGAGTATCGCCAGGCCGTTAGGTTGCCAGTCCTCCACGACCGCTGGCGGGAATGACTGGTGGGGCACAGGACGGAACCGGATGCAGGCCTGTGAGACTCGGCTGCCCATGCGCTTGCCGGTGCGCAGATAGAAGGGCACATCCTGCCAGCGCCAGTTGTCCACGAGAAGTTTCACTGCCGCAAAGGTTTCGGTGTCAGAGTCCGGGGCCACACCAGGCTCGTCGCGGTATGCAGGAACGTGCTGCCCGTCAATCCAGCCCGCAGCATATTGGCCGCGTGCGGCTAATCGATGCACCTGGTCCTGCGGGATAGGCCGAATGGCACGCAGCACGTCGAGCTTCTTGTTGCGGATCTCGTCGGCGTCGAAGGAGACGGGGGGCTCCATGGCGATTAGACAGAGTACCTGCATCAGGTGGTTCTGCACCATGTCGCGCAGGGCGCCTGCGTGCTCATAGTATGCACCGCGATGTTCAACCCCCACTTGCTCTCCAACGGTAATTTGCACATGATCGATGTAGCGCCGGTCCCAGATGGGCTCAAACAGGGCGTTGGCGAAGCGAAACGCCAGGATGTTTTGCACAGTCTCCTTGCCCAGATAGTGGTCTATGCGATAGATCTGAGATTCCTCAAAGACCTTCAGTACCATCTGATTCAGAGCGCGAGCCGAGGCTAGATCATGGCCAAAGGGTTTCTCCAGAACGATTCGTGCGTGTTCGCGGTCCTTGGACAAGCCTGCCTGTCCCAGTTGGCCTACGATAGTCTTCACCGTCTCTGGTGGCGTGGCCTGGTAGAAGATGTGATTGGCTTTGAGGTTCCACTCCTCCTCCTGGGCAGCCAGCCGCTCGGCCAGCGCGGAGTAGGCCGTAGGGTCTGAGAAATCGGCTGTGAGGAAAACAAACTTGGAGGCGAACTCCTTCCACTTGCTGGGACTGACCTTGCCACGCCTGGAGAACTTGTCCACACCCTTGCGGAGATGCCCACGGAATTGCTGATTGCTCATGCGCCTGATATCCAGCCCAAAGACTTTGAAACGGTCAGGGAGCCAGTTGTCAAGATAAAGGCTGTATAGTGCCGGCACTAGCTTGCGCCAGGTCAGATCACCCGCGCCGCCAAAGATGACCACAATCGTCGAGTCCGGACCTCTCGGGTGGGACACCGGGCTACCTCCTCAGTCTTGCTGCCATTGGGTATGAAAGACGCCTTCGGCATCGACTCGCTCATAAGTGTGCGCACCGAAGTAGTCCCGCTGGGCCTGAATCAGGTTGGCCGGGAGCCAGGCGCTGCGATAGGCGTCAAAGTACTCCAAGGTACTCATTAGCCCAGGCGTGGGAATGCCTACCTCAGCGCCGTAGCGGACTATGTGTCTCAGCTCTTCGTGCCGACCGAGAACCTCTTGGCACAGGTGAGGGTCCAGGAGCAGGCTCGCCAGGCCCGGCTGGGCATGATAAGCTGCACGCATGTCCTCCAGCAGGGCTGCGCGAATGATGCAGCCGCCCCGCCAGATGCGAGCAACGTCTTCGAGATTCAAGCCGTACGCGTAGGCTTGTGATGCCCTCCGCAGCTGAGCCATACCCTGTGCATAGGTGATGATCATGCCACCGTACATGGCATCGCCAAGACGCTCAAGGAAGCTTTCCCTGTCTTCGGGCGGACTGGGCGCTGGGCCGTCCAGCACCTTGCTGGCAGCCACCCGCTCCCTTTTGAGGGCGGACATGTTGCGCATGGCCACCGCGATATCAATAGTGGGGACCGGCACTTGAAGCTCTAGCGCGTCTTGGGATGCCCACATGCCTGTTCCCTTCTGCTTGGCCTCGTCTAGGATTTGCTCCACTAGACGCTCACCACTCTTTTCGTCTACCCGGAGGAAGATGTTGGCGGTAATCTCCATCAAGTAGCCGCTCAGTCTTGCCTGGTTCCACTTCGCATAGACGCCATTCAACTCGTCATCGGTCAGGCCGAGCCCACGCTTCATCAAGTCGTAGCTCTCCGAAATGAGTTGCATCAGCCCGTACTCGATGCCATTGTGCACCATCTTCACATAGTGACCCGCCGAACCTGGCCCGAGATATGTTACACAGGGGTCACCGTCCACGTGCGCCGCCACGGACTCGAAGACGTGTCTCACCCTCTCGTAGGCCTCCTTGGGACCACCGGGCATCATGCTGGGGCCGTAGCGAGCCCCGTGCTCGCCCCCAGAGATGCCCATTCCCAGAAACTGAAGACCCTGCTCAGCGAGGCTCTTGCCTCGCCGGTTGGTGTCTACGAAGTGGGAATTGCCGCCATCGATGATCAGGTCACCCCGCGCCAGGTGGGGTAACAAGTCGCCAATCACTGCATCAACTGGGGGGCCAGCGGGGACCAACATCATCACGGTTCGCGGCTTGCTCAGGGAGTCAATGAATTCCTCCAGTGTTTTCGCCCCCAGGATCCTTTGTTTCCCCGCCACCTTCTGCAGCGCGGTTGTTTTCGTTGAATCCTTGTCGTAGCCAGCCACCGAGTGGCCGTGGTCGGCCATGTTGAGCACCAGGTTCTGGCCCATGACGCCAAGACCGATCATGCCGATTTCATATTGTTGTTTGGACATCTCTTGCTCTCCCTTCTGCACTCTCGTCCTCTTGATTCATGCGCGGAGCGAGAGGCCACGTCCGCGGCGCTCTGCTAGCCTCTTCGTGCTTTTCCCCTGCGCAGGATACGCAGCACGATTTCGACGACGGCGACTCCCAACACAGTCAGGGCGATCACCCACAGAAAAGCATAACCGCGCCTGGGGATGTCCAGAGTCCCGCCGATGAGCCATAGGACGAGTGCACCCGCGCCGCACACGTTGATCACAATCGCACCTTCCATGCCTAGCCCTGCGACGCCTGAGTCTTCCCCGAAACGCTGAAGGAGCAGGGCAAGGCCTATCCCTACAAGGACAGCACCCAGGATGCTGGGATAGAAGGCGCTGGCCGCCAAGGGCATTGCCAAGATTGTGAGCACACCTCTGGGGAACAGTAGGAGGAGAATGCCCAGAGCGAGATCGATTGCCCCGTCAACGGTCAGTGTGAACCTCTCTGACATTCCCAATCACTCTTCTCCTTTGCACAGCCGCTGGCGCCAACCGTTCGTGTCCGCCCATTGGTGGCCGGTCATGCGATGCTTGCGCTGCCGTCGCGTGGTTGTGACACCTGGCCCAATGCTAATCCGTAGGCTTCAAGTGCCTGTCGAGTCGTCTGGTAGTCGGTGTGTTGGATGCCGTGAATGCCGAGGCGCGTGGCCACTTCCACAAACATGGCCCGATCTTCGACGTATGCTACCCGGTCAGGAGGTACCTGGGCGATATCCAGGGCCATGCGGTATATGTCTTCGTCAGGCTTGCGGAAGTGGACGAAACACGAGGAGACGAAGAAGTCCATGAACGTCCCCAGACCAAACTTCTTGATACGGTACACCGTCAGTTCGCGACCCTCGTTGCTCACCGCTGCGATCTTGAGGCCATGTTCGGCCTTCAGGCCGCTTATCAGGTTCATCATCTCGGGATAAGGCTCAGACTGAGCGAACATGAAGGATCTGAACTCATCTGGAGAGAAGGGCCGCTCTTCATAGAACACCACCCGATTCAAGTACTCTTCCAGGCTGAGTTTGCCCTCTTCGTATATGTCGAAGGTCAGGTGGTGACGCTCGTTCATGTCCTCGATGTCCAGTTCAAAAGCGTGCGCCGCCCGCTGGCGGGCACTTCGGTCCCAAGCGTTGGTGACCAAGACACCCCCTACATCCAGGAAGAGTGTCGTGAGAGACTTTGCCTGCATCATCGGCTTTCTCCCAGTGCGGATTCAACGTGCTTTCTCAGGCTAGACAGGCCCTCGGCAACATCCGATCCCAGATGGATCCATACAACTCTGCGCCCGTGCTTGCGTAAGGCCTCCAGGTCCCCCATCGCTTGGGCTCGTCTGAGGTCGC
>CAZBJW010000285.1:0-4891 GCA_964492135.1 uncultured Anaerolineales bacterium
CCCTGGACCGCGCCTTCGCCGACGGTGCAGTGATGGTGACCGCGAGTCACAACCCTCCTGAGTTCAATGGTCTCAAGCTGCAGGTGGGGCCCTATCCTCTGGCTGGCGAGGCACTGCAACACGTCGAGCGGCTGATTGCCAAGAATCAGTTCGAAGTGGGCAAGGGATCCATGAAGGAACTTGATGTCATTCCTGAGTACCTGGACTGCATTCGAGAGAGAATACGTCCGAGTCGCGGACTGAAGGTCGTGGTTGACGGAGGCAATGGCACGGCTGGCCTGCTGGGTAGTGAACTGATCCGAGACCTTGGGTGCGAAGTTGTTCCCCTGTACTGCGAGCCTGATGGGCGTTTTCCAAACCATGAGCCGGATCCTCTGGTCGAGGACAACATCAGTGACTTGAAAGCCATGGTGGTCAGAGAAGGCGCCGATCTGGGAATCGGCTTCGACGGAGATGGAGACAGGCTGGGAGTGGTGGACGAGCGGGGACAGATGGTCTTGCCCGACAAATACGTCGCTCTTTTGGCGAGGGAATTCCTGACCAGCGGACCTGCCAAGGTCGTCTTGGATGTACGATGCTCGCAGGCATTGATAGACGATATCGTGCGCAACGGAGGGATACCCTTCATCACCAGATGTGGCAATGCATACATCCTGCAAAAGATGCGACAAGAAAACGCGGCCCTGGGTGTGGAGCTGAGCGGGCACGTTTTCTTCAACGATCCCCCTCTGAATTTCGACGATGCCCTTTTTGCCGCCGGGAAGCTTGTGGAGTACATCTCCAAGATGGACAAACCCTTGTCGAAGCTGGTGGAGGAGCTGCCAAGATACTTCAGTTCTTCGGAACTCCGCGTTCCCTGCGCCGATACTCAGAAGTTCAGCGTCGTGGACGCGATAAAGGAGTCTTTCATCGAGACTCACGAAGTCATCGACATAGATGGGGCACGAATCAAGTTCGATGGTGGGTGGGCACTCGTGCGGGCCTCCAACACCCAACCGGTGCTCTCGATGAGGGTCGAGGGCCGAACGGAGGACGACCTCCATCGGATACAGCAGATCGTTACCGACCGCATCTCTCTATACCTGCCTTCGGCGATGGGGTGACACGGGAGTAAGTCATCGCCTAGCGTAGAATCATGACTGGCACGACCGAGGACGTGTCTCAGCACAGCGAACAAGCAGGGCGTCAGATGCTCGACGCCTTCCTTCGTCCCTGGCACGAGGCCGTTGCAGATTCCGATGCGACCCAGCAAGCCGTGTTAGACCGATTGCTCCAGGGCTATGGCCAGAGTACGTACGGGCAGCAGCACGGAGCCGCTCAGGTCAAGAGCGTTGACGAATACAGGCGCGCTTTCCCCATTGCCGATTATGAGGATTTCAAGCCCCTCATAGAGCGGGTCATGGCCGGTGAGGAGGATATGCTGCTCTATGAGCCTCCCATCGGCTGGGCCATCACCCGAGGCACGACAAAGGGTGAGTCCAAGTTCATTCCCATGACGGCCACCGACCTGAAGATGCGTGCCAGCGCTGGCCGGGCCCTAATGAACTACATCATGCGGACCGGGCAGCTCGATGTGCTTCAGGGCGTGAACCTCAACGTGAACTTCCCCTCGGTAGTGGGCACAGTACGGGTCGGCGACCGGGAAGTGGAATACGGATACAGCTCCGGCATCTATTCCAAACGCACCACTGCGGCTACCTATCTGCGTACTCTGCCTGATCAGAACGAAGTTGATGCCTTGGGGGGAGGGAAGACGATAGCTGACTGGAAGCGCCGCTTCGAGTTGGCCTACGATCGCTGTCGGGACGAGAATGTCACCATAGTCGGGGGTGTGGCACCGACGGCGGTGGACTTCGGAAGGTATCTACACCAGGCGCATGGCGTCTATCCGAAGGACCTGTGGCGAATACGAATCATGACCCTGGGTAGCGTCCCGGGCATCAACACCAAATACAGGCCCATCCTCAGAGCCCTCTTTGGCCAGGTAGACATCACTGAGATCTACGGCGCAACGGAGGGCATATTTGGCCAGCAGAGGGACGAAAAGCGGGCATGGGTGCCCAACTACGACCTCTTCTTCTTCGAGGTGCGGACGCGAAGAGGCATCAAGATGATGCACGAAATGCGTCCAGGGGAGAAAGGTAGCCTCATCGTTTCGACGCCCGTCCTGCCACGCTACGAGATCGGCGACCTCATCAAGGCCTTCCAACCCCCATACTTCAGGTGCATAGGGCGCGATACGACTGTTTCCCGTCTTCGCTACTGGTGGGACCAGTTGGTGACGATGGATCTAGGTCGACTATAGCTCAGACGCGGTCAGAACTTGGGCCTCAAGAAGACGCCAAGGATAATGGCCAGGCCGATGGCAATGACGATCAGCGGCCAGGTGAGCTCCCAGCCGATGACCCCTCCGAGGCCGATGGCCAGAGCGGCGAAGGCCAGGATAATACGACCTCGTATCGGGCGCCGATATGCGGGGAGTAATAGCCGGATCACCACCTCCAGCAGGAAGAGCAAGCCTGCTCCAACGAAGATGATGGACCACACGTTGTCCCACGCCAACCAGGGAAAGGTTCCGAGATTGGCGGCGAGAAGCGCTGCGCCTGCTAGGATGACGATCAAGCCCCAGATCAGCGGGCCCAAGGCATCGCCGCCAGACCACTGCTCACCTTTGTCCCACTCTCGTTCGCCGCGGTCCTTCTCCTCCTTCTCTTCCTTCTCCTGCTTCACGTCTTTCCTACGCTTTTCTTCTTCGCTCACGTTCGCCTCTCCTTTTCGGAAGCTACTCCGCGCCGTGCACTCATTGTACTGAAAGCAACACCCATTCGCAAACGCGGAGTCTAGAGCTCCATACCCACTTCGAAACCTTCGTGCATGGCATCGTATCCCTTGCGGAGCTCCTTGGCATCGCCAAGGAGGTGAAGCTCTTCTACGCGGCCTCTCAGTTCCTCGTAGAGTGAATTGCGCGGGGTAACTCCGGTGGCCAGGACTATTGTGTCGGTTCCGATTAGTTGTTCCCGCTCGCCGACGACAAGCACCACACGCTCGGGCACAATCTGGCTAACGGTGGCGTTGACTATCGTCTGTACGCGGTAGCCCCGCAGATCTTGGAGGACCGTGCAGCGTGTGGTGGGATCTATAGCTTTGCCGAGCTTGGGCAAAGGCGCAAGCTTCTCGGCTGTTGTTGCCACCGCTGACCAAGTCGTTTCCCGCCATGCGGACAATGATGGGTTGGCTCGGTCAACAGCTTCGCGTACAGCCTGAACCAGCTCCAGTTAGAATATCGGCCGGCGTGGTACAGCTGGGGGACCAGGGGAACGCCAGGTTCGTGGACGACTTGAGTGAGTCTTGTCAGTCCGGGGACGAACTGATCTTCGCTGATGCCGACCATGAATGGCCCGCCACCGTACCTATCAATGGGGCAGCTGCCCAGGATGAGCAGCCCCACCCCTGCTGCTGCCCGTTCGACGTAGAAGTCGATAAGGGTGTCGGTGACGATTCCCTGCGGCGTATAGAACAGATGAATGGCTGGCATGACGGTGCGGTTGGCCAGCTCTAGGTTGCCGATAGTTATGGGCGTGAAGAGCTTTCTGAGCTTCCTCGACTCTGGTCCTTGGCCCATTCCTGAATGGTGGTCTTGATTTTGTCCTCGATCTTGCGGCCGACGGCGTCCCAGTCATCGTCGGGCTCGGCCCCAGCCCATTGCCCCAGCCCTGACCTGACTCTTCGGTCTATCAATCTGCCTATCTCCTCCCAGGTTTCATCAGGCTCCCCGCCCAGGCCAGTGGCCATGTCGGCCCTGATTTTCCTCTCGGCCTTCCTGCCTAACGTGTCCCAGTCGTCCTCTGGCTCTGCGCCTACATTGGTGGCTATCTGGCTGCGGACCTTACCCTCCATTTTCCTACCGATATCCTGCCAGTCGTTGGTTTCCTCGGCACCGGCCCATCTCGCCAGGTCCCTCTTGATCTTGGCCTCGATCTCTCGGCCTATCTCCTCCCATTCCTCCCTGCTCGTCTTCTCGTCGCGCATAGCATTTGCTCCTTTCTCGATGCTGGGTGTGCGCCTCTGGCGCTAGCGCTCAAGTGGATATCTCCACCGATGTCCTTTCTCTGAGCTTGGACAGTACTATGTGCTTGATCTCCTCCAGGCGCTCCGGAGTCCTGGCCTCAAAGCGCAGGACCAGAGCAGGTTGCGTGTTGGAAGCGCGCACCAGTCCCCAGCCATCCCCGAACAGTATGCGCGCTCCGTCGACGTCAATGACTTCATATTGCTGCTTGAAATGCTGGGTGAGGGCGGCGACAACCCGGAACTTCTCCTCATCAGGACAATCCACGCGGATCTCTGGAGTTGAGTAGTACTTGGGCACGTCGGCCAACATCTCGCCGATGCTCTTGTCGGACTGGGACAGAAGACGCATCAATCGCAAGGAGGCATAGATGGCGTCATCATACCCATAATACTCGTCGGCGAAGAACAGATGACCGCTCATCTCACCAGCCAGGGGTGAATGCTCTTCTTTCATTTTGTTCTTGATGAAGGAGTGGCCTGTACGCCACATGACCGGCACGCCCCCTGCCTTTTCGATCTCTTCGGGCAGCGCCTGGGAACACTTGACCTCGAAGATGATGGGGGCTCCCGGCCGGCGGGCCAGGATCTCTCGGGAAAAGAGGATCAGAAGCTGGTCGCCCCAAATGATGTTGCCCTGCTCGTCAACCACCCCCAGGCGATCACCATCGCCATCGTAAGCCATTCCCACGTCGGCGTTCTCTTGCAGCACGGTGGCGATCAGATCGGTCAAGTTGGCAGGTACGGTGGGATCTGGATGGTGATTGGGGAACGTGCCATCGACTTCGCAGTACAGGCCATGCGCTTCAGCGCCCAAGTCCTGAAG
>CAZBJW010000286.1:0-4857 GCA_964492135.1 uncultured Anaerolineales bacterium
CCTCTCAGCACTGCGGTCAATTCCTTGCCTAGATCCTTTGCAGCCATCACACTGCCTCCTTTCAATAGGCCATTGCTTCGATATCATCTCATACTAACGCTGGTCTACAGCACGGACATCATGTGAGAGAAAACCCTGGGACTCACGATTCCTCTCTGTCTGCACAGGGGTGAACCTCTCAAGAGCCTGCCACAGATTCATCCAGCGTTCCCGTGACGCTCAATGGGGAATGCACTGCTGGCCGCCTTCGGTGGGGCTACAGGTGACGATCACAAGAATCTTGAGCGTGGCCATCGCAGGCTGATACCGACTAGCCTCGCGTAACTCCTCAAGGCAACCTATTCACAATTCCACAATCTCATATACGCAAGCCTCAGCGCCCATGGCTGCACAGTCAATCTCTGTGACCTTGTACTTCTTCCCAGTGGCAAACTCCACTATAGCCTTCAGGATCCCAACATCGTAGAAACATATGGGCTCCTCGCTCTCATATCCTTCGCAGAACGGGCAGTTGTAGTAGTGGTAGACGATCTTGCCCTTCTGATGGTCGATTTTCGGCGGTATGCCAGTAATCCTTTCCGTTGCCATAGCGGCCATTTTCAGCGCTGCCCGCCTTCTTAGCGCGCCGGGGAGGAATTTCATGACCGGCGCGAAGGCGCGGGGAAGGGCCTCGAAAGACTTATAGATTGTGGCTTCCCCTGCGTAGATGAGCAACACTCGAGAGCCTTTGCCGAAGACGTCCCTCAGGGCCCTGCAGATAGCCCGGTAGCGATCGTTTGGAATAAAGATCTCCTCATCAATAGGTGGTGGGTTCTCCACGTACTCTTCCAGATCAGCATGGCGGAGGACCATGTTCCTCCCTTTGACCCCTGCGACGTCCTCGATGGCATCAATCATGGTCCGCACCGCAGCGGCCTGGATCTCTCTCTCCGCTGACATCGACGCTCCCCCCTTTCGGATAACGTTTGACAAAATGCTATACACCCAAAGCTGCGCTTCGAGCCTAACTGGAACGAGACCCGTCCTACATTGGACCCTCCTCTAGATAGCTTTTGCGCCAGGACTTCGACTGGCCCGAGAGGGAAGGTGGTCTCTCTACCCAGGACCCCGACGGGTCCAGCGAGAGATCCGGCCCGTCAGTATCCGGTACGCACGTCCGATTCCTGCGCTCTTCTCCCCGACACGTACCCCTGGCCGCGACCCCGCGCACTGCTATGACAACGCGGAGGCACTGCCGATCCACACGACAGTGCCTCCGCCGTCGCACGCTGGTAGCTGGCATTCTGACGCTTTCCTCGTCAGCCTTGCCACGACAGGCTTCGGAGCTCAGCTGGTGCTCCTAGCTTGCTAGGACCGCCTCGCACTGGCTGAGTCGATACTCCATCAGCTCCTTGACAGGTCTCATGGTTTCGACGTAGCTGGTCCCCTCTGCAATCGCTCCCCCGATTGCATCAGCCAGCTCTGTGTCTCCAAGGACCTCGGCCACCCATATCCTTAGAGCGTCAGGATCTACGTACGCTATCGATGCTCTTGGCCCTGCGGCCACCAAGTCTTCGAACTCATCGATACGCAGGAAGTTGATAGCCTGTCGAAACCCGTAGATCGAATGCTGACGGGCTCCAGACATTGGCGTCAAGTTCGCCGCGCGTAGGCGCTCCTCGAAGCCGACTTCCGCCAATAGTCTGGTAGCCAGTTCCTTGGTTGGCTCTGACAGTGTCACAGATTTGCCCTACTCCGCTCCTAGTTTGCCGTGCGCCTGAAGCTCATCTGCAACGTACCCCAGGCCCAGTCCTTCCAAGGCGCTCCTGGTCGGCCAGCCTGTGGCGGGGTCCCATCCCTCAAGCTGGTAGTACGTCGTTTTCCACTGCTCCACGAGGTCCCGGTCCAGCGATCTACCCCACACGTTCTTGTAATCCCATTGTCCGTTCTCGTACACAGGCAGGACGTAGGGTATCTCGTAGGTCGAGAATCCAGGCCCGGATGGGACGTCGTACGTGTAATCCGCAAATACCTCTTGATCTCTGTGCCTGCCTTGCAAGACCCACAACGCTCTGTCCAGGTTCCAGATCTTTCTTCCGAGCTCCATTCCATCTTCGAAGGTCAGATTCTGCCCAGTGACAGCATTGAAGAACTTGGGTTCCGCCTCAGGCGTCAGCCCTCTGAAGTTGGGACCATAGTAGTTGAAAAAGTCGGCATAGGCCCAGTCGCAATACAGGACGGACTGCTTCCAGAATCTCGTATAGTGTCTATGCCAGGCTACCAGCTTGGCCATGTGCTCTGAGTAGATACCGGCATCACTGTAGTCGGCCATGAGGGGGTCGGAGTATGGAAGGCATGCGTCGGCAATGATCTGCGCAAGCTCTGCCGCGGAGACGGGTGCCGGGATACCATACATATCACACATGGAGGGTACCCAATAGCACGGCCAGTCGAAGTCGTGTTCGTTGCAGTCCCTATCGCCGACGATCGAGCCGTATCCCCATTCCACCTCTGTCCTCGCATCGTAATGATGCGAGTATCCCCAGTACTGAAGGGGAAGTACGCCGGTAGCGAGATCCTGTTCCAGCCTGCCCCACGCCTCGGCTGCCCTGGCACATCCCTCCGCAAGGTCCGCTCCGATCCCTTGCCGATAGATGATTTTCTCAACCAATTGTTCGGCAAAGTCCAGTTCCCCTAGCAGCTGAAACGGCAGGTCGGTGTCGATTTCCAGCCCAGGCCCCGCGATGCCCATCTGGTACAAGTTGAGAAGCCAGTGGGTCGCGACCGCTAGCTCAAAGACGTTGATGCCCTGTGCCTGTATCAGGTCGGCCGACTGCATGGTGACATCTGTCATTTGACCATGAACCATCTGGTCATAGGGAGCATAGTAGCCCACGTCAAAGCACATAGACTCGTTTCCGTGACTGGTCTCCGTTCTGGTCCTACAGCACCTGTGGCAGGCGAGACAACCCTGAGACCTGACGGCCATTCCAGTCTGCGCCCCATACTGCGCTCCACCCGTGGCTCCTCCGAAGGCTGAGAGGGACAAGAAGGGAGGCGCCGGGTTGTTCGGATCCCATCCGTAACCCTTGGCCCATATCCTGGCTTCCATCAGTTCGTTGGGGTGCGCGACTTGCACAGCCCCCTCTCCCTCAACGCTGATGGCCTTCAGGTTCTTTGAACCCCACACTCCGCCAAAGCCGCCCTGCCCCGCACCGCTGCCGGCGTCGTGTATCAATGAGCCGAATCTGGTTTGGTTCTCCCCGGCTGCGCCAATCGTCAGTACGGCAGGCTTCTGTTTGCCGAACGCATGGCCGCCTCCGCCACCTCCGTGCCCGACCTGCTCCCAGATCTGCACCTGTGTCTGGTAGGTGTCCAGGCCCCACAGCCAGGCAGCATCTCTTATCCGCGGAGTGCCATCTCTGATATCAATCCACACTGGGCTGCTGGCCTTGCCTTCGATCACTATCCCATCCCAGCCCGCGTACTTCAGCATGCCGGCGAATCTCCCGCCGAAGTTGCTCCTAGTGAACCACCCTACAGGATATGGCTGCACGCCGATGCCCTGCACCTCCGTCCTTCCCGCGACCGATGGTGCCAGGGTGCCCGAAAGCGGCGAGGTCATGATCGTAACAACATTCCGGGGGTCAAACCCATCAGTAAGGGTCTTGTCGGGAATCAAGTCCCAGAAGATCGCGGAACCGATTCCATGCCCCCCACCCCATTGTGCGTAGTCCGCCGTGTCTATAGTGGTGATCTCACTTGTCGTCAGATTGACTCTCAAGATCTTACCTGTGTAGCCCGCCATCTCTCAACCTCCTCACCGGCTCTAGCGTCCCTGCCTATGCAGGCACGAACTGTACTGCACGCATGGGACACACCTCCACGCATGCTTGCTTTCCGCCCGGCCCGCCTTGCTCGTTCCAGTACGGGGTATCCGCACACAGGTCGCATCTCCCGCGAACCTGCGATGCGATATCATCTGGGTATGCCACGAAGGACTCTTGAGCTATGCGGATATTGGCACGGCTAAGATCCTCTACCCCTGTATGCCCCAAGGAGCAGGCCAGCATACAACTCATGCACCCTGCACACTGAAGCGTGTCAACGACGACGGAGCCTTCGCTGCCCGCAAAGGCCACCACACCGTCCCCCAGGTGCACCACTCTGGTCAAGGCGTCGCCAAGTCCTACTCCGACGGCTATGGCCGTGCCCAGTTTCAGAAACTCCTTTCTCGAAACCGCAGTGCCTTCGCCTTCCCCTACTTCTTTCGCTTCATGGCTCATCGCAATCCTCTCCTTTCGAC
This sequence comes from uncultured Anaerolineales bacterium, assembly GCA_964492135.1. GTDB lineage: Bacteria > Chloroflexota > Anaerolineae > UBA7937 > B3-Chlor > CAYGAW01. The sequence goes on from CAZBJW010000286.1 coordinate 4,286, forward strand.
TTCAAACCTTAGCGCGCTTCCCATGCTACTCCAACAAAAAGAAGGCGCACACCTGTCCGACTGGCAGGCGATGCGCCCGTGCGCAACGAGACAGGCGTCTCAAGCCCTGTCTTCTTGCACCCTATGTGGTATTGGTATGTGGAACCCGTCTTGGTCGATGATGAAGACGCCGGCGTAGGCGACAGGAGTACAACGCTGTGTCTCGCTGCCACGTGTCCTCTGCTGACTGTTAACTATTCAAACCTAACCCTGTCTCCAGAGTGTCACATCATTATCAATTATACTTGCATCTCGCCGCCGGGTCAATAGTACTTTGTACCCAATTCTCTGAGGGTCTTGTCAGTCGCACAAAGCATGATGTCGATTCGCAGCACCCGTGAATGAAATCCCGTATCTGCCCACCGCTGGAGCGCAGCTCAAGGAAGCGAATCATATCGCGAAATCCACTCATCAGCGCAACTCCAGTCTGGACGACGGACTCCTAAACCTCCCTCGTTTCTGTCACCCCTTCCCCAGTATCGTATCGTTGTCGAACGGCGATGCCACCACCGCCACCGGCAATCCCTCAGCGC
>CAZBJW010000287.1:0-4820 GCA_964492135.1 uncultured Anaerolineales bacterium
GAGCAGCTTCGTAGGGGCGGGTCTGAGACCCGCCCCTACACACCGTCCGACCGGGCGCGCAGGGCGTCTGTCTGCGCCCGACACAGAATCGAAAAGGAATGCATGGGTACTATCAGCCTGCGGAGGCAAGCCCTTCCGCTGCCACTGAACGGCGCTCGGAGATGGCACGGTGTCGGGGACAAACCCCGGCCTGTGGGCAAGTTGGGCCGACCAGGTGGATCCACGTCCGCGTAGTCAGTACGTAGGCGCCTTTCCATAGGGAGAAAAGAATGAACCCCAAAATCATCCTGCGTTATGCCATCCGGGAAGCCATGGGGCTTGTCCTGATGGGCGTGGCCCTGTTCTGGTCAGCAGGGCGGATTAACTGGTGGCCAGCCTGGGCACTGATCGTCCTAATGTTCGCTTGGATCACGGCGACGGCAATCGTCATCCTGCGTTTCAATCCGGACTTGCTGGCTGATCGTCTGGGACCGCGCACGGGAGCCAAACCCTGGGATCTGGCCATCATGAGTATTGTTGGCGTGACGACCCTGGTGCGATTGATCGTAGCCGGACTTGACCAGCGTTATGGCTGGACGAGCGGTATTCCTTTGCCCGCCCAAGTCGCTGCTCTGGTCGTATCTGCTCTGGGCTATGCCCTGGTCGTTTGGGCAACGGCCTCCAATGGTTTCTTCTCGCAGGTCGTCCGTATCCAATCCGAGCGCGGTCACGCTGTTGCCACTGGCGGCCCGTACCGCTATGTGCGTCATCCAGCTTACCTCGGCACGATTCTATATGAACTGGCCGTGCCAGTCCTGCTGGCTTCCTGGTGGGCTTTGATCGTCGGCGGATTCAATGTAATCCTGCTTTTGCTCCGCACAGCCCTTGAAGACCGCACCTTACAAGGTGAGTTGACTGGCTATGATGATTATGCTCGTCAGGTGCGTCATCGTCTGCTACCAGGTATCTGGTAGTCAAGTGTCTACACCACAATGAATCCGCACGGCGGCCAACAAGCGGTTGCAGCCGACGCCATTCAAGTCACCTTTGGCTAATCCCTGGAGTAGCGGTGATTCGATGCCAGACGCGCGTGCCGGACCAAGTGCAAACCGATGCTGTCCCCTTGGCCTCGGGCAAAAACCCGATGCCACGCCAACAGCAAACGCGCTTCAGCGCGTTCACCCACCCTGTTTGCCCCCCTGGGGCGCCAGGTTTGACTCCGGCACGAACCTTGCCACGACCGACCGCGCTCCCCGGGTAGCAGCACGCAGGACGGGCCGCCGTCGATCCCGCCCGAGGGTTCAGTGGTCTTTGGGTTTCAGTGGCCTCAGTGGTGGTCTTTGGGAACGGTGACAGGCTGGCCTATGGAAACAGCCAACGAGATGCGGGCGAGGGCGGCGATGTGTAAGGTGTGTGGCGCAAAATTGGTTGGCGTGAGAGAGAGCGCTGAAGATGTATTGCAATGATGGATGGCGGTTGGAGAGATGAACGAATGGCAGAAGGCGCTGAGAGAAGAACTACGATCAGGACTGGTCGCCTACACGGAGGATGGGCGGGAGACCCAGGTGAGGTTAGACTTTGACTTCAAGGACGGGACGCTATGCCTCGAATGGAAAGACAGTGATGACCAGCAATGGTATCTGACCATCCCGCATGCAACCCTCATGGCCCTAACGGGCGCGATGGTGAAGCGGCTATATCCTACAGCGCACCCTAGACGGCGGACGAAGGCTACGTAGGCAAGCTGAATGGCACTATCGGAGAAGGACTAGACGGCCTGGTGCGCTACATGGGGTGATTAGGCCGAATGATGTCAGGATGATCATGAGTTAGGCCGCCCCGCCTTGGAAGTAGCTAGCCTCTTTTCCTTGATGGAGGCCTCTACAGATGACAGCCCTTGAAGAGAATGGGCATAGCAAGCTCCCTGGGCCATTGTTGATTGTGCTTCATCTGGTGCCCGGTATCATATTCGCTGTTTTCTTCTATGTTCTCTCCTGGATGCTGATTCGACGTGGACTCACCGCCTACCTCGCCCTTTTGATCACAATTCCGGCTTGCCTGGTGCCTACGCAAATCGGTGTAATGCTTCTCTGGAGCGTGAGATTCACAGGAACAAGATCGTTGTCGGAGGCGATCAGGTATCGCCGCAAGGGAACAGTGGTCGAGTATGTCGTATTGCCACTTCTCCTGTTTCTTTGCTGCGGAGTCTTGTCGATTGCATTTAGTCCCATCACCCAATATCTTGAACCCCATCTGTCTGCCTGGTTTCCAGTATGGGCCACCCAAGAAGCGCTCATCAATGGTGTGACTAGCTGTCCTCCAATCCAGCGCAACATCACCCTTCTTCTGGCTGTCCTGCTCTCTGGTTTCGTCGCGCCAGTATTTGACGAGCTGTACTTTCGCGGGTTCCTTCTTCCGAGAATGGAACACTGGGGATGGGCGGCCCCTGTCGTCAACTCGCTCTTGTTCGCTGTCTACCACTTCTACTTTCCGGAGAATATGGCGATTATCTTCGTGGCGTTTCTTCCAATCGCGTATGTTGTGAGGACCAAGAAGAACTGGGGGATTGGCGCCGTAGTCCACATCATGTTCAATCTATGGGGGGTGTTTACGGTGTTTACCTTCCTGCCCAAGGTGGCGTAACCCTCGCTGCAGCCGACGCCGAGATCTGCGGCGGTTGGCGGGTTGGGGTTGGGGCTGGGGGAAGCGCCGGTGGGTGCCGTGCTCGTGCGCGCGGCTGAGCTTTGTCGTTGCGCGGCCGTACCAGGGTTGTTTTCGATGGTCACTGTGGGCCAAGGCAGCAGGCATAAGGAAAGATTCGTTCTGGGAGGCAAAGTCGTGGAAGGAAGAACTCGTAACAACGCAACTCACACTCTTCAGGCTTATGGGACTTGTGCGGATGACCGAATAGGCCAGGGCAGGCCTATCATCTCCGGTTATCACAGGAGAGAACGTCGATGACCACAAGAGTCAAGGTGACGCTGACCCCCGAGCAGGAGACTCTGCTGATTACACTCTACGCCAAGGCACAACCGGGCAACCCGCTGTTCTTTGACCCGACGGCCCAGGACATCCTCAGCCGGGTGGACTATGACTTTGCTCGCCTGCATGTCCCCTACAAGACCGTCGTTCTGATCTGCCAGCGGGCGAAGAAACTGGATGCGGTCACACGGGACTTCCTGGACGAGCACCCCGGCGGCGTGGTGCTGCAACTGGGCTGCGGTCTGGACAGCCGTTTCTTGCGCGTAGACGACGGCCGGGTCATGTGGTACGACCTGGACATGCCACCGGTGGTAGAACTCCGCCAGCAGTTCTTCACCGCAAGCGAGCGCTACCACATGATCGCCGCCTCCGTGACGGAGCTGGAGTGGGTGGACACAGTCGCATCGGGCGGGCGGCCGGTGCTGGTGGTGGCGGAAGGATTGCTGATGTATCTAGACGAGGCCGATGTTCGGCGACTTGTGCTCCGGCTGCACGAGACCTTCCCCGGCTGTCGGCTGATCGCTGACGTGTTCAGCCGGCAGACGGCGCGCTCGGCTGCCAACCATCCCTCGCTGAAATCCACCGGTGCGACCATCGGGTGGGGTATGGACGATCCGCGTGAATTGGAGGCTTGGGCACCCGGCCTCCGCCTCCTGGAGGAGTGGTATTTCACTGACGATCCCGACCTGGCCCGTCTCAACTTTGGGTATCGGGTGGCTTACAGGCTGGCCGGAGCCTTCAAGATGGTGCAGCGGGCGCACCGCATCGTGTACTACCAACTGTAGCCTGCGCCCGCCCAACCATGGATGCACCCGACCCGCGCCTTCGGTGCTCCTTTGTGTCGCGGCTTGTCGAACTAGCCAGGAGTCGCTGTATAGTCTGGGGTGGCTGCAAACCTGGCGCGGGCAGGTGATGCCCACCGCTAGGCACCAGCCACAGAGCAGGGGATTGAAGACTATCGAGAGGAGAGGTGAACAAGTGGACAACCAAGCAACCTTCTTCGACTTTGCAGCTGAGGTGGGGCTGACGAAACACATCGGAGGAGTCGAGGCCACACAAGCGCTCATGGAGCTATGTCGCATAGGCCAAGGCAAATACGTCTTGGATGTTGGTTGTGGTGCTGGGGTGACGCCTTGCTTCATCGCCAAAAGGTATGGCTGTCGAGTCGTCGGCGTGGACATCTCCGAGAGGATGGTCGAGAGGTCCAGGGAAAGGGCAGAGAGAGAGAAGGTAGCAGACAGGGTTGAATTCAGAGTTGCAGATGCACAAGACCTGCCTTTCGAGGATGCCGTTTTCGATGCCGTTTTTACCGAGTCTGTAACCTCCTTTCCAGAAGACAAGCAGAAAGCGGTCAACGAGTACGTGCGGGTGACGAAGCCGGGAGGATACGTCGGGCTCAACGAGTCAGTCTGGCTGAAGCTACCGCCGCCGCCAGAGGTGGTGGCCTGGGCATCGCAGGATGTGGGTGCCAACGTGCAACCACTGACTTCTGATGGTTGGGCAGGGTTGCTGGAGGGCGCTGGGCTGAGAGAGATAACCGTGAGAACCTACGAGATCAACACCAAAGACGAGGCGAGAGGAATACTGCGGCGGTATGGCTTGGGGGGGTTGTTGCGCGTGTGGTGGAGAATGCTGTTGCTCTATGCCAGAAGTCCAGCCTACAGGAGATTCGTGAAGGGAGTACGAGAGAGCGGGGTCGTGCCGGACAACCTTCAGGAGTATTTCGGATACGGGTTATTTGTCGGGCAGAAGTGAAAAAAGGAGTGAGTGGGGATCTCGTCTAACTCCAAGGTTCTTTCTTCTTTGGGGCTGCTGCCTAACCACTCGTCGCACCCGATTGCCAAATCGAGGCTACCGAC
>CAZBJW010000288.1:0-4796 GCA_964492135.1 uncultured Anaerolineales bacterium
GGAGGCCCGCAAACGGTTGCACACCATCAGAGAAGCCAGTGAGCTGGGTGCAGGGTTTCGCATCGCCATGCGAGATCTGGAGATAAGAGGCGGAGGCGATGTCCTCGGCACACGACAGCACGGCCACATCAGCGCTGTCGGCTTCGATCTCTACTGCCGTCTCCTGGCCAAAGCGATCCAGGATCTGAAGGAAGAGGAGCGAGAGGGCGCCGCTGAGGAACGCCCCACACCTCTTCGGCTCACCCCGCCGGAGGCTGCGGGCGCGACCGTCGATCTGCCTCTGGATGCCCACCTCCCAGAGGACTACGTCGAAGAAGAGGCCCTACGCCTGGCGATATACCGGCGCATGTCCGGGCTCGCCACGCTGGAAGAGATCGAGCAGATGAGGAGGGAGTTGGAGGACCGCTTTGGGACCTTGCCCGCAGAGGCAGAGAGCCTTTTCTATCTGTTACGTTTGAAGATTCTCGCCGGTCAAGCTGGAGTGGAGACCCTGTCAGCGGAGCGAAGCGGCATCGCCATCGGACTGGGCAGCCTGGCAGAGATCAAGCGACGCCGGTCCCAGGGACTATTGCCGGCCACGCTGAGAGTTGTGGACGATCACCTGTTGCTTCCCATTTCCATACGGCAGGCCGACTGGCAGCCTCAGCTGGAGGGTATCTTGCGCGAAATGACGCGCTGACTGGGTCATAGAACCATCCAGGGATTTATGGACCTGGCGACCGGCATGAGAGGGTCACATTGACAACCGCGGGCGCTGTGTGCTGGGGACTCTTTGGTGCCGCCCCCTACGCTCGGCCCTGCCGCATCTCTTGAACTATCTGACTCCCCTTCGGGGTGAGGCCCCAAGCCCGCCCCTGCCCGGAAAGGGCGCAGATTCCGGCCACAGGACAGTTACGGCAGCCTGACTCGCAAGTCTCCGAAATGGGCCTCAGGTACCCCATGCGCACCAGGTGCTCGATCATCTGGCGCAGCAATTCCTCATCGACATCCATGGCGCCGGCCAGATCTGCAAAGCTGCGCGTGCCGCCTCGGGCCAGTGTTTCCAGTACTTGCATTAACATTCTGGTATCCCCGGCACCGCCCCTATCCGAATAGCGTACCCAATTGGTAGACCGCGATGGCTATCCCGAAAGAGACGACCAGGAGGAACAGCAGGTTGAACAGCGTCCACTTCCACGAGTTGGTTTCGTGAAATACTGTGGCCACCGTGGCCACACAGGGGATGAAAAGCATCTGCACCACCAAGAAACTCAGCGCCGCCATGGGCGTGATGATCCCAGGAAGTATCTGCGCCAGTCCTGCTTCTCCTCCGGCTCCGTAGAGTACGCCCAGTGAGGCGATGGAGTTCTCCTTGGCAACGAAACTGGTCAAGAGGGCTACCATCATCTCCCAGTTGAGCCCCATGAGCCTACCGATGGGAGCCATTAGATGGCCTGCTCTGGCGAGGTAGCTGGTCTGGATTTCTCCCGTGGGCATGGCAGACAGCGCCCAAACCACCACTGACACGACCAGGATCACTGTACCCGCCCTCTTGAAGAAGGCCAGCGAACGCTGCCAGAACAGGATGCCGATGCCGCGCCAATTGGGCACGTGATACAGAGGAAGCTCCATGATGAAGGCGGATCGCACACCCCCAAAGGCGACCCGGTTGATTACCACGCCGGATACACCGAGGACCACCAGGCTCAGCCCCACCAGGCCCCAGGCCACAACAGGAGCCGCGGCACCGAAGAACAGCGGTGCGATGAAAGCGAGGACCATCATCCTTGCCGTGCAAGGCACAAGGGGCACCAACATGATGGTGAGGAGGCGTCCTCGACGCGATTCGATGATGCGGGTGCCCATTATCGCGGGGACATTGCAGCCGAAACCCAGAAAAAGTGGCACGAAGCTCTTGCCGTGCAACCCCATCAGGTGCATGAAACGATCCATAACATAGCCTGCACGGGCCATGTATCCGACGTCCTCGAGCAGGCCCATGATGGCAAAGAAGATGATCAGGATGGGGATGAATGTGAGCATCGTACCCACGCCACCAACCACGCCGTCGACGAGCAGGCCTTGTACCCAGCCAGGAGCGGGCGCCAGGACCGTGGTTAGCAGCCGCGCGCCGGTCTCGACGACGTACGTCTCCAGCAGCCCCTGCAAAGGGACACCCACGGTGTAAGTCAGCAAGAACACGAGTCCCAGTATGGCAGCCAATACCAGCAGGCCCCACACAGGATGAGCGGCCCAGCGGTCCAGCTTCTCGGTCAGGGTCACCTGTCCCAAACGAGGCCGCACCAGTGCTGCACGAGTCATACGCCCTATCCACTCATAGCGACCGCTCGCCACAGCAAGCACCGCATCTTCGTGTCTCTTCAAGATGGTGTGGACTCGATCCCAGACCTCCTCAGGCAGGCACTCCTCCATCATACGCATGATCTCACGGTCTCCCTCCAGCAACTTGAGGGCGACCCAGTCTGGGGGATAAGGTTGCGGCACATACGTGGCGGCCAGATCGTCGAGCTCCTTCAGTACGGCGCGGTGATCACCCCTGATCTCCGGTTTCCTGGGACGATAAGCAGCCCCGTCCCGGGTCACCTCGTCGATGGCCTCCACCAGTTCGCGAATACCCTTATTCTTGGTCGCGGTCATGGGCACCACCGGCACGCCCAGGGCCGCCTCCAGTACCTTGGGCTCGATCCTCAGCCCCTGTTGATCCGCGACGTCCATCATGTTGAGGGCCACGATGACCGGCGATGGCAAGGGCAGCAACTCGGCCACCAGGTAGAGATTCCGCTCCATAGAGGAGGCGTCGATGACCGCTACCACAACGTCGGGCTTTTCCCTGATGATGTGCTCACGAGCTATCAGTTCCTCAGTCGAGTTGGCCGTGAGGCTGTAGGTCCCCGGCAAGTCCACCATGTGTACTTCCGCCCCATTATGCGAATAGATGCCCTCTTTTCGCTCTACCGTCTTGCCCGGCCAGTTCCCCACATGCTGACTGAGACCGGTCAACAGGTTGAAGACGGTCGACTTGCCCACGTTAGGCTGGCCCGCCAGCGCTACCTTGATCGTCCTCTTCTCCATCATGGGTCCAATCCGCGCCCTTTCAACCGCTCAGTCCTGGCTACCCGCTCTCCTGACCCGGATCTTTGTGGCCTCGCCTCGCCCCAGGGCGATGCGTGTGTCTCTCACGCTCACTATCACAGGGCCATTTCCGAAGTTTTGGAGCATGGTCACCGCAGTGTTTGGTGTGAAACCCAGGGCAGACAAACGGCTAACGAGGGTGTGTCCAGCGTCGAAACCATCGATGACGGCTCTTTCGCCAGTCTCGAGGGCGGCCAGCCGCACAGGGCCCAAACCCGCCCCAGGGCCAAGATACGCAGGGTCGTGCTCCCTGACTTTGCTGATGATCCACTCGGCATATTGGGTCTGGTCCACGGGCGGCTGCGAGTATACGATCTCCACTTCGGGGTAACGCTCTTGCATGCCAGCTACCACTTCGGCCAGATTCGAGGTGAGAGTTGCCGCGGGCACAATCACCACTCGGCTGGCTCCCCTCTTGATCACTGTGTCCACTGCGCTCGCTATCGACGGTTCACCGCCCGTGTCATACCCGACTTCAACGAGGCCATAACCTCCCCTCTTCGTCACCAGTTCGGACAATTCCTGGTACTCCGAGGGCACTGATTGTCTGCCCCTGCGCCGATGCAGACGCCACCTTCCCCCTCCACGTCTTCGCGCTCCTGGCGCGCCCGCACTGACCGCCAGTACTACCCCCGTCTTGTTCATTCTTGACCGCTCTCCTTACCTTTCGACAACATCTCGCGCTGCTTATTGCAAATAATTCTCATTACCATATCATTATACCCTAGTCTATCCCATTTGTCAAGTACTCAACCTTAAATCTCCGGGGCTGTCGTCTTTCCGGCTGCCCTCCCCTCCCCGCATCCATCTGGTCAGAACTTACGCCAGCCTGGACCGAAGTGACCTGGACGCGGGACACGATCGCCAGCTGCATCGCCCCTCGGTGGATCATCCCCTCTGCGCCCATGCTTGTGGTGAAGGAGTGCGCCTGGGTCCCGGGCACCCGGGGTACCTAGGGCTACGACAGCGTCTGCGATTGTGGCGTGGACGGAGGCGGCCAGGGCAAGTGCTGACCGCGTCTCAAGAGAGTCAGCCAGCCAGCGGCGGCATGCATAGTCCCACCGCCCCCGGAACGGCTCCCTCTGATGACAGAAGCTCAATTGTCGGTTGACAAAGGTCCGGTCGAGGAATATAATAGTGGTCAGAGCCCCTGTGGCGGAATGGGAATACGCAGCAGGTTGAGGGCCTGTGCCCGCGAGGGCGTGCTGGTTCGAGTCCAGTCAGGGGCACCCGAGGTAAAGAGGGCCTCAAGAGGCCCTCTTTGTATTAGGAACTCCCAGCGTCGCGGAGCAGATGGACGGAGTCGGCCGTACTTCAAAGAATAACTTAGTCTCTACTCCGCGCGTTCGGTAACCGATTCGTCATCGATCAGCAGCTTGGGCTCGGCGATGATGAAGTCCTCGTGAAGGCCGGCCGTCACGCTCGGCCCCCTGAGGCACGCCCCACACTCACCGTGACGAGGGTGCGACACTCCTACTTTCAGTATCCTATCTCGGATCGTCTATCCTGCAACCTTCAAGCCGGACATCGCGGTGATCTTTCCAGCACTCCTCTTTCAGTATCCTATCTCGGATCGTCTATCCTGCAACCGGGGAGCCTGTGGGACGCCTGTGGCGTCTTAGAGAACCTTTCAGTATCCTATCTCGGATCGTCTATCCTGCAAC
>CAZBJW010000289.1:0-4715 GCA_964492135.1 uncultured Anaerolineales bacterium
GAGGTCGCCACCCTCAGCCATGGCCTCGCGGTGTAGCCTGTAGTGCACCGGTACGCCCAGATCTTCCAACCGGCGCGCCATGGCATCTTCCTCGCCGCGACGCAAGGCCTTGCCCATCCTCAGCATCACCGCTCCCTCGTCAGTCACGATTGCTGGATCGTAGACGAAGATAGCGTCGGCGTGCTCAGGCAGGAACTCATCGTCGTAGACGACATCGGCTCCGGCGTCGCGAAGAATGGCCGCGAGGGCATCATGCTCCTGCTGGGCGACCTCCAGGTTGGGCCGCCCGCTGTAATGCCACCTTGCCGGATCGTCTACCGCGAAAGCCTCGTCCGGTCGTTTCACCAGCACCCGACGCAGCTTCTCGACCATGGTCTGGCTACCGTAGCTTCTCTCCATGTCGTCCTCCAACGCCAGCTATTATATTGCGCTCCCGTCTCCGCGGGCAAGATGGTTTGCTGGCGGTGGGCACGTCCGCCTCCTGGGAGGTCGCCGCGAGGTCGCCTTCAATGAGGAGCGCTGATGCCTCGTCAAGACGGCGCTGGGCAAGCGAACGACCAAGATTAACCAAATCTAAACTATTTCCCGGCACAATGCGCTTGACGCCGCTTGAGATGTGAGATATACTTTGAGTGAAGTTTCTGCATTTGCTGCAAGTGTTCTTGTTTGTCGATAGCATAGACAGCGATCAGTCTCTACAGTAGCGTCACCTGTAGTGCAAAGGAGGACGCCAGAAGCGTAGAAGGCTCCAATCGTCATGTCTCGAGCAGCGGACGGTTGGAGCCTTTTTTCATTCTACGCGCAATAGAACCCCGGCGGCGATGATCCGAGGGCAGTGGAGTGGTCACTGGGCCCTCAGGGAGCCAATAGTGAAACCGGCCGGAACTGAGACGTTGGCAGCGGAAGGCCGGTTTCCTGTTTTAAAAGGAGAGGAGACATGAGAAGGAAAATGGTGCTCACAGGTGCCGTACTTGTGCTGGTGGTCGTTGGTGTACAGCCCGTCCTAGCCATTACCTGGGGAGAACCGGACACCGAACACACCTACGTCGGTGCCATGGTGGTGGATTGGCCCGGCTACGGCCCGTTTCAGTGGTGCTCCGGAACCCTGGTCCATCCGCGGGTCTTCCTGACTGCCGGGCATTGTACTTTCGACCTGGACGCGTACGGCGTTGAGACCGTGTGGGTCAACTTCGACCAGTACGCCCTGAACGAAAACACTCTGCTGGACGTTGAAGAGGTGATCACCCATCCGGACTACTACTGGGGTCCCACCTCCGATCCCCACGACGTGGCTGCTTTGATCCTCAAGAAGCCTGCAAAGCGCATCACGCCAGCAGTCCTACCAGAGCCATACTTGCTCAACAGACTGGAGGAAGAGGGCATTCTGCGCGAGGGCTCGGACGGAGCCAAGTTCACCTTGGTTGGCTATGGGGGCATCCTAGAGTGGCCTCCTCCCCAGATCTCGTATGACGACTATCGCCGCTTCGCGGAATCCGAGTTCAAGACCCTGCTCAAGGCCTGGCTTCGCATGTCACAGAACCAGGCCACCGAGGACGGCGGGAGTTGCTTTGGCGACTCCGGAGGCCCGGCCTTCTGGACCGATCCCGACACGGGGGAAGAGATCCTCGTGGGCGTCACCTCCTGGGGCGACGCCCAGTGCGTGTCGAGTGCCTTCAACTATCGGGTTGACATCCCACAGACCCTGGACTTCATTGAGGATGTAATCGACGGCTTGGAGTAGGACCGTAGCTGTCGCTGCCAACGAGCAGGCAGCGCAGTCTAGCCTGACCATCGAAAGGAGGTGACGCCTAGCGAGGACATGGAGTCGCGCCATCCAGGTTCTCTCGAATGACACCGGGAAAGGACAGGAGAGATGAAAAAGACGGTATTGATTGCGCTGGTCTTGATGTTGGCTCTGGCGACCGCGGCCTCGGTGGTGCAGGCTGCAGGCGAGACCATCCAGGTTTGGTGGTACGAGGATGCAGTGAGATATGGCGCAGATGGGACGGTGCAGTCCTCCTGGACAAATGACCGGATCCCACCTCCGTCACCGGTGGGATACATAGAGTTCAGAATGACTGGAAACGCGTATCATGCTGGCATGGAGTGGTTCTATAACTACTATCCTTTGCCCACCTTCCGAGCCACTCCGCTCATCGTGCCCGGAGGTGCCGGCAATTTCGCTGTCTGGGCTCGATACTCGTCACCGCGCTCTACCCTGCCCATCCTGGACAAGATTAGGGGAACTCTGAGCATAGACACTGCGGCCGGTACGGCCTATGGCTCCTACACTCAATATTCATACATAGAGTCGTGCGATGAAGCCGCTGTGATGTTGTGGTATCCTTGGGCCGAGCCAACTGACGATCCCTGCGTTTGGTTTGGTTGCTGGACGGACTACACCGTCCATGGACAGCAGATCGTTCCGTAATGGCCACGATGTACCGACTGTGGGCAGCGCCAGGGCCCCACGGGCCGCAGCCTAATCCCTCGATGTGGCGTTCGCACTGTGCCTCGGAGAAAGGAGGTGACGCCTGCCAATGATCTGACGGTTCAAGCGTTGATTTCTTCGAAGCAAAGCTAGCACTGAAAGGAGAGGAAAAGTGAAGAGGACAGCATTGACTACTTTCATCGTGGTGCTGCTCTTGATCGCTACCGCGGCAGTGGTATGGGCTGACAAGCCTGTTGCGTTTGACAGTCAAGGGAATGAGACTGGTTGGAGGAGCACTTGCCCCGGTGGCACAAGGATTCAGGACGGGGTGCTCACGTACTCCTCCGGTCACTACCTCTACGGCACGCCGTTACAGGTAGGATACGACCCGTACGGCTACAACTATCAGGCTCACATGTTCAATGGTTCCTATGCCAACGCGTATCTTGGCGGGTATGGGTTCGCACCCTACGACGGCGATGATGTGGAGTACCTGGCAGAGAATCCAGACGCAGTTAATACGTGGGTCTGGCCGTATCGCGGGATCACGCTGATGATGAAGTGGAGCGACGTGTGGCTCGCTAACACTGACTGTAACGGCGACGGGCTGCTTGACAGGGGATACAGTTGCGATCCGCAAGGAGCGAGCAATTCCGCCTGCGAAGGGGCCTGGCTGACTAACCACATGAGGGGCACTGGCGATACCGCCGACGACTGGACCTACTTCACCAAGATCATCGCAGCACCTGCCGATGCCACCGTGGTGGACGGCGTCTGGTACAGCGCCGAGGGGGCGGAGATCGGTGCGGATATCTGGGGAGGTTTCGCCATAATTCAGGAGGTTGAAAGCGGCGTCGGGGCAACCTGGATTAGCCCCGACCATCCTGGATTTGGCGGGTGGTAGGCACCTGCAGCCGAGCAGAACCACAAAGAGGCAGGCCCCCAGAGGACCGAGCTCTGGGGGCCGCCATTTCTTGCCTCTCCGGCCATACTGTGCTAGGATGACGTCTGGAGAAAAAGGCGCGGAGAGCAGAGATGAAAGCCATCAAGCAACGGATCATCTGGATCCTGGTCCTCGTCCCCCTGCTGACGGCGTGCCAGCCCCTGGAGGACCTGGGGAAGACCATTGAGGATCTGCTCAAGCGGTTCACTGGCTAAGCATCTCCCTGTGGGGTAGGCCTGAAGGCCCGCTTGCTGGGTACTTGCGCGCCACCATAGTTGGACGCATCATCGGGAAAAAGGCACCACTTCGCCAGTTTCTTGCACCACTCGTAGGAGGAGCCAAATGAGAAAGAAGAAACTGCTCCTGGGCACACTGTCGATTGCGCTCCTGGTAAGCCTGCTTCCGCCTGCGGCCATGGCCGCGCCAACCCCTTCAAGCCCTTCCCAGGACGAGGAGTGCACCCACCCCCTGGCTCTCATACTATCCGAGTGGATGGAGGGTGTCAGCTGTCAAGACCTCATGGACTTACACGATGAAGGCGTAGGCTTCGGCGTGATCATGAAAGCCCACTTCCTGGGCGAGATGTTCGGTCTCAATTGGCGGGACCTCGTGGACAGGCATATGGGCGAGGAAGGTCTCGGTTGGGGCCAGATCATGAAGGCGCACGTGCTCGCTGATGCGCTAGGCATCAGCGCCGATGACTTGCTGGCTCAGCGGGCCGAGGGCAAGGGCTGGGGAGAGATCCTCCAGGAGTACAGGGAGGGACCAGGAAAGCCGCCTTGGGCTGGCCAAGGCAAACCACCCTGGGCTGGCCAAGGCAAGCCCCCGTGGGCGCAGGGCCGCGGCAAGCCTGAATGGGCCGGCCCTCCTGAGCCTGAGGAGTAGCGAGGCCCACAATCCCGACCATCCACCTCCAAAGGACGTTCAGCCCCCGGAGTCCCGCCCTCGGGGGCTCTTCTTCTTGCAGCCCTCATCGAAGCTCGCGAAGCACAAGCCTCGCGGGCGCCCGTGTCGAAGGCCGGAGTTTGGCTTGTGACGCCAGGCGAAGACGTGTATGATCTGTCGTCAAGGGGGCGAGAGTGAGAAGCTCGATATCGGCTGTGCTGCCCATCGTTGCCCTGGTGCTCACAGGGTGTGCCCTGGCTACCAAGGCCCCTCCCGTCGCCAACGCCGGTCCCGACGTCACCGCCAGAGTAGGCGAGACGGTGAGCTTCGACGGCTCTCAGTCCGTGGACCTGGATGGCGGACAGATTGTGTACTATCGCTGGTACATCATGGGCACTCCCGAAGGCCGCGAGGATCAGGTCGGGCGCGTGCTGCGAGAGGGAGAGGATGCGGCCC
>CAZBJW010000290.1:0-4701 GCA_964492135.1 uncultured Anaerolineales bacterium
ACGCAGGGCTGATCTTCGCCGAGAACGACGAACAAGCGCTGAGAGCCCACCTGGGCCACATCATGAGGAATCAAGGGACACGGAGGAGTCTGTCGACGAAGGGCCGGGAACGGGTGATGAAGGTATACACACAACAAGAAATCGCTAAGGCCACACACGAGGTTTATGTCAAGATGACAGGGGCAGAGCAATGATGCGGCTACCAATGTGTTTCAGGCTGGGTAGTCGCAAACCCTTGCTTGCGACCAGGCATGTGAGTATAATACGCCAGTAACATGCACATTGGCTTGAACGCTCACCTACTCTCCTTCTCGAGGAGCTACCGGGCCGCTGGCATCAATTCGTACATTTACAATCTACTCCGGTGTCTTCCCAGCGTCGGTAAGCAGCACCGTTACACCGTGTTCTTGGGCGACGCGGAGGCAAGTCGCGCTCTCCCTGACCTGAGAACGAAGATGGCATCCTTGCCAACCGTCAATCCGGTCATGAGAATCATCTGGGAGCAGTTGGTGCAACCGCCTCAGCTGTGGCGAGAGAGCATCGATTTGCTCCACTCTCTAGCTTTCGTTCAACCAGTGGTTCTGCCGTGCGCTGGGGTGATCACCATCTACGACCTTAGCTTCTTCCTCTTTCCCGAGTCTTTCCAACCTTGGAGACGACTCTACCTGAAGTGGGGCACTGGCTATTCTGCCCGTCGAGCTCGACGCATCATCGCTATCTCGAACAGTACCAAACAAGACATCACAAAGCTCCTGAGGGTGCCCGGGGCCAAGGTGGAAGTGGTACCCTGTGGAGTGGACGAAGACTTCCGCCCCGTCGAGGACGCGGGCCTACTGGAAGACTTGCGACGCAAACGAGGCCTTCCGAGACGGATGATCCTGTTCGTGGGCACCATAGAACCTCGCAAGAACCTGGTAACCTTGCTCAGGAGCTATGCCCTGTTGAGACAGCGGATGCAGCCCCCACCCCTGGTCATCGGAGGACCAAAGGGATGGCACCACGAAGAGGTCTTCGCCCAGGCCCAGGAGTTGGATTTGCAGGAGCACGTCATCTTTCCAGGCTACATCCCCCGCGAGGAACTCCCCCTGTGGTACAATGCAGCAGACCTGTTCACCTATCCCTCTCTGTACGAGGGGTTTGGCCTGCCGCCGCTGGAAGCCATGGCCTGTGGCACTCCGGTAGTCAGCTCCAACACTTCTTCGCTGCCCGAAGTCGTGGGTGACGCCGGAATGCTGGTGAACCCCGATGGAGTAGAGGAGATGTCCGCGGCCATGCAGCGTCTTCTGAGCGATGCTGCGCTGCGCGTGGAGATGACGACAAGAGGGCTAGCTCAAGCAAGGACGTTCTCCTGGCAGCGAGCTGCCGCGGAGACTGTACAGGTGTATGACCGAGCTATGACCGATCATCGAGGGTAGGAACCGAGATGTTTGGCACATACAAGCGCTGGTCGACCATAGCTTTGATCGTCACGGATATCATCCTCATCAACGTGGCCTTCGTGCTCTCGTACTACATGCGGTATGAACTGCAGTGGATACGGGCCGTGGCCGAGGCGTACTACGTCCCCTTTAGAGCGTACATCCCCGTTGCTCTGCTGGTGACGGTGATCCTGTTGATCGTCTTCACCACAGAGGGTCTCTACGATCGAAGACGTGGAAGGACCTGGCTGGACGAGATCTACACGATCTTCACCGGCACTCTCGTCGGGATGGCCATCATGGTCTTCATCTTCTTCCTCTACCGTGCTCATTTCTATTCGCGACTCATCTTCTTCTACGCTGTTCTGCTCATCGGGAGCTTCCTGAGCCTCAGTCGGCTCATTGAGCGCCAGATCAGAGCTCGGCTTCGGCGCCACGGTGTCGGAGTGGATCGGGTGCTGATCGTTGGCGCCGGCGTGGTGGGCCGGGCTATCATGCGCAGCATTCTGGCTCGACCTGAGCTTGGATATCGCCCCGTGGGTTTCGTCGATGACGATCCCAAGAAGCAGAAGAACGACATAGGTCCCTTCAGAGCCCTGGGAAGCACAGCGGACCTGCCCGCCATCCTTGAGAGGGAGAAGGTTAACCAGGTCGTCGTCAGCCTTCCCTGGATGTCGCACCGCAAGGTGCTCAGCATCATCGCGGATAGCGAGCGACGAGGTGTGCAAGCGCGCTTCGTGCCCGACCTACTCCAGATGAGTCTGAGCCAGGTGGACACCGATGTGATAGACGGTATCCCCCTCATAGGCATGAAGGAGCCGACCCTTACGGGTTGGAAGATCGCCATCAAGCGCTTGATAGACATTGCCATCTCCAGCGTGGTCCTCCTCGTTCTGACTCCCCTCTTGTTCCTCATCGGCGCACTTATTAAGCTGGACTCGCCTGGCCCCATCTTCTTCAAGCAAACCCGCCTGGGACGAGGAGGCAAGCCCTTCACGTGCTACAAGTTCCGTTCCATGACCCAAGAAGCCGAAAAGGAGAAGCCTGAACTCGCCACCCTGAACGAAGCAGAGGGCCCCATCTTCAAGATCAAGGAGGACCCACGCCGGACCACAGTCGGCAGGATGCTGCGCCGCTTCAGTCTTGATGAACTGCCCCAACTCATCAACGTTTTCCGAGGCGATATGAGCCTGGTGGGCCCTCGGCCACCCCTCCCCTCGGAGGTAGAGGAGTATCAGGATTGGCACGGTGACCGACTCAACATCCCCGCCGGCGTGACCGGTCTCTGGCAAGTGATGGGCAGAAGCGATCTGAGTTTCGATGAGATGGTCATGCTGGACCTCTTCTACGCCGAGAATTGGTCTCTGTGGCTGGACTTCAAGATCATGCTGAGGACCATTCCCACCGTCCTCGTTGGTCGTGGTGCCTACTGAAACTAACGCAGCCAACCACTTCTCCAGGAGCGCAGTCGCACGCGCTGGCGACAGTTCAGCACACCGTGGGAAGTAGCACGAGAGATGCCAACGCTAGAGTTGCCCGGCCTGATCGACATCCATGTCCATCTGCGAGACCCGGGCGCGACCCACAAAGAGGATTTCGCCACCGGCACTGCTGCAGCCTTGGCCGGAGGAGTGGTGGCTGTGGTGGACATGCCCAATAACACCCCCCCGACTGTGGACGAGCAAAGTCTTCAGCAGAAGATTGATCTAGCACGGAAGAAAGCTCGCTGCGATTTCGCCTTCTACCTGGGGGCCACCACGACCAATGCCACACAGCCAGCGCCGGACCATCGTGTCGCTGGCCTGAAGATGTATCTCGATGAGACCTACGGCCCGCTCTGGGTACGGGATCTACCCACCCTGATGGCTCACTTCCGGTCTTGGCCGAGGGGAAAACCCATCGCCGCTCACGCCGAGGGGTTGTCCACCGCCATTGTCATCGGGTTGGCGCAACTGTATGATAAGCGGGTGCACGTCTGCCACGTGAGTCGGAAGGCGGAGATAGAGCTCGTCAAGGAAGCCAAGGGCCGAGGCGCCAAAGTCACCTGCGAGGTGACCCCACACCACCTGTTTCTGACTGACGCCGATGCCAAGGCATTGGGGGGCTATGGTCAGATGAGGCCCCCCCTGGCAAGAGAAGAAGACAGGGAGGCCCTGTGGGCCAACCTTGCGTTCGTAGATGCCGTCGCATCGGACCATGCCCCGCACACGAAGGAGGAGAAAGAAGGGAAAACACCGCCACCAGGCGTCCCCGGACTGGAGACCACCCTACCACTGCTCCTGGACGCCATGGTCCGCGGGCAGCTGTCCCTCGAGCAGTTGGTCAGACTGACCCACGATGGCCCCGCGCGGATAGTCGGCATACAACCTCCTGAGGAAGCCTACGTCGAGGTGGACCCGCAGACCAGCTACACGCTGCGTGGTACAGAGATGCACACCAAGTGTCAGTGGACGCCTTTCGAGGGCATGACCGTCAAAGGCCGAGTGCAAAGGGTTTACCTGCGGGGAACCAAGATGTATGAAGATGGCCGGGTGCTCGCCCCTCCGGGCTCGGGCCAGTCCCTCGTGCTGTTCTGATGGGAGCCTACTGCTTCCAAGGCATGGGCGGGACTTCAGCGGGCCGGGCGTAAGGCCCACTGCGGAACTCGTCCCAGTAGCCCTTTCCATCCACGACCGAGTAGGCAAAAATGACCTGGCCCTGACACCCTGCTCGGCGGGCCAACTGTATTCGCGCTTGGATCTCTGAGAAAGATGCGTAGTCGGCGTGGATCCCCGCGTAGACGTGCCGCCCATGGGACTCGGCCACGAAATCCTGAACCAATGTTTCGAAGCGTTCACGACTGCTCTTCACCGCAGTCCCATAGAGCATGGGCGCGAGGAAATCCATCTTCCCCATCTCCAGCCAGGCGCGCGAATCCTGGAAGTAGCCGCCGTACCCGTCATAGGTTGTGCTCCCGTAAGTGACCCACTGCCATCGATCCTGGTAGATAGGCCACACTGCGGCAGAGAGAGCCATCCCTGGCCGCAAGGGTAACACCTCGTCGTAAATGCGCCTGACCAGCTCAGTGACCTGTGCTCGCTGCCAATCTCCCCTGTCGCCCGCTCCGTCTGTCCGCCAGCCCTCTTCACTCACCGGATCGTAGGAGAAGTAGGGACCCGAGTACCGCACATAGTCCAGATGTATCCCATCAACCTCATAGTTGAGGGCGATGTCCTTGCACACAGCCACTATATGATCCATGACCGCAGGATGCGCCGGATTGGCCGCCAGATAGTGCTCGTTC
>CAZBJW010000291.1:0-4672 GCA_964492135.1 uncultured Anaerolineales bacterium
ACGGCCTACTCTGTGGAGCGACGGGTTCTCTGCCAAGGCTAATCAAGACCAGAGGCAACCCGGGCTGGGGCCAGGCATGATGTGGGAGCGCCTCAAGGAGGCGATCGAGGGTCACGGTGGCGAGGTCCATCTCGACAACAAGGTTTGAGGCTTCGGACTTGAAGGTGGTGACGTCAGGAGCGTGGTTGCGCAACGGGACAAAGAGAAAATCGAAGTCCTTGCAGAGCACTACATCTCGAGCATGCCTGTGAAGGACCTCATCTCACAACTCGACCCTGCGCCGCCGGATGACGTGGTACAGGCCGCCCACAACCTGAAACATAGAGCCTTCGTCATCGTAGGACTCATCGTCGACCGCTCTGACTTGTTTCCCGACCATTGCTTCTACGTCCACAATCCCAATCTGATAGTGGGGCGGATACAGAACTTCAGCCCAGGCGGCAGATCAGCCTTACGATTCGCCACTCAGGAAATCTCGCAACAGTTGATTGAACTCCTCTGGCCGCTCCACTTGGGGCAAATGGCCACAGTGCTGCAGTATGCGCACCTGCGAGTTGGGTATCAGCTTGTGAGCAGTATAGGCGTGGGAGACAGGCACCAGGGCATCGTCGCTGCCCCAGATGATAAGCGTTGGTGCAGTCATATGAGTCAACCGGCGATGGAGGTCGTGAAAGAACTCCTCTCTCTGGCCGCCTAGATCGACCCCCATCCTGATGACCTTCAAGGCATTATCCCTCACCCCTGGACTCCTCAAAATGGCCCACGTTTCAGCAAGCCACTCCTCGTCTACGGAGCTTGGATCAGAATAGGCCCACCTTGCGGTCAGAGGGAGGACCCACCGATATAGGATCAACATCGCGCTGGCCAGGATGGGCACCGACTCCAGGCGGAGAAAGAGGGTCAACTCCCTGCCGAAGCCAGCGCTGTCCACCAGGACGAGTTTTTCCAGCCTCGCGGTGAACTGCACGGCGAACTGGGCGCAGAGTATCCCGCCGAACGAGTTGCCCACCAAGGTGCCTCGCTCTATCTGAAGGGCGTCCATGAAGCGGGCGATGAACGAAGCCCCGTAGGACAGCGACCACTCGTCGATCTCCTTGTCTGAGCGGCCAAACCCCAACAGGTCGAGGGCATACACGCGAGACTGCTGCGCAAGCGCACCAACGTTGTACTGCCAGAATTCGGCCGAGCAGCCGAGGCCGTGTACCAGGATCACTGCTGGTCCCCTACCCTCGACCCAGTAGCGGATATTCTTCCCGTCGACCCTTACATAATGATCGTCATACTTCGGAAGAGCCATGAACGACCCTTTCTCTGCCAGCAGGTCTCAGAAAGTTGTCGCGCTCGCGCTTGACACGCCTGAGGACAGATGCCATGCGCGTCACAGTTCAAGGAGAAGCGCCACTATCATTCTACCACATCGCAGTAGGTCTGCCACAGATGATTCCATGAATGGAGCGAGGACGCGTTGTCGGCCCGACACGTAGGAGAAAGCAGCGGGCAATCAGGGGAGTAAACTAGCGAAGCCTCAAGGGGACTGCAACGCGGCTATCCGCGTTGCCCGATGACTTGACAGTTGGGGCGAAGCCGCGGTTGCAGACAAACGTGAACGGAGTCTGTGAGCGCTGATGGGGGTGCGTGGAGAGGAGCAGCCGACTTCAGCGACGGCTGCCCTGCACTCGTTCCGTTGCCATGGCTGTACACATACCACGGTCTCCCTCACTTAGCGATTGCGCACGGCCAGGGGCAGGTAGGCCTTCGGGCCTCCTTCGAGAGCCAGCAGCATACCCCTCAGAGCGTAGTAGGCCTGACGGTAGACGATGGGGCTGTTGCCAGGATCCTTGTGATTCTCCCGATAGGCGATTGAATACCACCGCGCCGGTTCACAGTTGTGATACCAGTAGACGGTGGCGAAATCCATGTTGAAGAAACTCATCACCCCCATCCACGGCCAATGGCTGCGCGCATACATGTACGCGCCAACCAGGTAGTTTGCCTGCTTGCGCTCACTGACTATCTGCCAGGTGCGCGTGGGCCAGTCGCCCCAGGTGCGGCAGGAGGGGCCAGGATCCAGTATCCAGCCGAACTCTATGGCCCAGATCTGCTTGTTGGCATCGTTCCGAATCTCCATCAGTTTCCTCTGCTGCTCCACGCGGCGGAAGGTCAAACCCCCCACTGACGACGGGTCGCGCTGGGGTTCGTAGGCGAAGCCATAGGGGTGGGAACCCAGCACGTCGAAGTAGTCCTTACCACCGTTTCGATAGATGCCACAGATGAAGTCCAGATCGTTGACCACGCCAGCGGCGTAAAGCTCCTGGGTATACGCTGAGATACTACTGCTGGCGAGACCCGTCGCAAGTCCACATAGGCCACCCCCTGGCCCACCGGTGGTCGCCATCCCCCCGGTGATCACGGCAGCATCCGCATCAGCCTGCTTGATCCTGGGATACACAGCTTGCAGCATCTGCGCGTACTGCCGAGGGCTCGGATTCCCGCCCCAGTTCATGGGCAGATTCGGCTCATTCCAGATGACGTATCCGGCCACCCTGCCCGTTGCGTGGGACGCCAGAGCATACATGAAGTCACCAAAGTCTTGCATGTCGTCAGGCGGGGCACCCTCAGGGCCGCTTCTCGCCCAGGAGGGGGCGGAATCCACCCGCAGGACCACCTTCAACCCCAATGTCTCCGCGGCGGCAAGGAGTTCATCGAGGCCTTGCCAGTGATAGGTCCCCTTGGGATACTCAGCGAGGCTCCACTGCAGGCCCCAGATAAGCCAGTCGAAGCCCATGTCATCCACCAGGTACGCATGGCTCCGCTCAGCAAGATAGGCGCCGTACCCGATGTGCGGTTGTTCGATAGCCAGATGGGAGGTGGTAGGCGTCAGGAGGACGAGAAGCAAGGCCAGCAGCGTCGCACGGATGGGGAAGCGCCATCCGTTGGACCACGAACTGCGACGCCTTGTCATGGGCTCGTTCTTCATGAAGTCCTCGTCCCAATGGGAACTCGCCCTCACCGCGCTCACCTCCGAGGTCAGAGCAGGCTGGCGTGATCGCAACTTCGTCGATGCGGTAGGCACGTAAGTATACCGATCACTTTGGGTATAGGCAATAGGAGAATCGTACCCTCGGCCCCGTGTAGGCTGTGATCCAACAACTCTATGTGCTGAACAGCAGGCCACAGAATGCGCCCACGGCAGTCGCACCCACAGGAATGGGAGCCAAGCCGGTCGGGGAGCAAAGGATTGCCCACCTGGCCAATACCCAAATCCTCCACATGGCCGATGCGTCCGGGGGAGTTTCGATGTATAGTGGTTCCAGACAAACACATAGCGCAGGTCTAGCCCGATGCAGCGGTTGTGCTCTGGGAGGACTTGTTTTGCATTCTTCCCGAATAGAAGTGGAAGCAACACAGCGAAAGACTCGCAAGTCGGTTGTGGTCTTCTGTCTGGTCATCCCCATTGCGCTGCTCCATTTCGTCACCGGTAGCAACTACAGCGGCCCATGCCCGGCATTCGTCAGCGGCTACCTGCTCGACATCCTCGTCCCTTTCGCGTTCTACCTCTTGCTGTGCCCCCAGGAGTACTCTCTATTGAGGCACTGGACTGTCAAAGCAGTCTTGGTATTCGGAGCCGCCTCTTCCGTGGAAATCGCACAGCTCTTTGGTGTTCCGATCTTCGGCCGGAGCTTCGATCCTGTGGACTTTTTTATGTATGCATTAGCGGTCATGTTGGCAGTTGCGATGGACACGGTGGTGCTTTCCCGAGTCTTTGGATTTTGGACGCCCAAAGCGGCGTGATCCACCTAGAGGCTATTTACGCTCTCTTTGCCGGTACATGCTAACGCAGGGCGAGTCGGAACAGAACCAGAAGAGAGCGCTTCAAGTTCAGGGGGAGAAGCAAGATGAAGGACATGGACCAATTGTCACCAGAAGTGATCTATCAGCTGGTGGCTGATGTCGGCTTCAGAAGATACTTCCATTTTGGAGGGCCAGAAGCCACGAGGGAACTGATCGAGTTGTGCCATATAGACAAAGACAGCTATGTCTTGGACGTTGGTTGCGCCTCTGGGAAGACTGCTTGCTACGTGGCCAGACAGTACGGGTGCAGCGTGGTCGGTGTCGACATCCTGGAAAGGATGATCGATCGGTCGAAGGAGAGGGCGACAAGAGAGGGTGCAGAGGATAGAGTGAGGTTTGAGGTAGCGGACGCGCAGGACCTTCCCTTCGACGATGACCTCTTCGATGTGGTCATGGGCGAGTTCATCACCGGACTGCTGGACGACAAGCAAAGCGGTGTGAACGAATTCACTAGAGTGACCAAGCCAGGAGGATACTTTGGAGTTAATGAGGCAACCTGGATCAAGACGCCGCCTCCGGACGAACTGGCTGAATACCTAAGCGGCACCTTCGGTGTCAAGGGACGGTTACTGACTTCTCTTGAGTGGAGAGACCTGTTGGCAGGCGCTGGATTGAGAGACATGGAGGTGAGAACGCATAAAGTCAATGCCCTGAACGCTGGACGCGAGGGTCTAAGAGATGCGGTGAGAGTGGGGCATAGGGTCCTGTACATGTATGTTCGGAGTTCAGCTTTCCGGAGGTTCCTCAGAGAGACGCTTTCTCTCCCGACGAACCTGTTCGAATACTTCGGGTATGGGATATACGTCGGCAGGAAGTAAAA
>CAZBJW010000292.1:0-4635 GCA_964492135.1 uncultured Anaerolineales bacterium
AGACCGTCGTGAGACAGGTCGGTCTCTATCCGCTGTGGGCGCAGGTGACTTGAGAGGAGCTGCTCCTAGTACGAGAGGACCGGAGTGGACAGACCGCTGGTGTGCCAGTTGTACCGCCAGGTGCATCGCTGGGTAGCTATCGTCTGGAAAGGATAACCGCTGAAAGCATCTAAGTGGGAAGCCTCCCTCAAGATAAGGTCACCCACCGGGCTAACCGGGTAAGACCGCAGGTAGACTACCTGTTTGATAGGCGGCAAGTGTAAGGGCAGCAATGCCTTCAGCTAAGCCGTACTAATGGTCGAGGGCTTAATCTGCATTACGATCCGGTGGTTTGGCTCGAGCGTTCTGTTCAGTTCTTAGGGTGCTAGTCTTGGTAGCGCGAGTACCTTCAAACTACGAATTTCTGAGGTTGGTTCCTCAGGTGACGCTAGCGGAGGGGAAACACCCAGCTCCATCCCGAACCTGGAAGTTAAGCCCTCCAGCGCCGATGGTACTGCACTGGGGACGGTGTGGGAGAGTAGGTCGTTGCCTGGGGATTTTCTTATGTCTCCGATCGTAGTCTCAACACTGGCTTTCTGGTGCTTTGCCCTCCTGCACAGCACCCTGGTGTCAGTGCGCTTTCAGACTCGGATCGAGGGCCGAATTGGCAAGGACCTCATGCTAGCCTTCTACAGGCTAGCTTTCACTGTGGCAAGCGGGGTAGCCCTCGTTGCGCTGCGCCTTGTGGTTCACCACCTCCCCAGCAGAACCCTGTATGCCACCTCCGGCTCTCTGT
Source organism: uncultured Anaerolineales bacterium (assembly GCA_964492135.1). Classification (GTDB taxonomy): domain Bacteria; phylum Chloroflexota; class Anaerolineae; order UBA7937; family B3-Chlor; genus CAYGAW01. The sequence continues at coordinate 776 of CAZBJW010000292.1, forward strand.
CCTGGGCGGTTCGCTCCGTCCAGGTGATTGGCCTCGGGCTGCTGCTCCTCAGCGCACGACACATGGACTTCCTCAAGTTCATCGGGCTCAGACAGGCGGCCCACTTCCTGCTTCGTGGAGATGGCTCGGAAGAGCTGCTTCCCTTTCGCGAGCAGGAGTTGGACACTTCCAGGATGTACGGGTTGGTTCGCCACCCGCAATATCTCTCAGCACTGGTCATGATCTGGGCCGCGCCGACCATGTCTCTCACCCGTCTAGCACTTGCTCTTAACGTGACTTTGTACTTCTGTGTCGGCTCATGCCTGGAGGAGCGCCGGCTAGTCACCAGGTTCGGACAGGAGTACGTCCGCTACCAGCAGCAGGTACCCAGGATCTTCCCATGGCGATGGCTGCTAGCATTGCCACGGAGGTTGTTCCCTGCGCGTCAGAAGGTTTGACTACAACCTCTGGGTGAGGAGCCCTCTCACTTTTCCATTGGCGGCGCATAGGTCGCCTGCATCGACGCCCTAGCCATCTCTTAAGTTCGCCGGCCTTACTGTCTTGACTACTCCGACGATGTATGGTACCCTTTCACCGCCAGCGAGCATGTCGCGCTGCCGCAATGGGCGGCGGATGCAGCCAGGGGAAGTTGTGGAGCGGAAGGGGGAGAGGAGACCTTCAGCACACCATCAACTGCGGAGTCCATGTTGGCTGCAGTCTGCGGTATCTCCGGCAATCGAGAATAGGCACCCAACTGCAGCCGGGTGTGTGCACGTTGGCCAGGCGAGGCCAAAGGCTCGTAAGGCGAGTTCATGTTTGAACCAGAGATGGAGCTGCCGCCCTCGGCCTTTCCAGAGGCGCCGGTACGAGAAGAGGATCTGCGATACATTATTGGCTGCTTGCGGCGGGGGCAATGTTGTTCGGTCGTGGGCCCAAGCAATGTGGGCAAGTCCCTCCTCTTGAAGTCTCTGCCCACGGACCAGGTCCGGCAAATCAGCGCACGTGAAGGTGCGGCGCCCCCAGTAACGGTATTTGTGGATTGTCTGGAAGCGGTAGACAGTGAGCACGCCTTCTACGAATTGGTGCTTCGCCGCATGATCGATGAATTGGAGGATTCGCTGGTGCCGGCATCGACTGTTGGGATGCTTCGGGCGATGCATTACGAGGTACTGCGCACTGCAACGGATCTATCCGTGCGCTCTCTCTTTGCTGCGAGCATGCGTGAACTCCAGCGCTGGGGAGAAGTTGCTTTGGTGCTGATCCTTGATGAGTTCGACGATCTGTTTTCCACCCTGCCGGCTTGGCCTTTCCGGCAACTCCGCGCGCTGCGCGATGCAGTGGGCGGGAATCTCTCGTACATCACTGGTACATCACGGCGTCTGGAGCGGCTTCGCTCGGATGCTGATACCTACGAGTTCCGGGAGTTGTTTCACCTGTACACCAGAGTTCTGCGCCCCTTATCAGTCGAGGAGGCCGAAAGGTTCGCGGCGTACCTGGCTGGAAAGTCGGGCCCACTGGCGCATGCCGAACAGGCCGCGGTGGCGGTCAAGCTCTCTGGTGGTCATCCGGGTTTGCTCGAACGTATCTACAGCGTGCTGGGGCACATGGACCTGGGCGTCGAGGTGCCCATGCAGTCCATAGCGGCCGACCTCAGTGTGAAAAGGCCCATTCAGACCGAGTGCCAGCGGCTGTGGGATGAACTGGAGGAGGAGGAACAGGAGGGGCTGCTTGCACTGGCGGGGGGCGGCGAGGCAGCCCTCGATGGGGACAAGAGCCGCGCCTTGAAGACCAAGGGACTGGTTAGTGCCAGAGAAGCGGGCGGGCCCGCTGTCTTCAGTCCGATCTTCGAGGAGTTCCTGGCAACAGAGCTGATACGGCGTCGCAAGGCTCAGACAAGGGGCTTGCGCTGCGACCTCCAGACGGGCCAAATATGGTCGGATGATGAAGAGGTCACGCTGAAGCTGAGCGATGCACAGCGCAAACTGGTACGATTCCTGCATCAGAGGGAAGGCGCGGTATGCACCTATGACGAGATCGCAGAGGAAATCTGGGGCGTGGGAGAGGGTGTCAGCCCGGGGGCTATCTACGAGTTGGTGAAACGCGTGCGCCAGAAGGTGGAACCTGACTGGCGGGACCCGTCTTACGTGGTGACAGTGCCGGGGGAGGGATACAGGCTGCAGGCCCCAGATTAGCCGGAGCCACTGACCACTGTGGATTTGGGGGAGAGGTGCACTGCCTCTCCCTTTTTGCATGCCTTGCCGAAGATGGGCGGGTGAGGGGCAGGGCCGACGACAGCGGCGGTCCGAGGGACACGGGAGAACATTGGCCACCTGGCCAATGAGGAAATCCCCCACATGGATGATGTTTCCGAGGGATTTCTGTTGTATACTAAATCGAGGACCGAATTTCAAGGGAGCGCGACACCGCGTGCGTGCGACCCCTGAAGGGTGGTGTGGCGGCTACTGCGGCAGCGACCATCAGGGTCTCGAAGGGGACAATCGGGAACGAGGACCGTGCACAGAGGGCTGAATCCAACGCTCGGCGTTGGAGGGTTGTTGGAGAAGGTTGTGCCTGCAATTGAGACAGATCTGTAACGCGTCTGGTATGATGATGGCACGTGATGATCCAAGAGGCCAAGGCCGGAGACGATGTAGCCATGGGCAGGATCGCCGTTGTCACCGACAGCGTTGCTGGTGTGCCAGCAGAGTTAGTGGACAGATACCACATGCATGTGGTGCCCTCCCAGCGGATCTGGGATGGTCGGACCTACGCGGACGGTGCGGACATGGCCTCGGGCGAATTCTACGGGCTGCTTGGTCAGAACGGATCTTTGCCCACTACGTCACATCCCTCTCTGGCGGATTTCGTGAGGCTATACGCTCGCCTGAGCGAGGAGGCCGAAGGCATCATTTCCATCCACGTCCCCGAGGAGTTGACAGGGGCGATTGGCGTTACTCGTGTGGCAGTCCGCGAGGCGGCGTCGGTTCCTGTAACAGTGATTGACTCCCGGTTGGCAGCTATGACCAAGAGCTTCGTCGTTATCGAGGTGGCCTGCACGGCGGCTAGCGGAGGCAGCTTGGCTGAGGCTGCGGCTGCAGACGAGGCCTTTATACCTCGGGTTGCCTTTCTCGCTACTTTGGACGACCTCAGACCTGGTCATGGCGGGCGCCGGATCGGACAGGCGGCGATCCTGCTGGGATCGAGGCTGAGGGTCAGCCCCATCTTGAGTTTGTCTGGGGGCAGGGTCACCCTGCTGGCCATTGCCAGAACGCGGCGAGCCGTGAGGAAGATAGTCGAGACGGTGGAGGAACAGGTGGGCCGGCGTCGCGTTCACGCTGCCGACGCTCAGGGCGATGCTCTAGATGAAGCGCAGCGATTGGGGTCTAAGCTCCAGAGCCGGTTCAATTCCGTGCAATTCCACATCGTCGAGTTCACTCCCGTGATCGGAGCTCATACAGACCCAGGGATAGTGGGCGTGGCTTTCTACGCCGACAGGACAACTGGATGCTTGCCCGGCGAGCAGGCTTCTTGACAGCTGGAGAGCAGAAGGGTATAATGTATGTGCTAATGCATCCTAATTGCAATAAAGGCCAGAAATAGATGATTTTTCGCAACTTGTGGCGGAGAAGAACTCGGACAATTTTGACATTGGTGGCTGTCAGCTTAGGGGTCGCTGCCATCGTGTCGCTCGTAGCTGTCAGCAACGGACTGATAGCAGGTTATACCGAGCTATGGTCGGGCAGTGGGGCCGACTTGACAGTGTCCCAGGCGAACGCCATAGACCCCCAGGTTAGCATCCTTGACGAGAGTCTGGGCGAAGAGCTAGCCAACCTGGCAGGCGTGGACAGCGTTTCAGGTATGGTCTATGGGGAGGTCACTAC
>CAZBJW010000293.1:0-4568 GCA_964492135.1 uncultured Anaerolineales bacterium
TTGGGCTGTCTTGGGACAGGGCGACAGACCGCGCCCGCGCCGAGGGTGTCTTGGAACCGGATCCGTCCTTCGACCTGGAAGGATGGGACGCTGCAGCCAAACTCGTCATCATGGTGAACGCCGTGATGGGGATCCCCGCCCGCCTGGAGGATGTGGACCGCACTGGGATCACCGGGCTGGGCATGGGCGACATCAGGGAGGCACGAGGTGCTGGGCGGGTCTACAAACTGCTAGCCACCGCCGAACGACGGCCAGACGGTGGCGCCGACCTGCGAGTCTCGCCTACTCTCATGCCTACCGGTCACTTCCTATCCACTCTGGGACGCAAGCAGATGGGGGTCGTCTACCACACCGACATCTATGGCACCATCATGGCCGCCATAGATGAACCGACGCCCATGCCGTCCGCCGCGAGCATGTTACGCGACATTATCGACATCTACGTCCGGTAGCCCATTCGATCGCCCACGCTTGCACCCCGGCCGGGTCTACCAGCGCCCCTGGCTGGCGCGCAGCGCAGGTGGCTGCACGGTGCTCTCGGGGAATGCTGGGTCAATGTCCCAGCTCCTCTTGGTGACTTCTGCACACCCTGCGGCCTTCAAACCGCAGCTCTCCACGGCCTTACGAACATTATGCCGTTTCGGCCATGGTGTGACAACGGAAAACGACAGTCCGTCTTGATCCACAGACCCTGCGCCTGCACACCGTGATGTGCCGAACGCAGATCTCGCTACTGAAGTTGACCGTCTTCATCTCCTGACTTATAGTTGGGCTCGGTTGATGGTCTAGGGCGAGTGCTCTGACTTCGTCACTCGTGCGTCCGCAGCCTGCCAGAGTATAGCATACTGAGAATCTGCGTAGCACTATGAAGCAGGGTATCGAGGGATGCGGATCGAATCCCGCGACGTACGAAGACCTGTTGTGCACACTATCTGGGAGAGAGGCGATATGCACTGGGGTCAATGCTCTGACAAGGAACTGAAGGAACTTGAGGGTATCGTGGGCGGCGACAACCTGTCCACAGGCGATTCGGCCTTGAGGCTGGCCAGCAGAGATGAGTCCTACTACACTCCCCAGATTCCTCCGCAGGTGGTAGTCAGGCCCAGGTCAGCGGAGGAGATCTCCGCCATCCTCGGAATCGCGAATCCTCGCAGGATACCAGTCACCGCGCGCGGCGCCGGCACCAGCATCGAGGGCAATCCCGTTCCCCTTTTCGGCGGCATCGTCGTCGACATGCAGCGTTTCAACCGCATCATAGGGATCCACCCGGAAGATTTCGTGGCCGTGGTCGAAGCAGGAGTGGGGTACAGGGACCTGAACAAGACCCTCGGGCGGAATGGCCTCTTCTTCCCCCCAGACCCCGGCGCTGGTGCCACCATCGGTGGCATGATCGCCAACAATGCCAGCGGGGTGCGCACCATCAAGTACGGTGCTACCAAGGACTACGTTCTCAAGATGACCGTCGTGCTGGCCCAAGGGGAGATGATCGAGATCGGCAGTCTCGCCACGAAGAGTTCGTCGGGATACGACCTGGCGCGCCTCTTCGTCGGCTCGGAAGGGACGTTGGGCATCGTCACTCAGGCCAGCCTCCGCCTGGCGGGCATACCTTCCCATTTCTCGGCGGGCATAGCGACGTTTCCAGCCCTCCAAGCAGCCGCCCAGGCAGTCTTCCAGATCATGCGCTGGGGCTTCTCCCCCGCGGCGCTGGAGATCCTCACCGCAGACCTGGTCCGGATGCTCAACCGCGACCGGGGGCTGCGACTGAGGGAGGAGCATTCGCTCTTCATGGAGTTCCATGGCGCGAGCGAGGTAGCCCTGGAGCAGGACCTGGGTCCCGTGGAGGAGTTGTGCCAGGAGGCGGGCGCGCTCTCCTTTCAGTCAGGGCTGGGCATAGATGAGCGCAACGAGCTATGGGAGGCTCGCTACGAGACATACGAAAGCATCAAACACACCCACCCGGGCGCTGACCCTTTCGTGGCCGATGTCGCCGTCCCCATCTCCCGCTACCCCGAGATCCTGGAATACACCGCCGACGTGATACGCGACTTCGGAGTGGCTGGGTATCCCTTCGGCCACGCGGGGGACGGCAATCTCCACATCGTCTTCATGGGCGACGCCTCAGACGAAGAAGGTTGGGAGAAGATCACCAAGGCCAATGAGGCCATTGTCTCGCGCGCCCTGGAACTGGACGGAACCTGCACCGGCGAGCATGGCATTGGAATCGGGAAGCAACCGTTCATGCAGCGCGAGCACGGCGCTAGCCTGGAGTTGATGCGACAGATCAAGGCCCTCTTGGATCCCCAGGGGATCCTTAATCCGGGGAAAATCCTGCCCTAGGCAGCCGGCATTCCATATCGTCGCTGCCTGCCCACGCACTGAGCACAAAGTCAGCCCACCAATCGACAGTAGGAGGTACCACGAAATGAAGCTGAACCGAGTATCGGAAGCGATGGAAGAAGCCGGTATACCTGGGAGGGATGCCTACGATCTCCCATCGAGCGACAAGCGTTTCCCCGATGGGGGATCCTATCGTATCGAGATCTCCGGTGTCGAAGGCCCAAGGGTTCTGGAGGCACTGGTCGACGAGAGGCGCCGGCGCAACGTGCCGGTACATAGGCTCATTTCCCTGGTCCAGGGCGGAATCCTCTTCGATGAGGGGGAGCTTCGCGCCTTTGCTCAGATGGCCGCCGAGGAGAAGATGGAAGTGGTGGCAGTGCCCGGTCCTCGCAACGGGTGGGATATTGGCAGGCAGTATGCTTCTTCCGAAGGCATGCGCTCTGGAATGCATCATCGCGGTTCAGACGAACTGCGAAAGGTGATCGCGGATATGATGCGCATGTATGATTCAGGGATCAGGGGTTTCATGCTGGTGGACGAAGGTCTCCTCTGGCTCGTCAAGAGGATGCAGCATCAGGGGAGTTTCCCCACGGATGTGGCCCTGAAGATATCTGTCTGGACTTCCCACAGCTCGGCGGCCGGCGGTAGGCTTCTGGAGGAACTGGGAGCCAGCTCTTTCAATCCACCCGGCGACCTAACGCTGCCTCAGCTGGCTTCCATCAGAAAGGCCGTGAATATGCCCTTGGATTTCTACATCTACACCTCCATCTCGTTTGGCGGATTCAACAGATTCTACGATGCCTCAGAGGTTGCCAGGGTCTGTTCGCCGTGCTACTTCAAGTTCGAGCCGGGCCCCGCCCTATCGGCAGGGGGTGGACAAAGCCTCTATCAACCGTGGGTGAGTGATGACGAACACATTCATCTCGTGCGAAAGAAGGTCAAGTGGGCGGGAATAGTCAGAGATCTCATCGCAGAGAACGAACCAGAGATCAAGATCTCCGAACAAGGGCCCGATGACCTGTGCATCCCCAAGACATAGCGAGGAATCTTCGTTGGGAGGGGTGAAAGTCGGACACCACTGAGTTCATCTGCAGCCCGTGTTGAGAATAGGAGGTTCAGAGCAACCATGGCGGATATCCAGGTCGAGACGACACAGCGCCAGGACAGCTACGAGTTCCGGGTGACGGTCAGAGAAGGACGAACAGAGACTCGTCACCGGGTGACGCTCCGAGTGGCCGATTACGAGGATCTGGTCGGGGACAAGGCGAGTCCCGAAGCCCTCGTGAGGGAGTCCTTCCAGTTCCTCCTGGAACGCGAACCCAAGGAGTCCATCTTGAGATCCTTCGATCTCATGGTCATCGGTCGCTACTTCCCAGAGTACCGCCGCACGATTGCCAAGCGTCTGTGATAGCTGGAAAACGAGCCACGCCACTGGCTGTTCCCACCCTGCTGTTCAAGCTTGTCAGTCTCTTGCCCTTATTGAAGTGGCCTCAGTGCGATCGGTGCACAGCGGAGATCGCGTCAGGTATGGTTGAACATCGCGCGCCTCCCCGTGCCTTGAAAGTGACCAACTGGTCGGAGAACCTGGTTCGCCGCCGCGGATTCCAAAGTGCCGCGTTGCGTCGAACAGACAAGATGCGGCGGCCTCGACTCCGTATTCCCCTTGAGCACAGTAACCATGACCACACACCCATAGGACGAGGGGCAGATTGTCGGACGTGGGCGGGCGTGACGCGACGGGCAGGAAAAGCGCTGCGCCGCCTGTTCACCAAAGGCTAGCCATCGTCTCGCGCAAACGCGCTACCAGAGGAACACATGTCAGCCAAAGATGCACCCCTTCAACTAAGGACGGACCGCCTGGAATTGATCGCCAGCACACCTGAACTTCTTCACGCTCACCTCGCCGGCCCTGCGGAACTAGGCCGCCTCCTGGGCGCCCATGTCCCTAAGATCCGGCCGGCTCAATTCGATGGTGGCGAGGCCATCCGATCCATGGGTCAGCGGCTGCGGGAAGATCCCCACCAAGTCGGTTGGTGGTCGTGGTACTTCATCTGGTGGGACGAGACCACTGGGGAGCGTGTCCTCATCGGCGACGGGGGGTTCAAAGGTCCCCCGGCTGCCGATGGCTCGGTGGAGATCGGCTACTCTGTCCTCGCCAGGTTCCGAAACCAAGGATATGCCACAGAGGCGGTCAAGGCGCTTGTGATGTGGGCCTTTGAGCACCCTCAGGT
>CAZBJW010000294.1:0-3232 GCA_964492135.1 uncultured Anaerolineales bacterium
CCTTGATGGTGCAGTCAGTGTTGCAAAAGGACTGATTCTCCCCATACGTGGGGATTGCGAGGGTAAAGTAAAGGATGAGTGCTGTGAGTTCTTTGTTCAGAGACAGGGGTGTGGTTATCGTCGCTATTCTTGCCCTAGCCGCGATTGCAGCCACGGTGGGCGGCTGGTACTACTATACACAGTACGCCCAGGCGCAGACCGTCAACGGAGAGGAGACGATCCAGACAGCTACGGTGCGCAGGGGTAATCTGGTCGTCGCGGCCGGTGGCACCGGCACTCTGATCCCCAATAGGGAAGTGGATCTGAGCTTCAGCAGCGGCGATCGTCTGGCCAAAGTGTTGGTAGAAGTGGGACATCAGGTACAGGCGGGGGATGTGCTGGCCCGCCTCGAAAGCACTGACGCGCAGTCTCAGGTGGCCCAGGCTGAAATCGACCTGAGGCTGGCTGAGCTTCAACTAGCGGACCTGACCGGGACGCCGGATGCGGCGGACCTGGCGGCGGCCCAGTTCCAGTTAACCAGTGCACAGGAGGCCCTGGAAGACCTGCTCAACGGTCCCTCCGCACAGGAGATCATCATCGCCCAGGCCGACCTGGCTACGGCTGAAAAAGAATTACAGCAGGCCCAGTCCGCCTACGACAAGGTCTCCTGGCGGCCGGATGCCGCCTCGTCCTCTCAGGCCATGGACTTGTGGTCCGCCACGGCGGCCTATGACAAGGCCAGGGCCAACTACGAAATCGCGGTAGCTGGTCCCACTCAGGAGCAAATCGCTGCTGCACAGGCCAGCGTCGCTCAGGCTCAGTCAAACCTCAATTCCCTGCTGAATGGAGCAACGGCTGAAGACCTGGAGACAGCCCAACTGAACGTGGACCAAGCCCGCCACAATCTGGAGTCCGCCCAGATGGCGCTGGAGGATACGGTTCTCACGGCGCCATTCGCGGGGACTGTTACGTCGGTGGAGGCTTCGGCAGGGGAGATGGTAGGCACGTCCGCCGTGGTGACCCTGGCTGATCTGTCTGAACCTCTTGTGGAGCTCTACCTGGACGAGACCGACCTGGATCTGATCGCCATCGGATATGAGGTAGAGGTGCTCTTCGACGCCTTGCCCGACTACACCTTCACCGGCCACGTGGTGCGCGTAGATCCCGTTCTGCTGGAGATGGAGGGCGCGCCGACCATTCAGGCCGTGGCCACGTTGGAGAACGCACACGGCAACTCACACTGGCCGCTGCCAAGCGGGCTGAACGCCAGCGTGGAGGTTATCGCGGGGCGTGCGGAGAACGCGCTGCTGGTGCCCGTGGAGGCCCTGCGGCAACTCGCCCCCGGCCAGTACGCGGTGTTCGTCATGGTGGACGGCGAACCCCAGATGCGTCAGGTGGAAGTCGGACTCATGGACTACGCCTACGCCGAGATCATCAGCGGCCTGGAGCAGGGAGATGAGGTCACCACCGGCATCGTGGCCACGGAGTAGGCGAATGAACGAACATCTGATCGAAGTGCAAGACCTAACCAAGGTCTATGGGAGAGAGGCAGCGACCGTAAACGCGCTGGACGGTGTCAACCTGACCATCGACGAAGGGGAGTTCGTGGCCATCATGGGACCCTCGGGCTCGGGCAAGAGCACTCTGATGAACATCCTGGGTTGCCTGGACCGACCTTCTAGGGGGCAGTACTGGCTGGGCGGCGAGGACGTGAGCAGGTTGAACAGGACGCAGCTGGCTGGCATTCGCAACCGCCAGATCGGATTCGTATTCCAGTCCTACAACCTTCTGCCTCGCAGCACTGCCCTCAAGAACGTGATGCTACCACTGCTGTACAGCCGTCAGGGGTGGCGGAGCGCTTCCGAAAGGGACGAGTTGGCCCGGCAGGCTCTGGAAGCGGTGGGGCTTGGGGATCGCACCGATCATCGACCCAACGAGATGTCGGGTGGGGAGCAGCAGCGAGTCGCCATCGCGCGGGCACTGGTGAATGAGCCGCTCATGATTCTGGCCGATGAGCCGACGGGCAACCTGGACACCAGCTCCAGCCAGGAGATCGTCGATGTTCTGCTTGGGCTTCACGAGCGGGGCCGCACGATTGTCATGATCACCCACGAGCCGGGCCTGGGCGCGCAAGCGCAGCGCATTGTGAACCTTCTAGACGGGCGCGTGGTGGACGCCGAGGAGGCGTGAGATGAGTTTGTGGCAGACGATCAGAGTAGCCTGGGAAGGAATCGCGGTCAACAAGGTGCGTTCATTCCTGACCATGCTGGGGATCATCATCGGGGTCTCGGCAGTGATCATCATGATGGCCGTTAGCGCTGGCACCGAGGCGACGATCGCCGACAGGATCGCAGGCCTGGGGTCTAATCTGATCATGGTCAGCCGTGGCTTTGGAGGGGAGCGCATGGGCCCCCAAGCCGCTCGGGGGGTGAGCCAGGGATTAAGCTACGAGGATGCTCTGGCTATACGCGAGCAAGTGAGTGGGATAAGCGGCGTGGTCGCGGAACAGATGGCCATGGATCAGGTCGTCCGGGCTGACTCGGCGACCATCGAGTCGGATGTCATCGGGGCCATGCCGGACTTTCCACAGGTCCGCGGTGTCGAGTTGGCCGATGGCCGTTTCTTCTCTCAGCAGGACCTGGACCGCAAAGGAAAAGTTGCCGTGCTGGGCTACACCACAGCACAAGACCTCTTCGGAGACGCTGATCCCATCGGCCAAAGTATCACCGTAGGCACTGTGAGGCTGACGGTGGTCGGCGTCATGGAAGAGAAGGGGCTGGTGGGTCAGACCGACTACGATCAGCGAGTCTATGTTCCCCTTACCGTTGCTTTCCAGCGCTTCAGCTTCAGCCGCCGGTTCGGCGACATGGTGATGACCATCTATGTCCAGGCGCAGAGCAAGGATACGATGGATAAGGCCATTACGCAGATTGACGCGCTGCTGACCCGACGTCACGACATCACAGAGTTGGAAGATCCGGACTTCACCATCTATACCCAGGAGGACATCATCGAGACTCAGGAGGCCACAACGGCCGCCTTCCGCTCCCTGTTGGCTTGGGTGGCCAGTGTCTCCCTGCTGGTGGGCGGCATCGGTATCATGAACATCATGCTGGTCAGCGTCACCGAGCGCACGCGCGAGATCGGCATCCGCAAGGCGATCGGCGCGCTCAAGCGGGACATACTGCTGCAGTTTCTGATCGAGTCACTGCTGATCTGCGTATTGGGGGGCATGCTGGGCATTGGCCTGGGG
>CAZBJW010000294.1:3242-4532 GCA_964492135.1 uncultured Anaerolineales bacterium
GCGTAACCGAGCGCACCCGCGAGATCGGCATCCGCCAGGCGGTGGGGGCCGCGCCGTCGGACATCCGCCTGCAATTCCTCGTGGAGGCACTGGCCCTGAGCCTGGTGGGAGGCCTGGTGGGCGTGGTAGCTGGCGCGGGTGGTTCCTGGCTCTTCGGTCGAACCAGCGACATGCGCACGGTAGTCGTGCTGCCTTCGATTCTGCTTGCTTTTGGCTCGGCGGCCGCTGTGGGGGTCTTCTTCGGTTTCTTCCCCGCCAACCGAGCCTCGCAACTTGACCCTATCCAAGCGCTCCGGCACGAGTGAGCGACAGACAAGCAACAATCGGACGAGGAGGGAAACATGGTACGGAGAACAATGATCGTGGGCTCGCTAGTGCTGATAGTCGCCTTGGCGGCCTGTGGGGGTGACCAGGGCAATACGACCAGCGCGGTCGGCGATACGGGTGAGACCGCCGATGCGGATCGGACCACCCGTGCTGGACTGTCCGATGATATTGAGATGCCACTGTCCATGAAACTGCCGGTGGGGACCCTCATGTTGGAGGAAACCGCCTACGAGGTGACGCCAGCACAGGCGAAGGAATTACTACCCCTGTGGCAAATGCTCCGGGCCTTGCAGGAGAGTGGCACCGCCTCCCAGGTGGAGATTGAAGCGGTTCTCGATCAGATCCAGGAAGCGATGACGCCAGAGCAACTGGCGGCCATCGAGGAGATGAGCCTGGATGACATGCAGGCGCTGTTTGAAGAGCTTGGTATGGGGCGGCGAGATGACTCCGCAAGCGATGAGGGAGAGAGAGGCGGTCTTGGCCCGCCCGACGTGGGCATGATGCCGATGCCTGAAGGCGGAGGAGAGGGCATGCTAATGGGCCCTGGCGCCATGGGCGACCTCAATGCAGAGGAGCAGGCCACTGCGATGGCCGGGCGCACTGGAGCTGGAATGGGCTTTGATCTGGGCCTGACGGAAGAGGTTATCGGGCTACTGGAGACCCGAGCCGCCGAAGTCTGACATAGGGAGGAAACATGCTACGAGCAACAGTTATCTTGGGTTTGCTACCCTTGATCGTCGGCTTGGTGGCCTGCGGGGGTGGCGCAGCCGATACGATAGCCACACCCAGCGGCGCGGCTGATACCGCGCCTGCGGCTCGGACCCCGCGTGCGCGACTATCCGATGATACCGAGATGCCGTTGTCTATGAAACTACCAGTAGGGACGCTGATGCTGGAAGAAACAGCCCACGCTGTGACGCCAGCACAGGCCCAGGAATTGCTGCCCTTGTGGCAGATGCTCGG
>CAZBJW010000295.1:0-4476 GCA_964492135.1 uncultured Anaerolineales bacterium
CCCCACGTGGCAGCTCCTCTGGGTGGCAATCCCGTCTTACGACCGAAGGCAAGCGTGTGGGCGCGATTTCGCGGAACGAGCGCGAGGCGTGTTCCTAGTCCCTGGCGAAGGACCTCCCCTGAGCGTGCCTGCTCTGATGAGGCTACCGTCGAGGTTTGGCGGGCTAGGGCGCCTGTGCTATAATGGGACCGCGCGGACCGGTCTGAAGTGCAGGTCCAATTCGCGCAGGCGTTAGCTGCCATCGAGGTTGACCATGAGCGGTCGTCAAAGGACGACGTTGTTGATCCTTCTGTCTGCGGTTCTGCTCGTCTTCTGGGCCCTCTTTAGGCTGCTACCGACCGCGACCAATCCTCCGGCGACCAGCACTCGTACACCCTTTGTCTTGATTACGCCTACCTCCACCTCCACGTCAAGAGTCAGCCCGCCAGCGACCGTGACTGCCGTGGTATCGCCGACGCCAATGCCTGAGAACAGCGCCACCCCCACGCCACAAGCCACGGATACGGCGCCGAGCAGTCCAACTCCCGCCGCCACGCCGTCGCCAACGGCCTCGCCGACCCCCACGGAAGCCCCATCGCCCACTGACACGACCGTGCCTCGCCCCGCAGTGGCGACGGAGGTGATGGAATACCTCGAGGAGTTTGTCACTCTGGTGGCGCAGGTGCATGACATGCGCCTCTTGGGGGCAGCAACCAGGATCGACGAGAGTACAGCCGATCAACTGCGGGGTATCTATGACCGGCTGCACGAGATGGCGGTTCCGGACGGTGCCGAGGAAATGCACCTCTCCTTCACCATCTACGTCTCAGTGCTGGAGGAGAAGTGCCTCTGTCACATCTTCGCAGAAGTCCACTCTGGCGATACTCAAGGGGAGCACTATCGCCAATGTGAGAATCGTGCCACGAATACCGCGATGGACCTTCTGTCGAATCGCTTCATTCCCAGCCGTGAGGAGTTTCTACAGGCGCATGGTCTCAGCGCCCTCGAGGTTGGATTCCCCTACTGAAGCCGTTCCCTTGTGGATGCCCGTCACGCCTAGACGCGCCCTGCGGATTGGGTGAGGCATCCGGAGGGTGCATCCCCTCGCGGCTCATGTCTCCTCAGAAGCCGTCTCGGGTCGATTGACGAGATAGAGGCCTGGACCAACCAGCAGCAGCCCCACCCACAGCAAGAGCGGTATGTGCTCCCCAAGAATGAGGCCTCCGAGAAGGACGCCGAACAGAGGGGCGAGGAATGTGAAAGCGGAAAGCCGGCTCACCGAGAAGTGGTGAATCATCCGGAACCAGAGGAGATAGCTGAGGAACGCGACCACCACACACTGGAAGGCAAAAGCTCCCAGCACCGGGGCAGTGAGCGAAAGCGACTGGCCCCGCTCGAATATCAGCGAGCCAGCGGCCAGGAGCGGGATGGAAAAGGAGAGCTGGGCAAAGAGTGTCTGATAGTGGCTCAACTTCCGGATGTGCTTCACTTTCTTGATGTAGAGAGTGGTTGCGGCCCAGAATACGCCCGCCAACAGCTCCATGAGATCACCCAGCCAGTAGAGGGGCGGCAGGGTTTCTGATCGCGCGCCATAGACGAGGATGATCCCGGCGAAGGCCAGAATGAGGCCTGCTCCTTTGACCGAGGTCAACCGATCGTTCGGGAGGAGGAAATGGGCACCGAGGGCTACCCAGAAAGGGTGCATGTACAGGAAGATGATACCTCTGGAAGCAAGCGTGTACTCCAGTCCCCAGTAGAGAAAGAGAAAGTCCAGTCCGAACAGCACACCTATGGCCGCAGCATGCCCGAGGTCGCGGGTTGGAAAGAGCACTTTTTGGCCTTTGGGGTAGGCATACGCGAAGAGAAGGAGGAAAGCCAAGGCTGACCTGAGTGTGGCTGCCAGGAGCGGTGGGATACCTTGGTTGCTTATCTTGATGGCGATCATGTTCGCTCCCCAGAGGAAGCAAATCAGCAACAGCAGGAGGCTGGCGGTCAGGGGTATGGTTCCGGGGGCCTTGAGACTGTCTCGTGTCCTACCCACGGTGTCGGGGATCAATCGGCCATGGCCAGTGGGAAGAACGCCTTCTCGAGAGGCGTGTCGGAGTAGACGAACTCCACGTGCACGGTCTGCGGGCTTTGCAGTACGCCCAGTGTTCCACTGCTGATCGTGATCGTCGCCAGATAAGTGTTCCCCGCCGTCAAGACGCTCTTGTCCAGCGTGACGGTGGTTTGGCCGAGCTGGGACGCTGAGGCCTGCCCCGAGAGGGGATCGGCGTCCAGCCAAGCTGCATCGTCCGTCACCACCCAGCTCAGGGAGCCGCACGGACCGTCGTTCGCGATGAAGAGTGTCTGGGGCCACGGCCCGGTGTTCTCATCGGCCAGGAAGATCATCTGACCGGGGTCGACGGCCAGTATGGGGGAGAGGGAGATGCCTTCGACGGCGGCGAGGGCATTGATGCGACCGAATCCATAGTACACATCCCAGCCTGCAGGACCGCGGTCGTCTGCAGTACTCTGAATGACGGTCCGTACTTCTTCATGGGTTAAGTAGGGGCAGGCGGACCAGACCAGGGCTGCCTGGCCAGCGACATGGGGAGCAGCCATCGAGGTGCCGCTCTTCCACCCGTACTTGTCATTCCACAGCGTGCTGTAGATGTCTACTCCCGGTGCCGCCACCTCGACTTCGAGGCCATAGTCGGAGAACCCTGCTCTGATGTCGTTTTGATCGGTGGCTGCTACCGCCATCACCGCAGCAAACCTCGCGGGATAGTCAACCCCGTTTCCATAACCGTTTCCAGCGGCGGCCACCATGAGGCATCCACTGCCATATGCCTGGTTCACAGCGTCTTCGAACGTGGATGAGTAGGCGGATCCGCCCAGGCTGAGGTTGATGATCTTGGCTCCATGGTTGCAGGCCCACAGTATCCCTTCAGCCACGTCGCTATAGGAACCCTCGCCCTCATTGTCCAGTACCTTCACGGGCATGATTTGGGCCTGCCAGGAGATTCCTGCCACGCCTTGACTGTTGTTGGTCTCCGCTGTGGCTATACCAGCGACGTGGGTCCCGTGTCCATGGTCATCCTGGGCAATGGGATCATCGTTGGCGAAATCCCACCCCGATACGATCTTGCCGTTCAGATCTGGATGGTCTAAATCGACGCCCGTATCTACTATGGCGATGATGATATCCGAGCTTCCGACCGTCACATCCCAGGCCGCGGGTGCCTGGATCTTCGAGGGGCCCCACTGAAGGCTGTAGCTTGTGTCGTTGGGGATGAGAGTCGCGAGGACCAGGTGGTCGAGTTCGGCGTATTCCACACGCGGGTCTTTGCTCAGCAGGTCAACCATGGCCTCCTCTTGCCCCGGGGGCACGCCCACCCGCTGCACTCGCAGGTCCGCTATCTCCCCTAGCATCACCAATCCAGGCACCTCCAACAAGTCAGTCGCCTGCTTTGCGGAAACCTGGCTGCCGAGTTTGACCAGGACAACACCAGGTCTATGGTCAGAGCCCGGCGAGGTTTCCTGGCCGGGGGCGGCAGAATCGTGCTTCGAGCTTCTAACTGAGGAGGCAGGTGAGGCAGTTCCCACGGTGTATAACAGGAGCGCAAGGAGAGATAGACCGACGAGGCGCCGCTTCATTGACTATTCGCCGCGCTCCTGGCTCTGAGCGATGATCTTGCTGCAGAGTTCCCTTCCCAACACAGCCAGCGCGTCTGTGGATAGGGAGTGACCCGCGGACGCATCGAAGAGCACGCTGGCGTTGGGTGGGAACTCCTCATCGCCAAGCCAGTAGACGATGGCCAATGGCACCCGGGGCAGAGCTCGCAACATGAAGGCGGCGTCTCCAAAGGATAACGTCTCGCCGCCTGCTCTCAGCGCCGCCTCTCTGAATCTGGCGAGGTCGTTAGCGAAGGTGCTGACCAGACGGGCTCCTGAATGCCCCTGGAACGCCTGGCTGTAGAACATACCATCAGGCAGTTCTCGATAGCCGATCCAACGGTCAGCCAGTGCCGTGCCGTCAGCGGCGTGGAGGTAGTGGAGAAAAAGGAACAGGAGCCCGGGCGGGCATTCCTTTCCGGTGGCCTTGTCACGAGCCTCAAACTGGGGGTAGCTGACGAGGTAAGATTCGTCAAAGTATTCCAGCGCGAACTCGCCCTGACCTTCCTGCGACTTCGTATAGCTGGCCCCGCTTCGCGCCCCCAGCAGGACGGCGTCTGTGGCGGCCAACTCCTTTCGCATCTTCTCCATGACGGGAAGCGAGTACTCCAGCCACTTCTTCTGGGTGCTGAGCATGCGGCTATTATAGTAGACCACTAAGTGATTGGCAACCAGTGGCGTTTGCAGTATAATCTTCGGTTGGATGGTCACCGGAGGAGGTCCTATGCCGGACAAGAAGATACGCGTGTTGATCGCCAAGCCTGGCCTGGATGGGCACGACCGCGGTGCGAAGGTTGTAGCCCGTATCCTGCGCGATGCTGGTATGGAGGTCATCTACAC
>CAZBJW010000296.1:0-4442 GCA_964492135.1 uncultured Anaerolineales bacterium
CCCCTGAGGAGCCTTTCCGGCCTCGCGAAGTTTCTTCAGTACCTGATCGGCATGAATAGGGCCCGGACTGGAGTTGATGATCTCGAAGATCGATTGCGTGAGATTGAGATTCGCTAGTCTCGCACCGAGTGGAAATGATGATATCTCCGCGCCACTGGCGTTCCTGGCAGCTTGCAGTTCGTCCTTCAACAGCACCTGGGCTGAGTTCAATTGTGCTTGAGTCTCTCTGATGGCGGCCTCCAGCGCATCTCGTTGGGCTTGAAGTTCACTAATCCTGGCCTCGTAGGAACGGACCTTCTGTTGAAGATAATCAATGGCATCACCGGTATTCATTTTCCACCTCCACAGAGAAACTATAACATATCATGTTATTCCTGTCAAGCGAGAACGACACATAGACTATTACCTGTTATCAACTTTAAGGTTTGTTATAAGGCATTTGGTGTATAATGTATCTGAAGAGCAGAAGAGGCGGAGGGGTAAGGTGGAATATGTAATCTTGACCTTTGTCGTCGAGCCTGAGGGCGAGTTTCAGGTGTCATACTGCTTGGAATTGGGCACCTCCAGTTTCGGGCGTACCAAGGAAGAGGCCCTCGAGAATCTGACAGACGCGACCGAGGTATACCTCAACACTCTGGAGGATTTGGGGGAATGTCGGCAAGTGTTGAAAGAGAAGGGAATACGAGTATTCTCTTACGAACCGGCCGAACTGGAGGTGCGCAGAGCCAAATTCCGAGTTGGTAGCATTATTCGGCCCACCGTAATGCCGTTACACGCGGCGTGCGCATGACTACATGAGCAAGCAGCGCCTATTCTCCAGTGACGAGATCATCAAGGCCTTGCTGCGTTGTGGCTTTGAAGTGCATGGAAGAGCGGGAAAGAACCATCAAACACTCAAAAGGCCGAGACCGGGTGGAAAAGGGCACGATGTCACTGTAGTGCCCATAGGGGAGACAGAAGTGCCTAAGGGCACTTTCGACAGGATCTTGGAGTTGGCTGGTCTGGACTACGATGATTTTCTGGACTGCGGTAAGATCAAACTCAAAGGGCGGAAACGCAAGAAGTAACCTGGCCATCAACCAGTGACCCGAAGGGGCCGCAAGTGCGGCCCCTGTTGCTACTCTGGATCGCCCCTTCAGTTTGGACATTGTTGTGCAATAGGCAAGCTGGAAAACGGACTTGAGGAGTATTGGAGACGGGACGGGGCTTTTCCATACCAGGGACTGGTGCAGCCTGCGCTGGACAAGTTCCGAACTCTGTTAGGCCGGTTCATAGTCCGCCACCTCCGGCACCCCGCCCACTTGTGATCCGCGCCTGGGTCTGGGTGCCGGCCGAAGCACACGACCTCGAAGAGAAGCGCCGCTGCCTGGAAGCAGTGCTGGAGCCGAACCCCGAAAGTCAAACCCCTCGACCACGCTGGCGCTTCTCCATCAGCGATGGATTGGGCAAGGTTAGAGGGCGTCGACTGCCCAGGATGGCTGTCGTTGCCAGAATACTTTTGAGGCTCCGCTGCTGTTTTCCTGTGAAGTAGAGGAGCGAAGCCACGTTCTTGCCCCAACAGAAAGGGCCATCCCGCAGAGGGACAGCCCTTCTGGCGTCCAGGTGATGTTCAGTGCTCTACTCTCTCGTCCTCCAGCGAACCGTTGCGTACCCTGCCAGACCAGCAAGACCGCCGCCCAGAAGCAGAATCGAGCCTGCTTCGGGTACGAACATCGCCGCAGCGCAGTCCTCAGCGAAGAGGAAGCTGACCTGGTCGGCCTCGCCATTCTGCTCTATTCTCCAAATCCACTCGCCGTACAGCGCGAACGGAGTCGGTGGGTCAACCTCAGCGTTGAATCCTGTTCCAAGAGCGTTGGCCTGACAGGCGTAGTGGTGGCCGACAGCGAGGTCTTCGCAACGTACGACCAATTGAACCCCGCAGGGGGGGCCAGTTAGTGGTGAACGGAAGTAGCCTTCGCCCCACAACTCACCCGCCATGGTCAGTCGGACATACAAATCCTCGCCAGGGTCATAGCCGCTTAAGGTCAGCTCGACCATCTTGTCTTCTGGAATGGCGCGCTCATCCCAGGACACGCATTCAAAGCAGGGTTGGTCTACCCTTACATGCACACTTCCCGCAAGTGCCACACCGCCGCTCAGCAGCAACGCCATGCTCACACCCAACAATGACCCTCTCAGCCAATGCTTCTTCACATCCCCTCTCTCCTTCGTATCTGTAGGGAGTCCAACCCGATCGTCCCCAGTATAGCACACCTCTGAGTCCCCGTCGACGGTCGAACGGAATCTTTCAGCCTCTTTGTCAACCATGCCCGATGTAGCTACAATCTCCTTGAGGCTCCGGTACCCACAAGACGAAGGGGTAGGTCACACCTGTAAGTTTCCCTTCCCGGTCGCGGGGCCTGATTTGGCAAATCCGCAGTCATGTCGCCGGCCCGGTCACGCTTGCCGACTTCATGCTTGCCCATCGCCTCCTTCCGATCGTCGCTAGTGGCAGATCGCATCTGTGCTGTGCTAGAATCTGGGGGAAAAAGCGTCCTTGGAGGAGTGGTAGCATGTTGGAGAAAATCACCTGGTTGGGTCATGATGCGTTCAAGATTGCGGCCTCGAAAACGATCTACCTGGACCCGTTTGAGCTGGCCGGCGATCCTGAACCTGCCGACATCATCTGCATTACGCACGATCACCATGACCATTGCAGCCCTGAGGATGTGGCTAAGATACAGGCAGACCAAACGATCATCTTCGCCCCCGAGAACTGCCGAGGCAAGCTGAAGGGTGATGTGAGATTCGTCAAGGCTGGCGATAGCGTGGCCGTAAACGATGTTACCATCGAAGTCATGCCCGCCTATAACGTCAACAAGCGATTCCATCCGCGTGAGGCCGGAGGGGTGGGCTTCATCCTGGGTGTCGAGGGTAAGAGAATCTATCATGCCGGCGACACCGACCCCATCCCTGAGATGGAGGGACTGGAGGTCGACATCGCTATGCTCCCGGTGAGCGGGGTCTATGTCGCCACGGCGGAAGAGGCGGTGGAGGCTGCCAACAAGATCAAGCCCCAGACGGTGATTCCGATGCATTGGGGTGGCATCGTGGGCACGCGCGCCGATGCCGAGCGCTTCCAAGAACTGTGGCCGGGAGAAGTGGTGATCATGGAGGCGCAGAGGTCGTAGCCGACGCCTGCGCCAGTACGGTCACCCCGAGCTGAGGAGTTTGTGCAACGTAGCCGTTGTGACTGTCTCGTGCACAGCACGGTGGTCATGGTCGCCAGCCTCCACCTGGTGGACAACCCCTTCCAGCGAGCACGTGCTCTAGTCCGTCGATTTCTCCGCGAACGGTACCGTCTTTCCTGCCCCTCGCGCTGCGTTGCCTCTGATCGCCACGCGAGGATCTTCGCCAGACTAAAGCCCCCGCCGCGTCAGGGTGTGGGCAAGGAGCCCTGGCGACGTGCTTTCTGAGTCGAGGCACCGATCCTTCTTTGGCCTGAGCCGAGACAATTCCCTGATCATGTTGTCGATGGGCCTGTGGGGCAGCGGCGAGGGGATGTGGTACTACATCCAGCCTCTCTACGTGAAGAGCCTGGGGGCCACGTCTTTGCAGATCGGGTTCGTGCTGTCCCTGGCTCCTGTGCTGATGGTGTTGGGATTCATTCCTGTGGGGATCCTGGCTGACAGGTATGGTCGAAAGAAGACCATACTGGGCGGCTCCGTGGCAGGCACCGTGTCCGTTCTGCTATTGGCCGCTGCGCGTGACTGGCGCCAGTCTATCATGGGATTCCTTCTCTACTACGGCTCGGCGTGTTGCCTACCTGCAATTCACGCCTACGTCGCGCACGGGACGTCACACAAGGACCTCAACCGCATCTTCACTATGCTCTACTCAGCCTTCGCCGTGGGCCTGATTGTCTTCCCGACGATCGGAGGCTGGGTCGGAGAGCGGGCGGGTTTTGCACCGGTCTTCCTCGCTGCGGGTCTATTCTACGGGCTGTCGACGCTCGCCGTTGCGGGGGTCAGGGAGCAGCCCGTGGACCAGAGCCTAGCTGGCTCTCGCTTTCAGGAGATCTCCTCCAACAGGAGTCTGCTGCTCATCTCAGCGCTCGCGGTCTTCATTTTCTTTGCCCTGTATCTCGGACAGCCTTTCGCTCCCAATTATCTGCAGGAGGTGGTCGGACTAGAACTCCCGTGGATTGGGTTCCTGGGTTCGGTCTACGCCCTCGGGGCGACGGTGCTCGGGGTGGTGCTCGGAAGGCTTTCCGAGGGCGTGGCTGGGTTCATCGTCGGACAGGGCCTGGTCCTGGCCTCGTTGGTCATCTTCTTGAGGGCCCAGACCCTGCCGTTACTCTCGGCGTCGTTCTTCTTGAGGGGATCATTCAGCGCCTGTCGGTCACTGGCGCTGGCCCTGACGGGCAGGACGGTGCGCGCCACCAGCGTGGGGTTGGCCTACGG
>CAZBJW010000297.1:0-399 GCA_964492135.1 uncultured Anaerolineales bacterium
CACCAGCTTGCCTTCGGCTTCTCGCAAGCCCGAGACCAAAGTGAGGTGACCGTATTTGTTCAGCCCGGCCTGCGCCTTTTCCAGCAGGATTGCCCTGTCCGGCTCCAGAATGGTGTGCTCGCTCGCCTGGTGTTTCCAGATCATGGTGGTAGTGGTAGAGATCACCGTCCATCCGTGTGACGTCAGTTCGCCGGCCAAGCGAAACATGGCAGTGGTTTTTCCACCAGCGCCTACTAGGGAGACGACGTCACCTCGGTTGACTGCCAGGGCCTTGCTCAAACGCATTCTCGCTAGCCTCATACAGGTACCGTCTACCGCCAGGGGTTGACGAAACCGAAGGAGTGCGAATAGTCGGCCATGCCTCGCGGACGCTGAGGCAGCTGCGGTAGGACGAGTTGC
>CAZBJW010000297.1:409-4411 GCA_964492135.1 uncultured Anaerolineales bacterium
TTGCCTACTGTCCTCGAGATGCCGTCTCCCGGCATCTCGAGGGCTCGCACAGGACAACGGGTGACGCACAGTCCGCAACCCTGGCACAAAGCTCCGTCCAGCTGTGCCTTCTTGTCCTCGACCACAATGGCGTGGTACACGCAGCTGGTCTCGCACAATTGGCAGCCGGTGCAGAGGTCCACGTACAGCTTCGGCGGTAGGTGGGTGGTCCGGTAGGAGCGCTCCTCCACCTCGCGGATGGTCAGTCCCTTTACGTCGTTGATGGAGGCGTGCTGGTGATCGTCCAGCCACTCGTCCATCTCACCGACGATCTTGCCGAAGACGGTGGGCCCGCGCAGGATAGCTGCCGTACAGACCTGTACGGCAGAGGCGCCAACCATGAACATCTCGATGGCATCAGTACCGCGGGAGACTCCTCCCACACCGAAGATGGGCAAGTCCACGGTGCGAGCGATGTCGAAGACACAGCGCAGAGCCAGAGCCTTAATGGCTTGTCCCGAGAGCCAGCCATAGCCTTCCTCGCTGCCCATGAGAGGCAGTCCCGTCTCGATATCGATGCCCAAGCAGGGGCCGTACGAATTGATGGCTGCTATGCCGTCGGCACCGGCATCTTGAGCTGCCTGGGCCGCGGCTTTCATTTCCCTTCCAAGGGGGCTCAGCTTGACGACGACCGGCACGTCCAGTGCGTCCTTCGCGGCCTTGATAGCCTCGATCATTGGGCCGGGGTCTTCCCCGATGTAGTGAGTAGACAATTCCACGGCATCGGCGAAAGGCCGGACCCTGGGAGCCAACTCGGCAATCTCATTGGCGCTGTAGCCCATGCTGATGATGAGGGGAAGGCCGGTCTCCTTGGCCTCTGCATACTCCTGTTCCAGAAACTGTTCCGGCGGCAACTCCGACCACAGTTCGGTGTTCAGCATGGACCCTTTGCCAAACTCCGCCATACAGGGTTCCGGGACGACGGCAGCAGTGACGGAGATGGTCTTGGCTACGATTCCCCCTGCACCCCCCTCTGCACAGGCCACCATGGCCTCGCCGTTCCAGGTAGGGGGTCCAGCAGCGGGCATAACTGGATTCTTGAACCTGATGCCACAAACCTCAACTTGCAGATCTGCCATGTCGCTCACTCCTCCCCTCTGCTAACCTCGACGGCCGCCGCAGCGATGGCCCAACTCACCAGTCCCCACGTCCCGGCTGAGATGACGATGGCTAGCAGCAAGGATAGCAGCGAGCGCGAAGTGTAAGTGGGGCGTGCGACCCATCCCACGAGCGCCATGAGGCCTGCGATGAGAGCGAACAACAAACCGACCTTGATGGGCACGTCAAGCCGCTTCCACAAAGTACGGAGGCGACTCATCAATGACTGTCGTTTACTACGATTATCCATGGGCTGCCTCCTGATCTCCAATCACATGCGTGCCCACAGCTTCCTGGCCAACTCGCGGGAGCGAGCGGTTATCCTATCTTCGTCGAGGGTCAACAACTGACGATCCTTCATCAGCACTTTGCCCCCGACGATCGTTGTGCTCACCTGGCCGCCGTTCATGCCGAAGATGAGATGCCACGGTAGATTCCCAGCGCTGAGGGGAGTGGTCGGCACGTAATCCAGGAGGATGATGTCAGCGTAGGCGCCGACCGATAGCTCGCCCAGGGGTTTGGAGAAGAAGAGACCAGCGATGCGTCCGTTGTTCTTCACCGCCATGTCAAGCACCTGACCCGCGCCCATCACCCGGGGATCTTCCTGGGCCAGCTTGTGTACCAGGTACGCCGCTTCCATCTCACTGAACATGTTGTTGGAGAAACCATCGTTTCCGAGACCCACGTCAATGCGCCGGCGCAACATCCTCGGTACGTCAGCCACACCGACCGCATTGTTCATGTTGGAGCGAGGATTGTGAGCGACCTTGGTTCCCGTCTGGCGCAGGGTATCCACCTCGAAGGCGTCGATGTGGACTGCGTGAGCGGCGATGGTCTTGGGCCCGAGGATGCCCGCCTCGTCCAGCCGTTCGACCACCCGTAGGCCCGACTTCCTCAAGCTGTCCGCCACGTCCGCCTTATCCTCGGCCACATGGATGTGGAAACCCACATCCAGCTCGCGCCCAACTTCCACCGCTCGCTTCAGCGTGTCGTCAGAAAGGGTCAGGGACGCATGCAGGCCGAAGGTGCCGGCTAGATAAGGCCCATTCGCCTGCCTGATGAACCTCTCGTTCTCTCTTATCCCCTCGAGCATTGTGTCCTCGCCGTCCCGGTCGGAAACTTCATAGCATAGGCAGGCGCGAGCCCCGGCCTGCAGCACCGCTTCGCCAATGACGTCGAGGGATCCAATGACTGTGTTGGGGCTGGCATGATGGTCAATGAGAGTGGTCGTGCCGTTTCGTATCGCGTCCAGGAGGCAGACGAGCGCGCTGTACCGTATGTCGTCCAGCTTGAGAGCCTTGTCCAGCCGCCACCACAGGTATTCGAGGATCTGGGGAAAATTGGCGGGAGGCTCGGTCTTGAGGGCCATGCCTCGCGCGAAGGCGCCGTAGAAGTGAGTATGGGCGCAGATCATGCCGGGCATGATCAGCCTGCCTTGCGCGTCGAGAACTTCCTCCTCGGGATACCGTGCGACCAGCTCAGTCGTCCGTCCAATGGCTGCTATCTCGTCTCCATCGATGAACACGGCTCCATTATCGATGAGCTGATTGGTTTGTCCGAAGGTCACCACCTTGCCGTTGGTTATCAACATGATCGGATCCTCCAGGGATCAGGCCGGAATGTCGTTTGGAGAAAGGCATCGCGCGTCGAGAGGTGCCAGTTGAGTACGATCCAGCCCAGATGTTAGCTTCTTTGCTGGTCAAGATCAAGGTTCCGCCGGCGAAAAGCCTTGCGGATGACAAGAGGCGTCCTTGCGGTCACGTCGAAGCTGGCCACTTGTTCCTCCTTGACCCAGCGCGCATCCTCGATGTCAGAGCCGACACTCAGGTCTCCTTTGACGTAGGTGGCCATCAGGTCTATGAGCACGTAGTGATACTGCACCTGTCCTTCCTCGTCACGGAGGACAGCGTCCAGCACGTCCACCACATCTCCAACTTCGATTTCTACGCCACACTCTTCGAGTACTTCCCGGCGAGCCGCCTCCCGGATGGTCTCACCCAGTTCCACAACGCCACCGGGGATGCTCCATTTATCCTTACTCGGCTCTTGTCCACGCAAGACCAACAGGACCTCTTTGTCCTTGAACACCATCACTCCTACGGACGGGATGGGCGCTGATGGATACTCGCGGTGCATCTACCTTTCCCCTTGCCTCGGCTCGTGCAGTCTGTGCCCCGGCAGCTCGAGTCCATGAGATCAGGATGTGGGTCTGAAATCCTCGATCCTCAGCTGTAGCTGCTCTTCGTCACGCCACTCTCGCACCTGGGGTGAATACACGACGTCGATGCGTGGCGCCAGGTCCTCAGTTTGATCACCCATCCCGAAGGCTATACCGTCCCACAGCACACGCCCGTCGGTCAAGGTGAGCTTGAGATGGTTCTCGCCTACCAGTCGGCTATGTCGGACCTCGACTCCGGTGCTGAGCAAGCGGGGTTCAGGGTTTCCTCTGCCCAGGGGTTCCAGTTGCGCGGGAATGGAGAAATCATCAGGCTTCAAGCTGGCCAGAGGCATCTTGGCGTCTATGTGCAGGGTGGGCAGCATTTCAATCCCTGTGAGGCGTTCGGCTGCCATTTGCTGAAGCTTCTCCCTGAGGGCAGCCAGGTTGTCGTTGCTCACCGTGAACCCGGCAGCTCTGGCGTGACCTCCATGCCTTTTCAATAGAGGGGCGCACTGATCCAATGCGGCCGTGATGTCGAACTCCTCGATGCTACGGGCGGAGGCCACACTCTCTCCTTCGCCTGTCTTGGCCGCCACGACCGGGCGGTAGAATTCATCACACAGGCGTTGGGCCGCCAATCCAAGAACCCCCTCATGATAGTCGTCTCCGCACACAAATAAGAGCAGGTCTTGTTCTTGCCCTAGTAC
>CAZBJW010000298.1:0-4402 GCA_964492135.1 uncultured Anaerolineales bacterium
CGGGGGGCACCCCCCCAACCACCCGCCCCCCCCCCGGCGCGGGGCCCCCGCCGGCGGCCCCGCCCCCCGCGCGCCCGCATTGATGATTGATGATGACCTCCACACGAATTTGGACCCGAATAAAGTGGATGAGATTCTCGCAATGTATGAGTGACCCGATGATGGAATCGACAGGAGCCACCGGTTCAGGCCCAGATTCAGGTCGCGGGAGCGCAGGCGGGGGAGCGCGAACCATGCCACCAGCACGGGTCGGGAGGCCAAACATAGGTGGCGAGAGGCCGATGGCCTCTTCCGTCGGGATTGCTCGACCTAAGGAGGAACACGTGACATCGCACGCACACGCGCAATCGAGTCAGATCAGTAGAGTGACAAGATCCAAGCAAGAGGCTCGGGACGCCTACAATCGGATTAGCCGGTGGTACGACCTCCTAGCTGGCGGCAGTGAGCGAAGGCTCATAGACGCCGGCCTGCAAGTGCTGGACGCCAACGAAGGCGAAGCTGTCCTCGATATCGGCTTTGGCACTGGATACGCCACGCTGGTTCTGGCCCGATCTGTTGGCGACTCGGGAACGGTTTACGGGATCGACATATCAGAGGCCATGGTCGAGGCAGCGCTGGCCAGACTTAGGAAAGCAGGCCTGGAGCGAAGAGTGCGGCTGAAGCGGGGCGATGCCGCGTCCCTTCCTTTCCAGAGCGATCTCTGTGACGCGATATTCATCAGCTTCACCTTGGAGCTCTTCGACACACCGGAGATCCCCGTGGTCCTTCATGAGTGCCAACGCGTCCTTCACAGCGATGGCCGGATCTGCGTCGTGGCCATGTCCAAGAGGGGCAAGGGAAATCTGATGGTCAGGCTGTACGAGTGGGCGCATAGGAAGCTCCCCAGTTACGTCGATTGCCGTCCGATCTTCGTGCAGCGGTCGCTGGAGGATTCTGGTTTTCAAGTAATCGATGCGTCCGACAGGTCCATGTGGGGCCTGCCGGTGGAAATCGTCCTGGCCAGGCAACCGGACGCCGACCACGAGCCTGTCCCGGGTGTATGAGCAAGGAATGAAGTCGATGGAGCGACCGCTAACTGAGAATATCGCGCCAGGAGAGGAACCCCTGGACTTGCGGGGATATGAGAAGGCGGGCGGCTATCAGGCGGCGCGAAAAGCGTTGGCAAGCATGGAGCCCAGGCAAGTGATCGAGGTGGTCACCGATTCTAATCTCAGGGGTCGTGGAGGTGCTGGTTTCCCCACAGGCAAGAAGTGGAGCTTCGTGCCTATGGGAGACGACGCCGTGCATCCCAAGTATCTGGTTGCCAACGCGGACGAGATGGAGCCGGGCACCTTCAAGGATCGCTTGCTCCTGGAAGGCGCTCCTCATCAACTGATTGAGGGAATCATCATCAGTGCCTATGCCATCGAGGCCAGCGTTTCCTACATTCTCTTGCGCTGGGCCTACAAGCGCGCGGCACAAGCCTTGACCCGAAGCATTGCCGAAGCCTACGGCGCTGGATACCTCGGCAGGAACATCTTCGGGACGGGCTTCAGCTTGGAGTTGCACCTACATACTAGTGCTGGCCGCTACATGTGTGGCGAAGAGACAGGGTTGCTGAACGCCCTGGAGGGCAAGCGGGCCACGCCACGCGCCAAACCGCCCTATCCACAGACCAGTGGCCTCTGGGGCAAGGACACCATCGTCAACAACGTGGAGACCCTTTCCAACGTGCCTCACATCATCAACAGCGGCGCCGATTGGTACAACGATCTCAGCCATGGCAAAGACGGTGGCACAAAGATCTACGGGGTGAGCGGCAGGGTCAAGAGGCCAGGGGCATGGGAGCTGCCCATGGGCACTACGGCGAGGGAGATACTGGAGGATCACGCCGGTGGCATGCGGGACGGGCTGGGATTCCGCGGTGTACTGCCAGGCGGGGCTTCAACCGACTTCCTGGTCGAGGAACATTTGGACGTAATGATGGATTTCGACTCGGTCCCGAAAGCAGGCAGCCGCCTAGGCACGGGTACCATGATCGTACTGGACGACCATACCTGTCCGGTAGGGATGCTCCTTAACCTCCAGCGCTTCTTTGCTCGCGAGTCTTGCGGGTGGTGCACGCCCTGCCGCGAAGGACTGCCTTGGACGGTAGATATTCTTGAGGCCATTGAGGCTGGACAGGGACAGCCCGCTGATCTGGAGCGGCTGGCCCTACACTCCAAGCTCTTGGGATCAGGCTACACATTCTGCGCTCTGGCGCCTGGTGCCATGGAACCGCTGCAAAGCGCCCTGAAGTACTTCAGGGACGATTTTGAACGACACATCAGTGAGAGACGATGCCCATGGAGATAGTTGATGGCAACGATCTATGTAGATGACACGCCCTACGAGGTGGAAGACGGACAGAACCTGCTCCACGCCTGTCTTTCACTGGGATTCGATCTGCCTTATTTCTGCTGGCATCCGGCGATGGGTTCTGTCGCTGCGTGCCGACAGTGCGCGGTGAAGCTGTTCAAAGATGAGAATGACGCCCAAGGGACAATCGTCATGGCCTGCATAACCCCGGCTATCAATGGCACACGCATCTCCATCGACGACCCGGAGGCCAAGGAATTCAGGGCCCGAGTCATTGAATGGCTGATGACGAATCACCCCCACGATTGCCCGGTCTGCGACGAAGGTGGTGAATGCCATCTGCAAGACATGACGGCCATGACGGGCCACACCTATCGAGAGTTTCGCTTCAAGAAGCGGACACACCACAATCAAGACCTCGGTCCCTTCATCGAACATGAAATGAACCGCTGCATCCAGTGCTACCGCTGCGTGCGCTTCTACCGTGACTACGCTGGAGGCTGCGACTTCGATGTCTTCGGGTCCCACAACCATGTGTACTTCGGTCGCCACGAGGATGGCGTCTTGGAGAACGAGTTCAGCGGCAATCTGATAGAAGTCTGCCCTACCGGGGTCTTCACGGACAAGACTTTGAAGCGCCACTACACCCGCAAGTGGGATTTGCAGACAGCGCCGTCGGTCTGCGTGCACTGCGGCCTGGGATGCAACACCATCCCCGGCGAGCGCTATGGTCAATTGCGTCGCATACGCAACCGATACCACCACGAAGTGAACGGGTATTTCCTGTGCGATCGGGGGCGCTTCGGTTATGAGTTTGTGAACAGTGATCGGCGCATCCGTCACGCGAAGTTGCGAAATGACAGAGGCGGGGAATCGCAGCCCTTTTCGAAGGAGGCGGCTCTGGAGCATGTGGCCTCGCTCCTGGCCAACGAAGATCGGGTCGTGGGGATCGGGTCACCACGGGCTTCCCTGGAAGCCAACTTTGCGCTCCGCGCTCTGGTGGGACCTGAGAGGTTCTACCTGGGGATCTCCCAGAAAGACTGCCGTCTGTTGTCCACAGCCCTGGAGATCCTGCAACGGGGACCGGCCCCGGCCGCCTCACTGCACGAGGTCAGGATGTCCGACGCGGTCTTCGTACTGGGCGAGGACGTTACGAATGTCGCGCCCGTGCTGGCTCTAGCTGTGCGTCAGTCGGTGCGCCGCAAACCGATCAAGGCGGCGGAGAAGAGACTACGGATCGCTGAGTGGGAGGATCTCGCTGTGCGAGAAGCTGTGCAGCGGCAGGAGGGACCACTCATTATCGCCACATGCGCAGATACCAGGCTCGATGGTGTGGCAACGAAGATTTACCGGGCCGCTCCCGACGATTTGGCCCTTCTCGGTTTTGCTGTGGCCCACGCCCTGAATTCCGAAGCACCCTCGGTCCCCAATCTTTCCCATGAGCTGGAATCCCTAGCCATGGAGGTCGCTCAAGCATTGAGCCAGGCAGAGCGACCACTGGTAGTGTCGGGCACCACATGCGGAAGTGAGGCGGTGATGAAAGCAGCCGCCAATGTGGCCTGGGCCCTGTGCGACAGTTGTCCCGCGACGGGACTATGCTTGACCGTACCGGAGTGCAACAGCCTGGGCATGGCTCTCATAGGAGGGAGTGACCTCCAGGCAGCTCTACAAGCGGCTGAGACCGATGTGGTGGACGCAGTCATCATACTGGAGAACGACCTCTACCGAAGGGCAGAGGCCGCATCGATCGATGCCTTTCTGGAGACTGCCGGAGAGGTAATCGCCATTGATCACCTGGAGAACAGCACCAGCTCGAAAGCCGACGTTGTCCTTCCGGCGGGCACGTTCGCCGAAGCGGACGGCACGTACGTTAACAACGAAACTCGCCCACAGCGCTTCTTTCAAGTTTTCGTGCCTGAGGGCGACGTTCAGGAAAGCTGGCGGTGGCTGCGCGACATCCTGGTCGCCGCCGATCGTCCCGAGGCCAAAGCCTGGCAAACCTTCGACGATATCGTGGCTGCTTTGGCTAAGGAAATCGCCGTTTTCGAGCCTATTCTGGGCATCG
>CAZBJW010000299.1:0-4334 GCA_964492135.1 uncultured Anaerolineales bacterium
ATTTGGGAAGGACCAAGTCCCTCTGCGGGCCCTCCCAATCCCGGGATTCCATCGTCGATCTCCTGGAACCTGCGTAGGTGCTCAGCTTGGGGCTCCAGGCTATCCTTTTTCGCTTGCAGTTGTTCTACTTGCGATCTGAGCATGACGAGGCGGAGTTGCGAGGCTATTGACGCCGAGTACGCCTCCGTGATATCCTCGCGCGGATAACTGTTGAGGTTTGACTCAATGTGGCGCAGCTTGTTGGTGACTTGCGCGGTGCGATGGTCGAGTTTCTGAACCTCGCTGCTCGTTTGCTGAATCAGAAGCTCGATTTCTTGCAGCTTGTGCTGGATCTCCGTGTAGCTTCTCTTACTTTCCTCCACCAGGTCAGCCAGGCTTTGGACGGGATCCTCTTTCTCTTCGTTGTCTTCCATGGCTCGTTCCAGTGTAGCACGACAGGGAGTGCAGTTGAGCAGGGAACATTTCCTGTGAAAGCCCTATTCGTCTGGCTTAGTATCCTCCAGCCTAATCCAACCATGACGGACTGCGTACATCGCGGCTTCGGTGCGATCGCTGACGTCGAGCTTGCGAAGGATGGAGGAAATGTGGTTCTTCACCGTTTGCTGGCTGATTTTCAGGGTGTGGGCGATTTCCTTGTTGCTACTTCCTCTGGCTACGTGGCGCAGGATTTCCATCTCTCGTGCGGAGAGAGGCACGATACCCGTGTCACCCGGGAATCCTGGTGGTGCCAACCGAGCGGACTCCTCGATCAACCAGGCGTCTATCTCACTCGCATCAAGCACCTTGTCATCAATGACGTATTGTCGCTGAGTCACCTGCCTCACTGCAAATATTAGCTTATCAGGCATGACTTCTTTGGGGTAGTAGGCCTGAGCCCCTGCGTTGATGGCGCGAAGTATCTGCTCTTCATCGTGATATGCGGTGAGGTTTATGACCGCTGTGTCTGGGAGGCTAGACGAGATCTCTCTTGTCACTTGAAGGCCATTCATGGATGGTAGATTGATGTCCAGTAACACCACATCAGGCTGGATCTCACGCGCTAGGACGATGGCTTGCTCACCATCGGCCACCTCCGCCTCCACTTGAAGATCTTCCTCTTCCTCCAGAACGCGGCGCAGACCTTCGCGGAACAGTGGGTGGTCGTCCACGATCATGATCCTGATCTTGTCCAACATGTGCCTCCACCCCTCGCCAGCATGCCACTGCTTGCGGACCAGCGTCACGTAACTATAACACCAAAGACGTGTGCGTGCAAGCTCTGCTTAAGCGACTTTCAACAAGCAGCTAGAAGTCGCACAGCTGCACCGGTATGGGTCGGCATCACTCGTTCCACGCTGTCTCATAGACTACGAGGTTGTCGCCTCCGGCTTGCAGTATCCACGGCGAAGAAGAGCGATAGATGGCTCGCAGTTCAGGACTCTCGGCCATCTGGGGATACCAGGAGGGGAAGATCACCACATAGTCAACTTGCCTGTCTTCCAAGAAGGCCATGACCTTCGCCTCGTCTGTTATGAAGGGGACGACTTCAGGAGTGATGAGGCCCGCTGTGTCGACGAGAACGCGTCCCGAAAAGTAACCAATGGCGCCGATATCGTGGGCTCCGATCAAGGCCTCCGGCGGAGTATTGGCCCTGATCCACTGTCCCGTCTCTGTCAGTTCGCTATCTATGATCCTCACGTCGATGGCATATTGCTCAGCGCCGCGCACCCAGAAGATCACCAGCAGCACTGGGATAGAGATGAAAAGCACCCGCCTCACGAAGCGTGGCAGGCCGGGCAGGTTCTTCGTTCCCCAAACACCATAAATGATGAGGATGGGAATGGCAGGGATCAAGTACCTACCATGCTGATAGGTGACGGGGAGTCTGATGGCGTAGCTGCTCAGGATGGCGAACCACCACGCCAGAGGCAAAATTGCCTGCCACTGCCTGCGCTTCACGATTCCGTAGATGGCATACACATAGCCAGGAATGAGAAGCACCTGAGCCCCGACTATGGTCACTGCTGCCATTTGCGTCAAACGGGTCCAGAGGGGCGCGCTCGCTATTGCATCACGGTATTCGGCCTGCTTGGCGTAGAAGGTGTTAGGGAAAAGGTTTCCAGTCACAGACAGGTTTAACATTAAATAGGGTGTGACAAGTATGAAGAACCCCAGGAGGAGAAGGCCAACGGAAGTCGCCGCCTTGGCCCAGGTGAGGGTTTCATTTCCTCGCTTGCGTCTCAGCAAGGTATCTGCGATAAGGAGCGCCAACAGTAGGGTCCCCTCCGGTCGGGTCAGGGTCAGCAGACCCGTCACGAGACCCGTAAGGAAGGGCCGTTCGCCTATCAGGTACCGCTCCATGACCAGGAGACCGAGAAAGACGAAGAGGGTGGTTTCCATGCCCGAGAAGGCTGCCCACGCCAGGTGCCATTCCAGTACACAGAACGCGCCGGCCAACACCGGCGAGAGACGGTCCTCGGGGAAGAGGGTGCCGGCGAGGCGGTAAGTCATCCAGCCTGTGAGGGCCAGTAAAACCGCACCCAGGAGATAGGTCCAGAATCTGTACTCCAGGGGGAGAG
The DNA here is from genome assembly GCA_964492135.1 of uncultured Anaerolineales bacterium. GTDB lineage: Bacteria > Chloroflexota > Anaerolineae > UBA7937 > B3-Chlor > CAYGAW01. Next base: position 2,559 of record CAZBJW010000299.1, read on the forward strand.
CATAGACTGGGGCGATGAGCATGGTCCACAGGGGGGACGTAGAACCGACGCTTGGCTCCCCAGGGTTGTAGGCAAACTGATGACGGAGTGCCAGGTTCCGGGCATAAGTCTGGTGGATCCAGGCGTCGTCCAAGGGAAAGCCCACGAAGCCAAAGTACACCGAGTATCCGAGATATAGCAGAGAGGTCAGTACGACCAACGCTGTCGATACGACCAGAAATGAGGGGAGCCGCCGCACGAGCCAGTCACCTGCCTATCCTGTAAATCTGAACGACGTTGCCGTTGGCGTCCTCGAACGAGTGCTTGAAGTCGAGCAAGGCATAGCGCGCCGTGCCCTGGTACAGCGGCTCTAAGGAGGCCACGTGATCATATTCCAGCACCAGGTAGTCGGCGCCGTAGCGCTCGGCCACTTCGACGATGCCGTCTATGTCTTCGTTGGGAGTGACGATAGCTGGTCGATGAGTGAAGTAATAGTAGGCTGGAGGGTCCACGACCATCACGGGCCCATCTCCTGCGCCGTTGTCATCCAGCCAGGCTCGCACCGTCAAGTAGCCCGTATTCGCCCTGTTCCAGAACGGTTCTATGGCTATAGGATTCAGGGACAGGAATACGGATCGGGAGTATTCGAACACGCTAATCGTGACCAGGACCACTGTGAGACCGATGCGGAAAACTCTCTTTGCGGTGCGAGGATGCCAAGTGCGTCGTCTAGCAGCTACCCAGCCCACCAGGGCATCGATGCCCGGGAGCGCGGCCACAAAGAGGAACGGTAACAGGGCCCCTGTCGAATGCAACATGCTGGCGTGGGTGCTGGGGAAGCTAAAAACCAACGTCATCGCTAGGTAGAGCGTGGCCGCATAGACGTAGAAAGGCACATACTCCCTTCGGTGCCGCAATTGCCACAGGCCGATGAGGGCGACAGGGGCCAGGTGGAACTGGAGCGCACCCAGAATGACAGCGAGGTTGTGCACGGCTGCAGTCAGTTTTGAACGCAGAATGGCTTCCCAACCCCAGTCGGCATAACTTTGCCAGGTGAGGTCTTTGGAGTAGCTGAACATGTCAGCGTAGTCACGGAGGAAGATGGTCTTCGTACCGGCGCCTGATAGAGGAGCGCCGATCAGCTGCCAGTTGCGATAGAACCACGGTACCATAATGGCTAGATAGCCAGCCAGCGCAAAGCAGAGCCAGAAGAGGCAGGTCCTGAATCCAATCGCCTCGTTCCTGGTGGCATCCCCCGCGAGGTGCTCGTCGGACGTTGCCCGCCTTCGCAGCAAGATGATTGCGAGCACAGCCAAGAGAGCGACCCACAGCAGGATTCCGTCCGCTCGAGCCAAGTGGCTCAGGCCGAGAAGCAGGCCGGCCACCAAAAAGTAGCGGGCCTGCCGCTTGGTCCACCCCACGTACATAGCGATGAGGCTTAATGCGCCCGCCACCGCAAAGGGAGCGAAGTTGTCTGGGCATGCCCAGTACCTCAAATAGAACGGCGCGAACGTGGTGAGGATGGCTGAGAGAAATCCATAGTCGCGTCTACCATAGATATGGTAGGACAGATAGTAGGCCATGACCGGCAGCAGGGCCGACAGCAGGACAAAGGGTATCTGGGCGACCCGGTAGGAAGCTCCCAGAATGGCGAGGAAGGGCCAGGCGATGATGGACGTCAAGGGCATCCAATACAGGTTGCTGGCGTGGGTGACGGTGTCCGGCGACTGCAGATAGTTCCAGACAAAATCGACTACAAAGCCACGACCCAAGGACAGGTTCTCTGCGACGTTGTAG
>CAZBJW010000300.1:0-4232 GCA_964492135.1 uncultured Anaerolineales bacterium
GTTCTGGCCTGTCCACGAGTTCCTCGTTGACAGCCACTACCTCTCCGCTGATGGGAGCGTAGAGGTCCGACGCCGCCTTCACCGATTCTATGATGCCAAAGCACTCGAACTGCTTCAACACATCTCCCGGCTGGGGTAGTTCGACATAGACGATGTCGCCTAGCTGCTCCTGAGCATAGTCCGTGATTCCCACGGCGGCCAACTCTCCGTCCGGCTTCACCCATTCGTGTTCCTTCGTGTACTTGCGATCGGTGGGTTCCATACCCTGTCCTCTCCCTTCCGAATCCTGGCGGGCCTCGGTTATGTTGCGAAAGCTGAGCCTGGGTTACGAAGTGGTTAATCTAGCCCCTGCAACGATCAATCCTAAGATGCTCTTGCCGTCGCATATGGCCCCCGTCCCAACCATCTCCAAGGCTTTCTCCAAAGGCAACTTCACTAGCTCGATGACTTCATCCCCCTCGGGATCCCGTGTGCGCTGCTTCAAACCGGAAGCTAGGTAGAGCCAGATACGCTCATCGGAGAAGCCAGGCGAGGCATAGAAGACATACAATTCCTCCAAGTGCTCCGCGACGTGCCCAGTCTCCTCCTGCAACTCTCGAAATGCACACGTTCTGGTGTCCTCTCCGACCTCTAGGGTTCCCGCAGGCAATTCCAGCAGCTCCTCTCCCACAGCAGACCGGAACTGACTGACTAGCAGTACGTTGTTTTCCTCGTCTAAAGCCACAATAGCTACTGCCCCACGGTGCTCAACGATCTCTCGGGTGGTGATTCGACCGCTAGGCAAGCGCACCGTGTCAACTCGGAGATTCACAACTCGCCCATCGTACACACGTTCACTAGAAATCAAGTCCTCGCTCAAGCCCTACCTCCGGACGAAACAAGAAGGCTATTGGTCAACAGCCCAAGAGCCTTCGTCCATCTACACATGTACGAAGCCAACTCTTCTCCGGTGCCTGCCGAGTTACTACCCCGACCAAAACCTCCGGCACAGGGCGCCACGGGATCTATGGTAAACGAAGGGTCTGTCCCACGTAAATGAAGTTCACGTTGGGCAGGTTGTTGGCGTAGGCTATGGCGTAGGCCGTCGTGCCGAACTTGAGAGCGATGGACGACAGCGTGTCACCTGGCTGCACGACGTAGGTCTGCCCACCGGGCTGCGCCGTGCCTCCTCCGCCAGGAATGGTCAGCCTTTGTCCCACATAGATGTAGTTGGGATTCACAATGCCATTGGCCCTGGCTATGGCGTCTACTGTCGTGCCGTACAGGTTGGCGATTGAACGCAGGTTCTCCCCCGGACGGACGATGTGCACCCCGGGCTCTGCGGACGGAGCGGAAGCACCAGGAATGATCAGCACGTCCCCGGCCCTGATGAGGTCTGGGTTTGTCAGATTGTTTGACGCTATGATGTCTTCAGCGGTGACTCCGTAGCGAGCCGCTATGGCGTAGATCGTCTCCCCCCATGCCACGACATGTTCCACGCCTTCACCGGGTGGAGGTGCTGGCGGGGGCTCAGGAGCAGAGGTTGGCTCAGGTAGAACAGGTGTGGGTGTCTCGCGGGCGGAGGGCGGGGGTGTCTCGGAAGCCGATGGCTCCACAGAGGCCTGCGGGGTTTCGCCTGGCGCGGGTGTCGGCGTCGCCCCTGGGCCCGCCGGTGTGATCTGAGCCGTGGGGGTGGGTGCAGGTTTAGCCCTCTCACAGCCGGCCAGTGCCAGGGCCAGCGCCAAAAAGAGAAACAGGGTACCGATTGTGCATAAGCCCTTCCTCATCGAGCCGCCTCCCCAGTCCACTCTCACCGCCAAAGCCCAGCATACCATAGTCCAGATGCTTCGTCAAGCGACGAAGAGCCTTATGTCAACCGCCATACCTCGGGACATCCAAACCAGCTCGCCACCGCCCTTCGACTTCACCGCCAAGTTCACAATCCCGCGCGCTCTACATGGTGCCTGCAATCAGCCATTAGACTCTTCCCACTGCTCCTGGAACCCTCTGTATGCTTCATCCCCGTAGAGGACGAAGACCACCTCCTCCAAACCAGAGTCGCCAGCAAGGTGCTCTCTCACAGTCCTCATCATAACTCTGGCCGACTCAGTGTACGGAAAGCCTCCTACCCCAGTGCCCAGAGCGGGAAACGCTATGCTCTTGAGACCTAACTCCTCCGCGCGAAGGAGGCTGTTCTTCGTGCCTTCCGTTATCTTGGCGGCATCGGTAACCAGATCTCTGCCCATGACCGCGGCATGGATCACGTACCTAGCCCTCAGATTGCCAGCGCGTGTGACCACGGCCTCGCCCACTGGTATGGGGCCGTGTTTGACAGCCTCGTCCTCTATAACCTTTACGCCAGCTCGCTTGAAGGCCCCGGCCACTCCAGCCCCCATCCATAGTTCGTTATTGGCCGCATTGACTATGGCGTCCGTTTCCTGCTCAGTGATGTCTCCCTTGCGCAGGACAATCCGAGGCACCCTAACTTTCCTCCTCCATGCTGGCAAGCACCTTCGCCACGGCATCTATAGCCGCCCTCTGCTTCCTGTACAGGTCCGACTCGCTCATCGACAGACGAGTGGCTATCTGAGTGATTCGCAAGCCTCTGATGAACTTCATCTCCAAGATGTTGTACAGTATCCATTCTTTGGTGGTTAGAGTGCGCTGACTTTCTGGAGGCTTGAGGGCCTCCATGGCTTTGTACAGTACAGAGCGCAGCGCTTTGGTAGGCACCTGTCCACTTTCCTCGGCGTATTTCCTGACAATCTTCATCCTCAATAGTGGGCTCTCTGTCAGCCCTGGGCCACCCCAGTAGTGACTGAGCGCCTCCTTAACCGCCTTGGGGAATTCCGGCTCATGAATGAGGGTGTTGTCGATAGGCTCCAACATGGGTGACCCTACATACCGAGGCCGACTCTGCCAACGCTGAATGGATTCTATCTCAGGGGTGAGTTCCCATAGGAGGGTGAATATCCCGCGCTGCAGCTGCCAGTCCTCCAAGGCCAGTTCGGCCTGGCCTATCAATGTCCGGCCAATCTCATTCTCCTGTTCTGACAAAATGAGCCGATCAATAGGTCCCTTGACCACCAGAATACCCAGAGTCTCCTCGCGCGACCGCGAACGCAAGGGCCGCAGCCAGTACTCGCTCTGGTTTATGAAGATCTCGGCTAGCATCCCATCGTTCTTCCCGGCACCGTTGCGGGTGAGCTCTTTAGCGAATCCCTCTGGATCAAACGAACGCAGGAAACGATTCACCTCTGCCCGTGGGCCGCAGACGGCCTGGGTCTGCAGCCTGCCTTCCCGTCTGGTCAGGATGAAGCCGGTGGTGATCCGCAGTAGGTCACAAAACGCAGCCAGGATATTCTCCAGCAACTGCGACAAGTCAGTCGTCGTAAGCAACCGGGTGTCGAGTTCGCGAATCCATGTGATCTCCGCGCTGTCACGTCGGTATATCAGGAGATCAATGAGCGGCGTAAAGGCGCTGATGAGCACCTGGAGCAGAACTATGCCTACTACCATGGCGAAGACGAGGATTGTGTCACGCGGGAGCCCAAGAATGCTCTCCATCCTTGGGACTACCAGCATCAGCGCCAACAGGCAAATGCCCACGAAAGGTCCACGCAGAAGATAGTTCACCAGACTGCGCTTGACCACCCTATCAGGCATCAGTGCGCCATAAAAGGCCACACTGTAGGCGAGGACGACGGTCATCAGGGCAATGCCCAGGCTGCCGATCAGGGCAATGAAAAGCAACACGTTGGGGGAGAAAGTGCTAGGAAAACTGGCAAGCAGCATATAAGGGAAGACACCCAGCGCGGGTGCAGCGAAGGACACCGCCAGATAGGTCATACGGCGACGTGAAGTCGAAGTGACCGTCCGCCGTCGAGCGCGCTCGATGTTCGCCACTCCCAGGGCTGTGACAACGAAGAAATAGAAAGCGAAGATCCAGAATAGCGGACCTGCCTGGAAATAGACCGCCCAGGATGTGTCCACACCGCCCCTTACCAGCAGGGTGCTGAAGAGAGTGAGACCGACCAGGACGGCGCCAAAGACATAGGTCGTCGCCACCAGAGCCCGACGGAGCCGGGAGAACGAGTTCGTAGTCCTGAGCAAGGCATCGGAGAAATGAAGGTAGGCTGCCGGTATGAAGGAGATGCCCAACCACTGGAACTTGAGCCACATGAATCTGGTGGCCGACACCTCCACATTAATGACTATGACATCCACTGCATGAACAATAGTCACAAAAGGGG
>CAZBJW010000301.1:0-4221 GCA_964492135.1 uncultured Anaerolineales bacterium
GCACTGGGTAGGTCAGAGAAACCGGTTCGCCCCACTGAAAGGCGAGCCACGCCAGGCCCAACACGGGGATGGAGAAGAAGAGCTGGGCGAACATGGTCTGGTAGTGCGTGAACTCTCTGTTCTGCACCACCTTCTTGATGTAGAGCGTGGTGACTCCCCAGGCCAGCCCCGCGCAGAGCATCATCAAGTCACCGATCCAGTGGCGGGGATCCAGCGCCTGGGACCGGGCGCCGAAGACGGCCACAAGGCCAGCGAACGCCAGCCCCAGCCCGGCCCCTTTGACCACGTTTAGCCGATCGCCAGGAATGAGCAAATGCGCACCAAGAGCGACCCAGAACGGATGTGTATAGACGAAGATGACCCCTCGCGAGGCATGGGTGAAGGCCAGCCCCCAGTAGATGAATACGAATTCCAGCCCAAACAGGACCCCGATCACGACAGCGTGCCTCAGTTCTTTGCGCGGAAAGAAGACCGCCTCATCCCTCACCCGTGCGTAGAGCCAGAGCAACGTGCAAGCCACGACAGATCGAGCCGTGGCCGCGACAAGGGGCGGAATCCCCTGGTTGCTGAACCTGATGCTGACGGTGTTGCCTCCCCACAGGAAGCAGAGCCCTGCCAGTATCAGGCTTGCTGTCAGAGGGACAACTCCAGAGAGGTCCGTGGCACGTTCAGTTTGCTCCATTGTCCACCTCCATCGCTTTCAACAGCCCTAGGCCGCCGTTGTGCCCCGAGGTGGCCGACCATGCACCCAATCAAGGAAGCACTGGGTCGCCCACGCTCCCATTGGTAGCTACGCCTGGCGCCCATGTCAAGGCCGCTTGTGGGCCCTTTGTGCGTGACGCTGGACTTGAACCTGTGCCGTCCTATCCGCCGCAGCATGCCAAAGGCCATGATATCGAACCTGCTGCAGCCCAAGGACGTGGAACCGGAGGAAGACAGATGCCAAACCACGAAAGACCTACCATAGATGCAAGTATGGGACATGTGGTAGTCCGTTGCGGCGATCATCCTCCTACGTGAGCACGACGCGCTCTGGCCACGGATCTTGTTGTGAAGTTCCCCACAACTTACTCACGTATTGTATCGAGAATAAGTCCTCCAGCACGTGCAGCCAGTAGGTGCCTTCATCGGAAAGGACGACCTCATCGCCGTCGTCCTTGACCAAGCCGAGCAGCGACAGTGGTCTCATGTACCTGCCATACACCCCATCGAACTCCCTCCCGAATCTCTCCCGGAAGTCGCTCTTCCTAAACCTGGTTTCGTAGATCCTCCAGTACAGCCAACCAGCCATCTGCATCCTTTGTGACAGCTCGAGCGAGAGCGCGATGGGCATCCTCCCATTCTTGAGCCTGTGAATGTACTCTCTTACGTTGAAGGTGTTCAGGTAGAAAACGTCCCTGAGATACGAGCCCGCACTCGCGCCCAGTCCGACGTAAAGGGGCACGGTCACGGAACAGTACTTTGGGACGCGGGGCCCGGTGAAGGCCCACACGGAGGTACGCTCGTAGCCTGCTCCGTAGAAGATCCTCTCCAAGCTGCGAAGCATCTTTCTCCTCGCGAAGACGCTGGAGTTGTTGTGATCCTTTCCTGTGCCGAGTCGCCCCATCTTGGTGTAGGGAAACCAGAAAAGGGGGTACGCAGCCACCTGGTCCACACCAAGCTCAACCAGGTCGCGGCCGGCTTGCTCGACCTCGTCGTATGTCTGGTCATGGAGAGCGAAGATCATGTCCGCATTGACGCACTTGAAGCCCGCAGCAACGGCCCTCTTCACCGCCGCCTTCACTTCATCTACCCCGTATTGCCTGCCGAGCGCCTGCAGATGTCTGTCTTGCAGCGCCTCCACTCCAATGCTCAGGTGCTTCACCCCCAGGGAGATGATGGTCTTGAGGTTGTCAGCGCTTAGGTCGTTGGGATGACTCTCCATGTGTATGTCACACTGCATGTTGAACGAGTCGAAGATGTGGGCCAGGATTTCTTCGAGGCCACTGTGGAGCATGGTTGTGGGCGTTCCGCCACCGATGTAGAAAGAGGTCACAGGGCTGTCGCCCATCAGATCGCGGTACAGGTCGATCTCTCTCCTGACGGCATGCACGTACTCGCGCGCCACCTCAGGACGGTAGATTTCCTTGTTGTAGGGGCAGTAGGCGCAGACTTGGCGGCAGAATGGGATGTGGAGGTAGACACCGAACCCGTCTATGGCCTCGAATCTGCTCTCGAGGCATGGCACCCTGTTCTCCAGGGCTATGGATTTCTGTCCCGTGAGCAGTCTTCTCAGAAAGGACCTTAGAGACCCTTCAAGCCGCATGTCCCTACACATCCGATTATCTTGGAGCAGATTGCCTCTACAACGCGGTACACCCCAACCACGAAGAGACTGTGTTAAGGGAAGCCAGTACGATCAGTAGAGCGGGTGCGCCCCACCAGCCAGTACCCCCCCCGGAGCCACAAACGAAAGAAGGCAGCTCCGCTGTCATGAGCCACGTTCGTCGTCTCTCGAGGGCTGGTCGCAGACTGCGGTGGCTACTCCCGCGTGCCCCTCTCTCACCTTGTCCACAACCGATCGATCCCACCTGAGAGAACACCGAGGCTGGCGCCAAGGTTACGGATGCCGCACGTGAACCAAGTCCCGAGACGCAATGCCGACGCTCTGCAAGTGCTTAGAGTTGGGCTACTCTGCCAGCGGGCTATCGTGAACGGTGGCGCCTACCTTCTCCGGTACCATGAAGGTGCCCTCGATCTCCTCCAGGTCGTACCACCACTTGTCCTCAATGTTCTGCCTTCCGTACCCTAGCAGATTGTCCATCCAAACCGAGAACCGGCGGGCCAGAGAGGAGCGCTCCAGCCACCACTCCACTACCTTGTGAATCCCCTGATAGGGCTTGTTCCAGGGGCAGACCTTGATGCACCTACCGCAGGAGGCACCGGCGGGGTTGCCGACACGCATTCTAGTGCAGCCTTCGACGTCCAGACCGTAGGTCTCATAATCGTTGTAGATGATCATCTCGTCGCTGTGAGAGATGGACTGAGAAGGGCACTCCCTGGCGCACTTCTTGCATATCCTACAGTAATCCTGGAGCCCGAAGTCCACCGGCTTGTCGGGTTTTAGGGACAGGTTTGTGGTCACCGCCGAAGCCTTGAACCTTGGACCCAAGAAAGGGTTCAGCACCGTGTTTCCGAAGCGCGACATCTCGCCGAGCCCGGACAGCAGGACTAAGGGCGGCATGACGACCTTGTAGTGGCCAGAGAAGTGGGGCTCGGCTTCGTATCCCAGGCGTCTGATGTAGTTGGCCACGATCGTGGCGATGAAGCCGCTGGTAGAATAGCTCTTGAAGCTCTGCGCGGCGCTGATCCAGTCGCTCCCCAAAGCTCCGTTGAACGTCCTCCATCCTTGGTCGATGAGGAAGACGACGGCATACTTGCGATCCAACTCGATGGGCCGCTCCTTCCTGTCCGAGGCGTAGACCGCATACTGGGGAAGCTCGCAGACCCCCACACAGTCGGCCCGCAGGAAGTAGCCCAGGGCCTTGATGTGTCGAGACAGAACGGCCGGATCCCGCGGTATGGGAGCGATGTTGGGGTAGACCTCGCTCAGTTCCAGGCTGGCCAGATGCCCCGTAATCTGAGACAGCGCTGCCCCGATAGGCTCCTTCTGCACGAAGCGGTCGACTTCAGCCTTGAGGCGCGGGCCGTAGTCGCCCCAGGCCGCCTTGATGAAGCCAGCCCGCCGTTCGCTGACTCTCTGAACATTCGGCCCTATGTACGTCGTGGGCTCATCCACGCTCCGTAGATGCTGCAGCGGATAGGGCCCCAGCTGCCTCTTTGGGGCCTTGCCTTCCAGCATGCTGCCCTCCACAATTCTGGTACTAAGGCGACGCCTCGCGCCGCCCTTCACGTCCGTTCGATCGCCGTGAGACGAGTCGGCAGGGCCGCAATTGTAGTCCCGGGTGAAGGGTTTGTCAAGAGCAGCTTGTGCTTGCGTCAAGACCTCGTTGCCAGGTGGTAACAAAGATGGTGGCCAAGTCTGGTGCTCCTCTGGTAAAAGGATGGTGGAACCACCTCATCCAGCAGAAGGAGCGATTATGGCAGACTTGGCCTACAAGGAAGTTTCCGCTATGAGCAGGATCAAGGCAAGACTTCGGCTTGTGACCACCTATCACGAGACGGGCAGCATCCGCGAGACGGCCCGTCGCTGGCACACCTGCCGACAGGTCGTCCGCAAGT
>CAZBJW010000302.1:0-2046 GCA_964492135.1 uncultured Anaerolineales bacterium
GGTGTGATCTGGGCGGTTGCACGCCGGTAAGGGATCAGGGTGCTTGCGGGAGTTGCTGGGCCTTCGGCACGGTGGGACCTCTGGAACTGAACATCTTGATCCGCGAGGGCCTTCCTCAGGATCTGTCCGAACAGTACCTGGTCTCCTGCAACACGGATTCGTGGGGCTGCCAAGGGGGCTGGTGGGCGCATGACTATCACGCCTGGAAGGTGCCGCCGGGTGACGAGGGAGCGGGCGGGGTGCCTGAGTCTGCCCTTCCATATGTGGGTGCCGACGACCCGTGCGAGCCTCCCCACGCGCACTTGCGCCAGATCGAATCCTGGGACTTCGTGGCCGATGAATGGGCCGTTGCGCCAGTGGTGGACATCAAGCGAGCCATCTACGACCATGGACCCGTGGGCACAGCGGTCTGTGTGAACTCCGCTTTCCAGAGCTATGGCGCCGGTGTGTTCCAGGGTCCCGGATGTACGGCAATCAATCACGCGGTGGTGCTGGTGGGATGGGATGATGAGCAGGGCGAGGAAGGCGTGTGGTTTCTCAGAAACTCTTGGGGAGCAGGCTGGGGAGAAGAGGGATACATGCGCATCGGGTACGGCGTCAGCAACGTGGGCTTCGGTGCTAACTATGTGATGTTTTTTCCATCCGCCTGCTTCCGTCTGGTGGCCCAGGCCAGCCCCGAAACGGGCGGGAGAATAATGGCAGACCCGGCCCCGAACTGTGAGCCTGGTCGATACGAGCCAGGGACGGAGGTTCACGTCTCTGCCGAGGCATCTCCGGGCTACGACTTTGCCAGATGGAGCGGTGCGGCGGCGGGCGAGCGGTCAACCACAACTCTCGTCGTAGACGCCCACAAGAGCGTCACCGCCCATTTCTCCGGCGGTTCCTGCATGCCGTGGCTCCTCCTGCCGCTGGGCTTAGCCGCTTGCTGGACCTATAGGCAGCGGCGTTCCCGCGTCGACTAGCTGGTTCCGGCGCCGGTGACCGACGAGCGCGACCCGTGACTCACCGGCGATGAGGCTCTTCGCACAGTCTCGCCTGCCATCAAAGGAGGGAGAATGCGTACACTAATCCATGACGTGAATGCTATCACCCTGGACCAGGACGATCGTATTCTTGAGGATGTGGCGGTCGCACTGGATGGAAGCAGCATTGTTGCGGTCGGTGAGGCGCCGCCAGACTTCGACCCGGACGAGATCGTTGATGGCCGAGACATGGTGGCGCTTCCTGCCTTGTTCAATGCCCACACCCACGCGGCGATGACCCTGGAGCGCGGGTGGGCTGAGGATCTCCCCTTCGAGCGCTGGCTCAATGACAGAATCTGGGTGGCCGAATCGGCCCTGGAGGAAGAGGACGTCTACTGGGGCGCGGCGCTGGCCTGCTGCGAGATGATAGCCTCGGGCACCGTTGGCTTCGCCGATCACTATTTCTGGATGGATCAGACTGCCCGTGTTGTTGAGGAAAGCGGCATGAAGGCGCTTCTCGCCTGGTGTCACTTCGGCATCGGTAAGGAGCATGAACTGGGACAGAAGACCTTCGAGGAGACGGTGGCGTTCGTGGATCGATGGAAGGGCGCGGGAGATGGGCGCATTCTTACGACCATGGGCCCTCACTCGGCCTTCATGGACCCGCCGGAAGTCCTACGGCGCTTCGTAGAGGAGGCTCACCGTCTAGGCGCGGGTGCGCACTTCCACCTCAGTGAGTCTCATGAACAACTCGAGCAATCCATCGCCCGTCATGGCAAGACTCCCATTGCGTATGTAGCCTCCCTGGGACTGCTCGATCTGCCGGAGCCAACTCTGGCGGCCCACTGCAACGTGGTGACGCAAGACGACCTGGGAATCTTGTCAGAGAAAGGAACGTGGGTAGCCCATACTCCGAAGACCTATCAGAAGCTGGCCATGGAGATGCCACCTTTGGCCAAGATGCTGGAGCGCGATGTCAACGTGGCCCTGGGCACCGACGGCCCGGCTTCCAACAGCGACCTCAACCTGCTCGAGGTGATGCGAATCGCGGGGCTCGTCCAAAAGGAAGCGCAGAAGGACGCGG
>CAZBJW010000302.1:2056-4217 GCA_964492135.1 uncultured Anaerolineales bacterium
TCCTTCGCCTGGCGACGCAGGCAGCCGCCGCGGCAATGGGGTTCGAAAGGAGTGGGGTACTGGAACCGGGGCATCGCGCCGATCTGATTCTGATGGATACGACGGCCCCCCATTGGATTCCTCGCCATGACCTCGCCGCCGGCGTCGTCTACGCGAGTCATCCTGGCGACGTGGCGTACGTCTGGGCCGACGGGCGGCTTCTCTTTCGACGAGGAGAGTACTTGTCGCTCGACACGGATCGTATTCGCTGGGAGGCGGAGCGGCGGGCCTTTCGCATGGTGGGCAAGCCGATGCGTTCGATGAGGGCCTACCCGACCTAGAATCGAACCTGGAAGGCGATGGTGTCAACGGGGACGGATTGGGCTCACCAGCCCAATCCTACCGAACGAGACGTCGCTCGGGTAGCGGTAGGGGATGCTGCCCGTCATGCTGACCGGTCAAGGACCGCACGCGCCACTGAGTGCTGAAATCATCAAAACAGCAGTTCGGATATGGCCTGCGCCAATGCTGCTCCGCCGGGAATGACGACAGACACGAACAAAGTGCGCAGCATAGAAGTGTTGTAAGGCCAGGTTCTTGCTGCCTTGAGGCGCGCTTCGTATGCCACCAGGGCGTTGATATCAGCACCCAGGGTGCCGATGCGCTCGTTTTGATCGATGTGCTTCATCAAGGTTCGAGAGGCCAGGCGAATGCTCCGTTCAACAGCCTCTAGCTGCGTTCTCTTCTCCTCGGCCAGCACGCGGTGGGTGTCACGCATATTGAGGAAGAAGACAAGGAAGGGTACGAAGAGCAAGACGGCATACAGGAGCCAGTTCTCCCACTCGTAGATACTCCCCAAGGCGAGGCCGAACACAAAGCTCAGCGCGATACCGCCGACAAATACCAGGGCGATGGAAAGGCTTTGGCGGCCAATAGGCTCAAAGGGCCTGGTGTCGAGGAGATCGAAACGAAGCGCTTGGCGTTGCAGTTCCCTCGGCGCCGGGTGGCCGATCACAGCAGGCCAGCGAGACCGGTGGCCGCAAGGTCCGTGGTCCCTGGCTCAGGAGCGGACTCCCAGGGGACAACGCTCTCGGTCAAGCATACAGCGCCCAAAGCGTGAGGGTTTTTCCAACGATGATCATGCTAAAAGAGGTGGGATCAATGGGCAAGGACAATCTTGTCGCACTTAGTCATGCTCTCAGCGGTGCATGCGCATTGATTGCCAGTCCGATAACAAAGGGCGGCCTGCAGCCGTGGGCATCCTTCCTCAAGCCTCTGGGGTTGGCGGCCTTCGCCTTTGGAATGCTTCTGTTTGGTCTTGCGGTCCTCTACCTCGGGAGGGCATTTCAAGGCAACGTCCAGCCTGTCACAGAGCATCTGATCAAGAAGGGGCCCTATCGAATTGTGCGTCATCCCCTCTATCTCGGGATGATAATCTCAATTGCTGGTCTGGCCCTCGGCATGAGCAGCATGTGGGGACTGACCATCACCTTGGTGGTCTTTCTACCACTGACCCTGCTGCGAGCTAGACTGGAAGAGGCAGCACTCCACGAGAAGTTCGGCGTCACTTGGGAGGACTACACCAGACGGACCTATTTCATCCTTCCACTGGTCTATTAATCTCATGAGGAGTGACCGGATGCCTAATCGTTGGGGCAGCCTCTTCGACTTCGCGCCTCGGAAGCTCGGTGCTGCGCTCAGCTGAAGGACGTTGGTGGTCCAGGGCCCGTGCTTGATCAGGACCAGGGATCAGGATGTGGGCCTGATGTCCCGCGGAGGTATCCGACCCGTATGAATGAATCACTATCTCGTGAAGCGCACGATCTGGAAGAACTGGTCTTCGAACTGCAGGCCGATCTGGATTTCACAAAGCATCTGGGCGGGCAGGCGGCTACCGAACAACTCCTGGATTTGTGCCAGACCGATGCAGACAGCTACGTGTTGGACGTGGGTTGCGGCGTAGGGATCACTCCTCGCAACATCGCCAAGTCCTAGGGCTGCGACGTGGTCAAGTGACGGAGCTGCATGGCGACACCGCGAAGTCCGCTCCGGCCCGCGTCAGGCGGACCGTGCATACCAGAGGAGATCGAGAAAAGCGTACGCGCATTCGAGTAGTTATCACCGGCATGGGGAGCATCAACCCTCTGCGCCTGGATGTTGAGACTACGTCTGTGACATTCCC
>CAZBJW010000303.1:0-4209 GCA_964492135.1 uncultured Anaerolineales bacterium
CTCCAAAGGGCACCTGCGGCTCATCGTGGATCGAGGCATCGTTGATGTGCACCATCCCTGTCTCCAGCCGCTCCGCTATGGCCAACCCCTTCTCGAAGTCGTTGGTGATGATCCCCGACGAAAGCCCAAACGGGGAGTTGTTGGCCACACGAAGGGCCTCTTCGTCATCTTCGACGACTATCACGGGCACCACAGGCCCAAAGACCTCCTCCTGGCAGACTTTCATGTCCTGCTCCACATCCGTCAGGACCGTCGGCCAGTAGCTCAGCCCCTCGAACTTGCCCCCGCAGAGCACCTTGGCCCCACCCTCGATAGCTTCCTCTACCTGCTCGCGCAGCTTGTCCAGCTGAGCCTGGTTGATGAGCGGCCCGATGATGGTGTCGTGCTCCTTCGGGTCTCCCACCTTCAGCCCTGAAACCTTGGCCACGAACTTCTCCATGAACTCCTCGGCAACAGGCTTCTCCACGATGAGCCTCTTCGAAGACATGCAGATCTGGCCTTGGTGCAGGAACCGGCCGAACGTCGCGGCATTCACCGCGTAGTCCACGTCGGCATCCCTCAGGATCAGTACCGGATCCGATCCGCCAAGCTCCAGGGTCACCCTCTTGAGAAACCTTCCGGCCTTCTCGGCCAGTTGCCTGCCAACCTCGGTGGAGCCGGTGAAGCTGATCCTGCGCACCCTGGGGTCGGCGATGAGCACGTCGCCGACTTCGTCCGCAAAGCCCGGGGCGTTAGTCAGGACGTTGAGCACCCCCTTGGGAAGGCCCACTTCCTCGAAGATCTCTGCGTACACCAGGCCGCCGCTGATCGGTGACTCCGACGAGGGCTTCAGCACAGCCGTGTTGCCGTAGGCCATGGGAAACGCCACTGATCGTAACGATAGAATCAGTGGCGCGTTCCAGGGGGCAATACCTACCACAACTCCCACCGGCTGACGCAGGGCCATGAAGAAGGCCCCCGGCAGATTGGCAGGGATGATCTCGCCCGTGACCATGTGCACGTGCGCGGCCGCCTCCCGCAGCATACCGGGCGTCAGGGAACACTGGAACATGGCCCAGCCGAAGGTGGCGCCGGTCTCCTCTGTCAGGATGCCAGCTATCTCCTCCGTTCTGCTCTCCAGGATATCGGCAGCTTTCAGGAAGTAGGCCCGCCTTGCCTCCGGCGGCGTGGCCGACCAACTGGGAAAGGCGGCGGCCGCGGCATCAACTGCTCGCCTGGCGTCGGTCTCTCTCGCACCGGCCACCTTGGCGAAGACCTCGCCGGTGTATGGATTGTAGTCGTCGAAGGTCTTGCCATCTGCTGAGTCAACCCATTCCCCATTGGTGTACATCTGATACTCTTTGACCATCTCCTTCTCCTTTCTCATCTACTTGAAAAGAACACCAACCCCACGCCGTGGTCGCCACCTTGCCGTCTTTTTCCTCCCCTCTCCTTCCCCAGCTTCAACTCCCGACTGATCCGTTCCATGGGCACCCGGCTGTGGCTCGTGCGGCTGAGGATGATGGCACCCCCCATGGACGAGATGATCAGCGCCGCCAACCGCTGGGCTCGCTGGGGCGCATAGCCACTCTGGACGAGCTTGGCCCCTGCGGCGGCCTGCTACAGGTCGTAAGTGTCTTTGCACGCTTCGCGGATGCGTTCGCTGGTGGTGATGGACTTCGGGGCGACGGTGGTGATGCCGCCCCCCTTGGCTAATTGTGTCGCCTCGACGTAGTGAGCCAGCCTCAGGATGAATTCTCCGATGGGTTCGCCTGGGTGGTCAGTGCCGGTCAAGCTGGTGCTGATCCGTTCTTCGATGGTCTTGGCTATCCTGTGGACGGCCTGGGCGGCGAATTGCTCCTTGCCCTCGGGGAAATCGTAACAGAGGGAACCCTTGGGGGCGCCGCTCTCCTTCATAATCTGGTTGAGTCCCGTTCCGAGGTATCCCTGCATCTCCAGAACTCGGCGGCGGTCTCGATGACCTGGTCCCCAGTCTCGTTGGTGGGCCCTCCTGTGGTCAAAGCGGATTATACCGACTGGTCTATCTAATATCAAGCGACTCGGGAACTGGCTGGGTCTTGGTGCCAGACGCCTGAGAAGAGCGGGACCAGGGGAGGAACAGGCTTCGGTGGCCCGGCTCGCTGAGTGCGCGCGCCGAGTCGAGGCTCTCGAAGGGGTGCAGACAGAGGATCAAGCGGGAGCAAGCCTCGCTCGAGAGACTGGAACCGGCCGTCAACGCCTCGGTGGATATGCCTTACTTCAGTATCCAGAGGCTCGCGGCCATGACGGCCATGCCAATCACGACGCCCACTATGGAGAGGTGTTCCTCACCAAAGGAGCGCGCGACCGGCACCAACTCGTCAAGAGAGATGAAGACCATGATACCAGCCACGACGGCCAGCATCGCCCCCAAGACTACATGGTTCAGGAAAGGGAGCAATACCAGCGCCGCTAGAGCGGCTCCCGCTGGTTCTGCTACGCCGGAGAGGAAAGACAGCAAGAAGGCCCTGCTGCGGCTTCCTGTGGCCATGAAGATGGGGGCCGACACGGCCAGGCCTTCGGGGATGTTATGGATAGCGATGGCAACGGCGATGGCCAGCCCGATGTTCACGTCTTGCAGAGTCCCGGCAAAAGTGGCCATACCCTCCGGGAAGTTGTGAATGCCTATCCCCAGAGCGACCAGGAGACCGGTCCTCAACAGTCTGTCGTTGCCTCTGCCCTCCCCCGTATCGTGCCGCTCGGCCATGTACTCGTGGGGAATCAAGATGTCTATGAGGAACATTCCCAGCATGCCGGCGAAGAAGGCGACATGGGCGGGACCAAACCCTATCGCTTCTATTCCCCCTGCCAGGAGCTCCACGAAAGAGACCAGGATCATCACTCCGCCGGAGAAGCCCAGGGTCAAGGTCATGAAGCGCGGGCCGGGCTCTTTCACAAATATGCCCAGGACACCGCCGATGGTGGTGCATAATCCCGCCACTGTCGTCAGGGCCAGGGCGATGGCTACATTTCCAGCCACAACTCAGCTCCGTCGGGCGTCATTTCTCAAGGTCAATTGAAGCAGACTCAGCAATAGCCTGTCAAACTGGCTGGACTATCTCTCCAGCGATTAAGGACGGTAGTTAGCAGCTGACGCCGTCGTCGGGCCAGCCGTACGTTCAGGGCAGCAGAGTCTTTCTTCGCTCGTAGGCTGCTCTCGCTCCTGAGCGTGCTGCTATTCCCTCCTGCAGCCCTCTGCGGATTGCGCGGTGGTCGATGTTCTCAATCCCCCTCCAGAGTTGCGACTACAGGGACACTGTCCAGCAGATGTGAGCCATGTGGCGCGTCTTTGAGGCTGTCGGTGAGATCCACGCCAGCACTGTGCACGGCGTGATGCCTCCCACTGCGCCAGTGGAAGCTGTTCGACACGTCGTATACCTTCCCATTGGCGGCCACGTAGGCAGGCGCGCCATCCTTGCCATTGTGTCGAGCAAGCTCCTCGCTTGTGAGCTTTCTCATGGCTCCAAGTATGCGCCATTAGCTGGCAGACAGCAAGGAAGATGCCCTAGCCATAGTGAGGCTGCCCCCACGCCGACTACGCGCTCACTGCAGGAACTTGGACACGAAGGGGGAGGTATCACCACGGCGCATGAAGTGACCAGAGGGACCCTCGCCGAGGAATTCGGAGAACCACGATTCGTGCTGGATTTCCTCGTTGAGGATGGCCAACGCCAAATCGTAGGTCCGATGATCCTTCCCGGCGGTCATGTTGCAGATTCCGGTGTAGCCCCGGACTGCGCACCTCTCGGCCTCCACGAGTACGGTCAACATCGCCTCGATGTCCGTGGGGGCCTTGGGCAGTGCTGCGGGCGGACAAGCGGAGATATCGTGGAAATCTTTCATGTTCTCCGGCAGTTTTCCACCCAGCTCGTAGATGCGAGGAACCAGGGCCTCGAAGTGATTGCGGTCTTCGATACGCGCTGCCTCCGCAATCTCCTTGATGCCTTCTCCCTCCAAGCCAATGAGGTTCACCCGCAGAATGGTGTAGTAGTAGTAGGTGGTGAGTTCGGCGGCCGCATTGCTGACCAACAGCTCCAGCAACTGCTCCACGTCAATGCCTGCCTGTTCTACCATCTCTCGTGCGACTTTGGCCATGTTGTGTTCTCCTTTCTTGGTGTCATTCGTGCCAACTGCAATCCGTGAGCTGCACCCATAATACCCCGTGCGCGTCACCTCCTCGGTCCGCCATCG
>CAZBJW010000304.1:0-4081 GCA_964492135.1 uncultured Anaerolineales bacterium
GCGCGAAGGAGATATGTAGTCATGGCTACGCTCATTACCGAATACTGCATCCTCTGCGGGGCATGTGAGGCAGAATGCCCTAACGAAGCCATCAGTGAAGGCGAGGAGGTCTACGAGGTGGACTTCAATCTTTGTACCGAATGCATAGGCTTCTACGATCACCGGCGATGCATGCTGGTATGTCCCGTCGCTGCTCTCATCTTTGATCCTGACCAGCAAGAGAGCAAGGAAGAACTGAGGTCCAAGTATCGTCGACTGTATCCCGATCGACAGCCAACCGGCGGCTGGGATTGATCGTATTGACAGACTGGCGGCCGAACGCTCCTTACATCGAGTCCGTCGAGACAACCGATCTTGCAGAGGAGAGGAATGATGACCGGGCGTAATGAGCGCAACATAGTAGATCACTTTGTCCAGCGCGTCGGCGCATATCACCGCGAATGTCTGGTCAACTACTACGTTGCTTTGAAGGCCACGCGCTTCGTCATCCTGGCTGGCCCGCCAAGCCTGAACAAGATGTGCCTAGCACGGGGATCGGCTGAGGTGCTGGTAGGTCAGTCGAGCAAGCAGTGGAGTCTCCTGCAGGCACATCCATGGTGGGTTACGCGTCCAGGGGACCCCGGGCATTTCGCCATCGCTCATGCAAGGTTTTGCAACCTCAAATTGTTCGATGTGATCGAAGAAGCATCGGCTGGCGAGGCTGCGGGGCTCCCCTTGCCTTTTTTCGTGGGCGTTGAGCGTATGAGCCCTGCTGAGGCACTCTCCTACTTCCATGACCTGCCGAAGAATCGTCTTTGGCAGCCGGATGGGGCAGTGGTTCAGACTTACGTCCCTGAGAATCTGTACGTAACCTTTTCTCTAGACGTGGAGGAGAAGGACGGGTTGGCACCGGGTCTCGCGGTGCATCGCCGAGCGATCACGATTCGACTGCGCAACGAGGATGTCAGGCCCTCGGTGGAAGCCGGGAGACAATGAGAGACAAATCCAGATTGCCAAGCAAGATTGGTGCGATCAGCGATTCGCAGTGGGGACCAGGCCAGAGCAAAACTGGCGCAGATATTCTCTGATGACTCTCCGCCACTTGCGCCCTTGGATGAATTGGAGCGTGGCCTACTGGCGGAGCGCTTCTGTGCGCATGTGTGTGAGGAGGCATGGCTCTATGTAGCTAACGCTTTCGATGCCGAAGGGCGCGGCCTCTTCGTGGAACCAGCTCTGGAGAAGAGAATCTTTGCATAGCCCAAGACTATGCCATCCTGCAGAGCATACTCCCCGCTGTGATCAACAGGTGGACGGAATCATCAACGGCATGGGGCAACGAGATTAGCGAATACCTGGCACCGCAGTTCCAGCGCGCCCATGCCTGGATGGAGGAACTCTGCAAACATGACATGGGTATGTTGGCGAAGGCGAGAGCCGGGTCTGATTCGATACCTTCGGTGGCCGAGCTTGGGGCGGCTGCGGCTCAGCAGACGGGGCACTGAGAAGATGTGCCGCGACGTTACTCCTGCCAGAGGGAGGCCCGCTCGCACAAGGTCTGGCGTCGCGCCTGAGCGGAGTGACGGTCAGAAGAAGGAGAGGAGATCTATGACCAGACCCCGCCTGATTCTAGATTGCCTGTTGGTGGCTACTGTCTTGGTCCTGGTGGCTTGCGGGACCGGTGGCAAAGACACCAAGCCGGTGTCGGGCGCGAACGCGGTGGCGACCCAGGTGGTGCCAGTCGAGCATGACGGCAGCTACGTCGACGTTAACCCCTCCGGCCTGGCAAGCATGCTGGAGAGCGAGGACTTTCGACTTATCAACGTGCATGTACCTTACGAGGGCGAGATTGAGGCGACCGACTCGTTCATCCCATGGGATGGGATCGAGGCGGAGCTGGAGGGACTTCCTGCGGACATCAGTGCGAAGCTTGTTGTCTATTGTCGGAGCGGAGGAATGAGCGCTATGGCCGCCCGCACGCTGGTGAAACTGGGGTACACCGATGTGTGGAACCTTGACGGCGGGATGATCGCTTGGGAGCAGGCTGGGTACCCACTGCTAGACAAAGGGCGATGAGGTGAAAGAGCGTGGTTGGTTAGCGATACGCCTGTAAGGTAGGTGGCGTCGCTGGCTTACAAACTGATTGACTACCTGCCGATGCGCCAGCGTGACGCGCGGCCCTACGAGGAGGGGTGACAGTGCATGGCATGAATCTGAGAGACCGAGTTGAAGAGTGGGGGGCCATGGCCTTCTGTGCTTTTCTGTCGTTGAGTGCCTTCTACCTGTTGATCCTTCGCGGGGCGTCCCTGAGTAGGGTGATCTTGCTGGGACTGATGCTGATATGCCCAGCTGTCTACTTCATGGCTTGGCTGCTGGGAGGCAACTATAGAGGTGGAGGACTAGCCACCCCTGTCAGGTGGGAGAAGGATGCAGTGCGGAAGCAGGTCATCCGTCCCAGCAGTCAGCGCCGTTCGCCCCTGGTAGAGGTCCCAAGTAGCTCAGACTTACGTCATGGAAAGTGCCGTATTGAAGGAAGCTAAGACGTTGATCACGCACTCTGTTGCCCCTGAGATGGATCGACTGGGAGCTGGCGCCCGAGATGATGGTGTGCCCGTCGTGCTGACCACGGCTGCGCTCCATGACCAGGAGAGATCTCCGAGAGAGACGGGGGCATAGCGATGAGGATCCGAGAGTTCTATGACCGATCGCCGCTCACCTATTCCTTTGAGGTCTTCCCCCCCAAGACCGACCGCGGGATTCTCAACCTTTACCGTACCATAGCCGAGCTCAAGCCTCTGGGTCCCAGCTTTATTTCTGTCACCTTCAGTCCTGACCGGACCAATCGAGACAGAACCTTCCAGATCGCGGCTCATGTGAAAAAGACGTTGGGCCTGGAATCTATGTTCCACTTCACTTGCATCGGCGCTACGGAAGAGCAGATTGTCCGGGACCTAGAGGTGGCGCGTGACCTGGGCCTGGAGAACGTCCTGGCGCTGCGTGGAGCCCGGCCAGAGGCAGCGCCGTCCTCCCCAGTCAGCAACAACTTCCGCTACGCCTATCAACTGGTCCGTCTCATCAAAGAGCGCTTCGATTTCGGTATCGGTGTCGCCGGTCACCCCGAAGGGCACATCGAGTGCCCTGACAAGGAGGAGGATCTGCAGCACCTCAAGGAGAAAGTGGACGTGGGCGGCGAGTTCATCATCACGCAAATCTTCTTCGACAACCGGGTCTTCCACGAGTTTGTAGAGCGCGCCCAAAGGATAGGCATAGACGTCCCCATCATCCCCGGCATCCTACCCATCCTCAACCTGGCCCAGGTACAACGCTTTGCGGCCCTGTCAGGGGCCACGATCCCATCTACCCTCCTGCGCGATCTAGACCGCCTGGGCGATGACGAGGCCGCAGTGCGCAAACTGGGCATTGACTACGCCACTGAACAATGTCTTGAGCTCGTGGAACAGGGCGTGCCCGGAATCCACTTCTACTGTCTGAACCGTTCCGCACCGGCCAAAGCGATTGTCAAGAACTGTGGCCTTCGCTGGTTCTCTGGCGTTGGCAGCGAGGAATCTTCAAGAGAGGAGGCTGGGATGGAGATGGTGAAAGATCCGGCGTGTGGCACGTAGTTGGACCAGGCAACAGCAAGCGGAGTCTCCAAAGACACCCACGCGATATACTACTTCTGGTCCGATGCCGGAGGCGACAGCTTAGAGGTGCACTCGGAGGCACGACTCGGACTAGTGCCGGGTCGAATTGCCTTAGGGATGAAAAGGATTCTCGCAACTGGCTGGCTTCTTTGGCGAGCCATGTCATGCGAACCATGGCCCGCCAGTTGATGCCGCAGCTAGGGAACAGTCACATACAACGGAGGGCGATAGAGAGGATGCGATGAGATTGAAGCGATGGCCAATCGCGGCAATGCTGATCGGACTCGGAATCGTGGCCCTGGCGGTAGTTGTGTTTGCCTCCAGGACGGCGGCAGAATCACCAGGCCGAATCGAGTTGAGCGCCACGGAGTTTGATTTTGGGACCATCCCCAACACCGAAGAAGTGAAGCACGTGTTTCAAGTGCGAAATCCGGGTCAGGGGTGGCTCGAGATTGCCCGGG
>CAZBJW010000305.1:0-3969 GCA_964492135.1 uncultured Anaerolineales bacterium
AGCGTCCTCGAATTCCGCCACGTCAGACCACACGTCAGCATCCGGGTTCAATTGGATCCAGTCACGTTCCACTAATAGCACACGGGCAGTGAGAGAGTCTGTGTGAGAGCCCAGGACTGCCTGAAGTCGCCACAGCGCCTGCCGCAGGCATTTCCTTGATTGCGCGCTCGGGCTGTCGTTCCACAACACGTCCGCCAGTATTTCGCGATGCTGAGGACGATCCCTGTGTAACAGAAGGTACGCGAACAACTCCTGCACCTTGCGGGGCCTGAGTTCGCTCACAAACCGGTCGCCGCTCCGGACACTGAATCTACCAAACAAGTGTACATCCAGGCCACTCATGGGTCGACCCCTTTGCGGCTATACTGACCACCCTCGTCTGTCCCCATACGCGGCGACAGGCATCGGACCGCTGGAGGTATTCTACCTGCGCCAGCCGCTATTCGGACTTAGAGCGTGGTGATGGGTAGATACCAGGGCAACGGTGCGAAGATGGCTTAAGGAAGCGCCCCGCATCGACGGAGGCTTCCTTGCTCGGTCTGAGATTCTGGTGATCCAGAGCCAGGTCACGGTGGAAACCAGAAGTCCTTGTAGCCACCGTCGTCCACGGTGCCTCGCTCGACGTAGGTCACTTCACACCGAGGCGTTAGCTCTCGTTCCACGGCCTCCCTGTCGGGGACGCCGTTGTACGTGTTGGGGAAGGTGGAGACCACCGCGCGTCTGGGCTGGCCATCGGCCGGTTGCAGGGGCAAGATTTGGTCCAGTATGTGAGGCCGCGGCAAGCCGGTGCCACTGCCGTGATGGCTCACCTTGAGGAAATGCACCGGTTCGAGGACGTCGGCGTTCTGCTTCTCCTTGGCTTTGTTCATCTCCCTCCAGCTGCGATCCTCGGCGTCCCCTGTGAACAACAGCCTCCAGTCACGCCACTCAAGGCAGAACACGACGCTGGTATTGTTGGCAGCCTTATCGATGGCCAACATATTCTCCATGTACCCCCTGCCCATGTTCACCAGCTGATAGAACGCCCCTGCATCCACCCCTGGCGGCGGCGCTGCGTCTGTCAGGACAGGCTTCCTCCGCAGATCTTTGGTCCTGGTGAAGCCCAGAGCCATGGGCCGGAAATGGCCGTAGTATGTGCACGTGTCCTCCTCAGGCGCCCAGATCGAGATCTTGGCTTCATGGAAGGGATGATGCCCTTCCAACTCGGACCCTCGATAGACGTAGCTGGTGTCGTCACCCAGTTCGCGCAGATACTTGACACAGGAGTCCGTCTTCCAGTAGTTGTTGTTGAGCCACAAAGCCTCGATTCCCTCAGGCAGCCCCTGTGGAGACGCTTTCAAGGCCCTGACGAAGGGGTGAATCCTGCGATACGCAGCCCTGGCCTCAAGGCGGTGCTCCTTGGCGTCTGGATGGCACTCGTAGTAGTTCTCCTCTGCTGAGGCGGTCAACCAGGCATGACACACCTGTAGTTGCCGCTTGAGATCATCCTCTGCGTCCGTGTAGAACTTCTTCTCGGCGCAGGGCAGTCCTTGCACATGATCGAGATGTTCGTGAGTCATCACGTACAGGTCCAGAGGCCGTCCGTCAAGCACATGTAGGACATCCTCCATCACTGACTCGAACACCTCATCTTTTCCACCCTCCTTCGAGGCGGGAACATTTCCCACGTCGATCAGAATATTCCGCATCTCGACGCTCCCGCTGTCGTCGGCGTCGGGAAAGGAAACCAGGATGGCATCGCCGAAGAGCACGTTGTATACACGAACCCGTAGCTTCTCCATCATTCTCCTCCTACTATGTGGAGCAACTTGGCCGTGCCCCGCATCCGCATTCGGCCTCTAATGGTCTCGGCCTGGATCGCTGACAGGAGAGGTTGTTTGTCCGGTCCCAGGGCATCATTGCCGAACTTCAGAGTGCCGTCTTCTGCAAGGCGACCCAGGAGACTGTTGCGATCCTGGCACTGTTTCTGGTATTCCGACTCTCTGCGAACTCGGATCTGGGGGTCCTCCGTGTCCTCCCACGGCTTGCCAGCGGGAGCGGAGCTAAGACGGGCCAATAGCTGTCCGGTGTCCCAGTCCAGCACCAAGGTAGTGCCCACAGTGATCCAGCGCTCTTGGGGTGCTCCGTGGCCAATAGGGTTGGCTTCTGGGTGTTCCCAGGCGACTTTGAAGATGCACTCTTCGCCCTCTCTATGATGTTGATACTGCTTCCGTACTCGCAGCCGGGGCCGCACCTGAAACGGAACTCCCTCCGGAATACGGAGCAACGGCCGATAGGCATTGGCGAATTGGTAGGCGGCCCAATCGCTGTCATGAAGGGTTGGCGCATCGATTGCTACAGGCGCCTGGGCTTCAACGCCGGTTTCCGCCCGCAGCCAACCGTCGTCCGGAACTATGGACCGCTTGACGAACTCAGCACGGACCCAGTTCCGCATCTTGTCATCGTCGGGGTACGCGACTCGGTCCACTTCGATGAGGGCCCGCCCGTAATCGGCATAGGAGACCTCGCCCGGAGGCAGATAGTCAAGGGCGCGAAAAGCCATACGCTTGATGCGCTCCGCGCAGTCCATCAGCGCAAAGCCCGAAGCTGAGAATATCGGATTGCTGAACTTCGCGTACCTAGGCTCCTTGCTGTACTGGGCTTTCAAGTCTTCGTGGATCTCGGTCATGACGCTGTACAATGCCCCGCTGAGGACTGTGCTCAACTCGTGGGGCTCATCCCGCCGCACGCAGTTCTCCGTGTCGTTCGGATCCAGGTTGCTGTCGTTGACCAGCGAGCGCAGGCCGTCCCCATGCCCTCTCGCGGCTGCAAACTCCTCAGCGATGGTGCAGAAGGCTGTGGGCGCTATGATGGAACCATCCGCTTTCTTCAAGATGTGCTTGCGCAGAGTGTGACTCGTAAAGGCCATCAATACAGCAGTCAGGTCCGCCAGCGCCTCGTGTATGGCCAGGGACTGGGGCGTAGCGCCGTCGGACAGGTCTGGCGCGATGCCATCAATGATGGCGTGACCCGTCTCATGGGCAACGATGTCCCGGGACAGGCAAGCGTAGACCAGCTTTCCACCTTTGTCCGAGACGGGGAAGTAGAAGAACTGGAGGCTATGGGAGTCACGATGGTAGAACGCGTTGGGCAGTACGCCAGCGCGAGGAACCACGAGTAGCTGTGGCCCCTCGAAGGCCCACTTCAAAGAGCGGCCCAGGGCATCTCTCTTCTGGAACAGGTACATGGTTTTCAGCACCGTGGCGAAGACGCTCACCTGCATAAAGGGCGCCGTGTACACTTCGTCAGCGGTTGCCCACCTGAGGTTTCCTCCCGCTTCGTTCTCATACCAGCCTCTCTTGCGACCTGGCCCGGGGGGGACATAGCGAGCTCCTCGCTCCAGCTTGCCCGAGTCCGGGTGAAAGTCCAGCACCGCGATCTGCTTGCTCACGGGGCCATCCAGGTAGAACTCCTCCAGGTCCGGATCGAACCCCTCAGTGGGTTTGAGGCCCTCCATGTGGGACGCCAAGGGATCTTGGATCATGATGGGGATTCTCACTTTCAGTTTCATGCTTACTCCTCCTGTATGCAGTAGCCCACCCAAACCAATGGACGAAAGGCGTCTGGCGGTGCATTGCGCTCTCCACAGCTGGTCAGAGTCCAAGTTGCCCACGCCGTGGCCGTAGGCGGTGCAGCCCGGTCGTGCCCAAGGTCATCTCAGTGTAGATCAGGCAGGGAAATCGGCAGCCAGGCAGGCTGGTTGTAGAAAGAGTCCTCGGGGTGCTTCCCCCGATGGGCGGAGTAGTGGAACGAAGATGCCCGGGTCCGTCCCCGGCGACGCCGGAACACTCCGGCCAGCAGATGCCATTAAGCGGCAAGACGTACTTAATTCAATATTATAACAGAATCCAGCGCCTTTGTCAAGCATCCGGTATGGAGGGTGTTGAAAAACGGGTGTCAGGGACTGGCGCTGAAGGTTGAGATGGGGTA
>CAZBJW010000306.1:0-3879 GCA_964492135.1 uncultured Anaerolineales bacterium
CTCGCAGTAGGCCCTTCCACAAGAACGATAACCGCTTTGTGGAGCAGAAGAACTCCACCCTGGTGAGGGCCTATCTGGGCTTGGCTCGCTTTGACACTGCCGCACAAACTAACGCCATCAACCACCTCTATGAGAAGATGTGGCTCTACTACAACTTCTTTCAGCCCGTCATGCACCTCAGAGAGAAAACTACCCATCCTTGGCCCTCGGCCGAAGGCCAACCTTCACGCACCAAACGACGCTTCGACCAGGCCAGAACTCCCTTCGACCGCCTATGTCAAACCGATGCCGTCTCGCAAGAACAGAAGGAGCAACTTCGAACTCTCCGTGACCAGGTCAATCCCCGACAGCTGCGTCGAGAGATCTACCAGCTCATCGATCAAATCTTCCTCTTGCCTGCTGCCGTCCCAGGCGAGACGGAGAACGTCTTCGAAACCCTATCAACACCTACTGAGAGCCAGGAACAAGAGGCCATCCCGGTAACATTATCATTTCAACGAATGGCTCCCTTAGGTAACATTCTCATTTGACTGGACACGTGGCCGAAGGGACTCTTTAAGTCTCATCGCCAACAACAGCCGTCGATGACGCAGTCCCCGCGAGGCCGGGCCGCCAGCAATGCATCAGGAGTTCGTCACGCCCTTGACACACTCTCGTCCCGGCCAGCGTGGTCCTGTGGCGAGATAGGTACTGACCAAGCTGGCAGTCGATTGATAGTCGGTTCTTTCCTGCACTGGGCGCTCCGCCTCGCTATTCCCAACCGCACGGCCCCGGCCTATCCAGGCGCACCAGCGGCACGCCTCTGCTTGCTGTTTCGCCTCACTTGTGATAGAAAGCCACCGGTTCAATGCGGAGCTTCGGCATCGGTCCGTCTGCAGGCTCGCACCGGTCTGGGCTCCACCTCAGGAGCTCGAGGGGCTATTTGGGGAGGAATTGGGGCTGTTTATCCGCGCCATGATGGCGGCTCCCCAATTCACACTAAATGCCCGAGTCTGCTCACACCGCTAACTGAGAGGGTGTCACCATGAAATATCGTTCCTTCGGCCGGTTGGACTGGAAACCATCGGCGCTGGGCTTCGGCGCCATGCGGCTGCCGATCATCCACGATGACCCTGGCAAGATCGATGAGCCGGAGGCAAGCCGCATGATCCGCTACGCCATCGACCACGGCGTCAACTACGTGGACACCGCCTACCCGTATCATCAGGACACCAGCGAACCTTTCCTGGGACGGGCTCTGCAGGACGGCTACCGCGAACGGATCAAGCTGGCCACCAAACTGCCATGCTGGAAAGTCGAAGGAGCCGGGGATTTCGATCGCTACCTCGACGAGCAGTTGGAGCGGCTGCAGACAGAGCACGTCGATTTCTATCTACTGCACGGGCTGAATGCCCTGAGCTGGCCCAGGGTGCGTGATCTGGACGTCCTTCGCTGGGCAGACAGAGCCATGGCTGATGGTCGCATTGGCCACCTTGGCTTTTCCTTCCATGACCAGCTGGAGGTCTTCAAAGAGATCGTGCAGGCCTCCGATCTATGGCTATTCTGCCAGATTCAGTACAACTTCATGGACGTAGAGCATCAGGCCGGCACCGAGGGGCTGAGATACGCAGCCCAAAAGGGACTGGCGGTGGTGGTCATGGAGCCCCTCCGGGGCGGGCTTCTCACCCAGACCGTTCCTCCGGCCGTCCAGGAAATCTGGGATACTGCTCCGCGCAAGCGCACCCCGGCCGATTGGGCCCTCCAGTGGGTTTGGAACCAGAAGGAGGTTTCCGTTGTCCTGAGCGGGATGAGCACCATGGAGCAGGTGGCGCAGAATGTCATCAGCGCCAGCCAGTCCGGCCCTGGAACTCTCACTGACGACGAACTGGCCGTCATAGCCCGTGTGCGGGACGAGTACCAATCGCTATCCCGCATCCCATGCACCGATTGCAGATACTGTCTGCCCTGTCCCAATGGCGTGAACATTCCCCGGGTCTTCGAAATCTACAACGACACCATGATGTACGGCGATGACCAGCAGGCACGTGGGGCCTACGCATGGCTCAGGGAGGACGAAAGAGCCGACGTGTGCGTCGAGTGTGAGGAATGCCTGGAGAAGTGCCCGCAGCAGATCGAGATCCCCGAGTGGCTGGCCAAGGCGGACGAACTGCTCGGTGAGGAGTAGAGAGCGCAGCGAGCTAGGGGAGAGGGTCCTTCAGACAAGGCTGTGCAGGGTGCTGAGCGACACCTACCATGCGCGGGACCCTAGCCTCAATCGAACTCAGCATCGACACACACGCCCTTTCGCTAGAACTGGAACCAGCGGATATTTCGGCCTATTCGCAAAGATGTCCATCCTCTGTCAGTGATCACATACCCGGGGAAAGCCGGGGTGGCTCCAGGCCTCTTGGAGCTGATCAGAGCTCTGAGTTTGTTGTGAAGAAGATCTCGTGCTAGTTCTGCTCGCGAGGGAGGAGCACTACCCTGCACTGCAGCAGTGGATTGACGTCGGACAGCTTGTAGTTCCTCTTCACGGGAATAATCCGTGAGGTAGCCACGAGTTCGCAGGCGCGCAATCAAGTCCCCCATGGCTGTCGAAGCGTCGACTCCAGTTAGCTCCCATGAGGAGACAAGCTCGGCCACACGGCAGCTGACAATATCGACAGCGCCTGAAGCGGCGTTCAAAAGAGCAAATCGGTCTTGGTCTACGGGCACAGCAACGGTGTAACGACTCACCCGCAACAAGTGTACCACCAACGTTCTCTCTCAGTTGAGTCTGGTGCTATGCCCCTCATCAGCCGGTTCGCAACGACCAGCTTGGTACTCGAAGGGCCAACCGGCAATCTTAGCGACTCGGGAGTAGCGTGCGACGGCGCAACACCCAGTTGCACAGACCAGTCTCCTATGGCTAGTCCAAATGGCTCGCCATCCAGTCAATCCGTTCTTCGAAGGCCTCAGCCCAGTGTGTCGAAAGATTGTGATTGCCGCCTTCGTACACGATAAGCCTGTGAGGCTTGCCGTAGTAGTCCAGCGCAGCGGACATCAACTGCGCAGGAACGCCAGCTTGATCTGCACCGCCATGTTGAATCAGGACGGGAGTGTTGATCAAGTGGGCAAAATGGATCGGTGACGATGCGAAGTATTTCTCATCAAGGAGCCAGCGGTCCGCGGGCCCAAAAGCGCGCGCCCACTTCTCCCACTCGCAGTCCACAGAGAGAGCGCCGATTGCGTAAGCAACGTTGATCCGGTCCGTGCGCGCCAGTGCCAGATAGGTCATCCTTCCCCCGTATGAGATGCCCCCCATGGCGATTTGATCGGGATCGGCATGGGGGAGGCTCTTGACCAGAGGGATCAGGTTGAGCACATCATTCACGTGACCAAGCAAGTCGACCTTCCCTTCACTACCCCCATGCCCGCGGAGCCAGGAGCTAACGACGATGTAACCTTCGCGAGCATACAGCATCAGCGCGAGCGGTGAAAGGCCTGCGCTCCCCCGGTTGTGGATGAGGATGGGATAGCTACCCTCCGCCTTGGGCTGCAAGAGGTAGCCCTTGATGCGGAGACCTTCACTCATGTAGGTGATCTCCTCTACGCTGATCCCTTCGATGTCCCCCTCCGTCATGCCCAGCCGCAGCAATGTCTCTCGCTCCTCCGAACTGAATTCGTACGCTGCGCGCTCTACGATCTGGCCGTCATTGGCGAAGGTCTCCCTTGGCCCCGGGGGCGTCGGAGCCTCCGTCGGCGGGGAAGCCATGGGACCCTCCAGGTGGCTCGCCAACCACTCCATCTGCTCCTCAAAGGCCTGCAGACGGTGATTCGAGAGTTCGTGATCGGAGCCCTTATAGGTGGTGAGCACGGCGGGCTTACCATAGTATGCTAGAGCGTCAGCCATGAGATAGG
>CAZBJW010000307.1:0-1814 GCA_964492135.1 uncultured Anaerolineales bacterium
GGTGCAGGCCGGATACGAATACGGTGTGGCGGATGTCAATGCGGCCGGGGGGGTGTATGTCGAAGAGTACGATGCGCAAATACCTCTCAGGCTCACACTCCTGGACGACGAATCAGACCCCACCAAGACGGTCAGTAGGCTCGAGACCCTCTACTCTGAGCACAATGTTGTGGCCTACCTCGGAGGCTTCGGCAGCGATCTGCATGCAGCGGCTGCGGCCATCGCTGAGAAGAATGAGACCCCGTATCTAGGAGTGGCCTTCGCCCTCTGGCAGATCCACCAACAGGGCTACACATACCTGTTCTCGCCTTTCTGGAAATCCCCGGACATTGGGGACGGGGTATATGAGTTTCTGAACGATATGCTGCCTGAAGGTGAAAGACCGACGAAAGTCGCCATCTTCCAGGAGACCACAGACTGGGGTATCGAGCTCGGAGGGCTGTGGAGCGATTACGCGCCCGAATACGGATATGAGGTCGTGGTCTACGAGGAGTATACCCCTGGGGCCGGAGACTTCTCCGACCTCATCCTCACAGCCAAGGAAGCGGGGGCGGAGGCCCTGTTCGCCTTGCCCAATCCGCCCGACGGCATGGCGATGTTCAAACAGATGAGTGAGCTGGGCTGGACGCCCAAGTTCTCTCTGATCATCCGAGCGCCGGACGCCGTCTCGTGGACGGAGGCCTTGGGCGCCATCGGCGACTACGTAGGCTTGTGCCCCGGCTGGCACCACGGAGTGGACTACCCCCTGGTCGACGAGCTCAACGAGAGGCATCAGGCCGACTTCGGAAGGCCTGCCGACGTAATGGTTGGACCAGCCTACGCCATCGTGCAGATCCTGGCCGACGCGATCGAACGTGCCGGCACCCTCGATAGGGAGGCGATCCGGGATGCCATCGCCGCCACCGACATGATGACGGTGGTCGGGCCAGTGACCTTCCGTGAGGACGGCACCGGGGTGGTGATGAGTCCCATTATCCAATGGCAGGAAGGCGCAACCGAGTTGGTGTGGCCCGTCGAGCACGCCACTGCTGACTTCGTCTACCCTGCTCCCCCATTTGAAGAGAGGTAGAATGGGGCCGGGCTCCCTACCCTGCGACGTTAGGGAGAACAGTAGGGCGATGGCTAGCCGAGCCCAGTCAACGGGCGGAAGCTAGCCATCGCTATGTCTCCATGTTGGCGACCAAAGAGCCGATCCAAGCACGGATGCACTATCCACGCTGGAAGCCGCCTTAGCCCAGAATGATAAGCAGTAGTCTTGCGCTATAGATTCGAGGAGGATACGTCATGGTGGACGTCATGATCATCGTGGAATTGGCTGCCCTCACCTTGCTCTCGCTGGTCACTCTCGCGTTTGTCGCGTCCAGCGCCCGGGAACGAGAGAAACGAGCCGCGCTGATTGCAGGATTAGCCCTCTGCATTCTGCTGCTAAGCGAGCTGGGCCTGCTTATTCTCCACGCCGTGGGATTCTTTGATACCGCATTGGGCTTTCTCGCTCTACTAGCCTCATTGCTGATCCCTGTCGGCATGGTAGTGATCCTGATTCCCACCGGCCGCAACGCCAAAGCCCTGTTGGGCACCAGCGCTCTCATTGTCGCAGATGTGGAACGGTTTGATGAAAGAGAGCATGTCTTCGCCAGGAATCGCTCGCTTCCCCCGGATTCCGAGGAGTACCACACGTTCTACACCACGCATCCGGACTTGGAGAAGCGAGATGCCAAAAGAAGGGAGAAGGGAGGCCCGTTGGGTATCCCGGGAAGCATAGACAAGCCCCATGAGAAGCCCAACGTGGCGGCCTTGTTTGCTAGCTTCTCTAT
>CAZBJW010000307.1:1824-3755 GCA_964492135.1 uncultured Anaerolineales bacterium
ATGCCGCAGCAGCTCGGCAGCAAGCGCATGGTTGAACCTGCGGTAGATAGCCTCTTTGGCGGACGGAGTGTGCCGCTGAGTCCTGAAGAGGCTACTAAGAGGGTAAAAGGATTCGCCCTGCATCTCGGAGCTGATCTTGTGGGAGTAGCCGAGGTCAACCCCCTATGGATGTATTCCAAACGAGGTGAGATCTTCCAGGATAACTGGGAGGACTGGGG
Source organism: uncultured Anaerolineales bacterium (assembly GCA_964492135.1). Classification (GTDB taxonomy): domain Bacteria; phylum Chloroflexota; class Anaerolineae; order UBA7937; family B3-Chlor; genus CAYGAW01. Next base: position 2,043 of record CAZBJW010000307.1, read on the forward strand.
CACGGCAATCGAAGTGTCTCACAAATATGCCGTTGTGTTCGCCATGGAAATGTCGAGGGAAATGGTTTGGGCTGCGCCTCATACACCCGGCGTGATGGAGAGTGGCCTGGTCTATGCCAAGGGAGCCTTCATCGCGTCCCTCTTGGCTTCCTTCATCGCCCACCTCGGCTATCCCGCGACCGCGAATCATCTTCGGCACTACGACGTCCTATTAGTTCCCGTGGCGGTCGATGCAGGCCTGGGAGAGCTTGGCCGCCTCGGATACCTGATCACCAAGGAATTTGGCCCCAGGATCAGGTTGGGCTGTGTGACAACCGATCTTCCGCTGGTGCCAGACAAGCCGGCAGACTTAGGGATTCAGCACTTCTGCAGCGTCTGCAAGAAGTGCGCAACTTGCTGCCCTTCAAGCTCCATCCCCTTCGGCGATCCTCGCGAGGTCAATGGGACCATAAGATGGAAGCTGGACGCTGACACCTGTTTCGGCTACTGGGGAGTAATCGGCACCGACTGCACTCTCTGCATGAGGGTCTGCCCTTGGAGCCACCCCAGGACCCTGCCTCATAGGTTGATAACTGAACTAGCTGTGAGGAACAGCATCGCGAGGCGGGTCTTCTCTGCCGCGGATGACATCTTCTATGGCAAAGAACCGCAGCCCTCATCCCCTCCCCGCTGGGCCCAATACCAGTAGGATCCGGCTCGCACCTCTCAGTCAGCATCCACCTGAATAGAGGAGGATCATGTCATGTCAGGTCAGTCCTGCCCCTCGCCAGAACTGGTGGGTTCTGGAGCGCCCGATGCTGACCCCTTGTCGTTCCTGCGGCGCCGTCGGACTTTCCCTACTGTGGACCACTGGACCCTTCAAGAGCGACGAAAGGCTTGATTTCGAGCCGTCGGTACGCTATACTATGGCTGCCTTTCAGGCGCTCGGCCGAACTCTGAGGAGATCGCAGATGCAGAGAGTCCCGTGGCAGGAACGCTACTCGCACAAGGTCAAGACCGCCAGGGAAGCGCTGCGGGTCATCAAGCGCGGCGATAGCGTTTTCATTGGTTCCGGGGCTGCTGAGCCCCAACTCTTGGTGGCGGAACTGGCCAAGATGTCTATGGAATTCGCGGACACCGAGATCGTCCACCTGTGGACTCTGGGCGTGGCCCCCTATGCCCAGCCGAAGTTCAAGTATCAGTTTCGTCATAATGCTTTCTTTATCGGCGACAACGTGCGACAGGCAGTGGCCGAAGGCCTGGCTGACTATACGCCCATATTCCTCTCTGAGATACCCCAACTCTTCATCTCTGGCCGTAGGCACGTGGATGTGGCCCTCATTCAAGTCACCCCCCCCAATGAGCATGGTTTCTGCAGCTATGGCGTGTCGGTGGACATCGTCAAGCCCGCCGCCGAGCACGCTGACCGCGTCATCGCGGAGGTGAACCCGCAGATGCCCTGGACTCTAGGTAACAGCTTCATCCACGTCAACAACATAGACGTGCTGGTAGAGAATGACACGCCTATACTGGAGCTGCGATATCCAGAGGCTGACGAGATAGCCATACAGATTGGCGAGAACATCGCCCGACTGATCGATGACGGCGCCACTCTTCAGATGGGAATAGGCACTATCCCGGATTCCATCCTCGCCTCTCTGCCCAGCAAGCGAGATCTGGGGATACACACCGAGATGTTGTCCGATGGAGTGGTGGACCTGGTCGAGGCAGGGG
>CAZBJW010000308.1:0-3248 GCA_964492135.1 uncultured Anaerolineales bacterium
CACCTCCCTCTCGCAGGGGGAGGTTGGGAGAGGGTGAACAAACGCCTCCCCCTCGCAGGGGGAGGTTGGGAGAGGGTGAACAAACGCCTCTCCCTCGAAGGGGGAGGTTGGGAGAGGGTGAACAAACGCCTCCCCCTCGCAGGGGGAGGTTGGGAGAGGGTGAACAAACGCCTCTCCCTCGAAGGGGGAGGTTGGGAGGGGGTGAAGCCTGCACGACTCAGACCTTGCACACGCTCACGCGATTGCCAAAGCCTGGCGTGGCATCCACTTCGGCGACGGTTTCGCCGCTAGCATCCACCATGTGGATGGCGCAAGCCATACATGGATCGAAGGAGTGGATGGTGCGCAGGATTTCCAGCGGCCACTCGGGCTTGGCCAGCGGTGTTCCCACCAGCGAGGCTTCATAGGCCCCGGCCTGTCCCTGGTGATCACGCGGGGAGGCGTTCCAGGTCGTGGGCACCACCATCTGGTAGTTCTCGATTTTGCCATTCTGAATGACGATCCAGTGGCCCAGCGCACCGCGGGGCGCCTCCATATACCCGAAGCCCTGCGCTCTCGCCGGCCATGTGGCCGGTTCCCACCTGTCGCCGTTGAAGGTCTTGGTGTTCCCGGCTTTGATCTCGGCAATGAGATCGGCGTAGAATGTCCGCAGCGCATCGGCAAAGACTTTGGTCTCGATGGCTCGCGCCGCCGTCCGTCCCAGGGTAGAGAAAACTGCCTCGACGGGAGCATCCAGGGTTTTGAGGGTGAGGTCCACCAATTCGCGGGTCTGCTCGTGGCCCGCAGCATACATGGCCAGTACCCGGGCCAGCGGCCCCACTTCCATAGGGGTCTCGTTCCAGCGCGGCGACTTCAGCCACGAGTACTTCTGCTCCACCTGGAGCAAATCAAAGGGCGGTTTGGGACCGGTGTAATTGAGGACGGTCTCGCCCTGCCAGGGGTGTAATCCAACGCCGTCGCCGTCAGCGTATTGGTACCACGAGTGAGAGACGAACTCTTTCATCCGTTCGAAGTCTCGCGGGTCGGGCTCCATGAGGTTACCCAGGTCCCGGTTGATGATAGCAGCCCGTGGCACCAGGAACTGAGAGGTATCGCTGTTATCTTCGCCGGGGAACTCGCCCCAGGTCAGGAAATTACCCAGTCCCTCGCCGAGAGAGGCGTATTCCTTGTAGTAAGGGGCGATGGCCATCAGGTCCGGCAGATAGACCTGATCCACGAACTTGACCATGCGATCGATGCTGTCACTGATGATCGAAAGTCGCTCGGCGTTCAAGGCGGTGTCGCTGTTGACGTCGATGGGCATTGGCACGCCACCCACGACGAAATTGGGATGCGGGTTCTTGCCGCCAAAGATGGTGTGGATTTTGGTCACGTGGGATTGCCAATCCAACGCCTCCAGATAATGGGCCACGGCCAACAGGTTCACCTCGGGCGACAACTTATAGGCCGGATGACCCCAATAGGCGTTGGCAAAGATCGAGAGTTGCCCACTGTCGGCAATCGCCTGCACTTTCTTCTGAACGCCGGCAAAGTAACCGGCGGACGAATTGGGCCAGTCAGAGATGGTTTGCTGGATCTGAGCCGTCTGCTGCGGGTCGGCCTTGAGGGCGGCCACAATGTCTACCCAGTCCAGTGCGTGCAGATGGTAGAAGTGCATGACGTGATCGTGCACATACTGCTGGGCGATCATCAGGTTGCGAATCAGGTTGGCCGCTTTGGGAATGCGGATCCCCAGCGCGTCCTCCACGGCACGGATGGAGGCGAAGGAATGGACAGTGGTGCATACGCCGCAGGCCCGCTGGGTGAAGGCCCATGCCTCGCGCGGGTCACGCCCACGCAGGATGACTTCAATCCCGCGCACCATCGTGCCCGAGGAATAGGCCTGGGTGATGACGTTGTTAGCATCTGTCTCAGCTTCGATGCGCAGGTGGCCTTCGATGCGGGTAATCGGGTCGACGACAAGCCTTTGGGTCATAGTATTCTCCTTCTACCTACTGGTTGCGCAGCCAGGCCAAGGCTTCGGCCTCGGCCTCAAAGTAACGCACTTCGTGCGTATAGTAGCTTTCTGGAATCTCGAGGATGGCTGGATCCATTTCAGCCCCAAAGATGGCCGTCGGAGGCATCATCGGCCGGAATTGTTTCATGTGCCTGGCGCACTCCTCGCCTGATGTCCCGGTCAGGTCTACCAGCAACTTGCCACGGTAATCGTAAAGAAAGCTGGCCAGCGCCTTCACGTCTTCAGGGCTGAAGGACCCGGTATGCCGGCAGCGCATAATGCCTTTTTCGACAGGTGTAATGGTAAACGATGTCATCGTGGAAGCCTCCTAGTCTACCAGGGCGTCGGCGACCATCTGCGATAGGCCGGCCACCTTGATATCCTGGTTGAAGTGCTGCATGCCGTCAAGGAACTGCAGGCGACAGTTGGAGCAGCTCATGACCACGGTCTGGGCACCGACTTTCTTGATCTGATCAAGTTTTAACTGAAATACTGCGTAGCGCAGCGGGTCGGCATCCTTGATGGCGATGACACCCCCACCGCCACCGCAGCAGATGGCTTCCTCGCGGTTGGGCGTCATCTCCTTGAAGGAGTTGGGCGCCAGGATCTTGAGGATTTCCCGCGGCTCCTGGATATGTCCGCCCCGACGCTGAATCTTGCAGGCATCGTGGAAGGTAAGGGTGCCATTATTGTACGCGCCCGCTTTCACTTTGATGCGCCCGCTGCCGACGTACTCGCCCAGCAGGCCCACGATGTGGGTGATTTCCAGGTCTTCGGGCACATCCGTCAGATTGTGAGCCGTCCAGCGCAGGGCATCGTAGGCATGGCCGCACTCGGTGACCACAATGCGCTTGACGCCCAGCTCCCGCGCGGCGTCCAGCACCCGGCGCAGGAAGAGCACGGTGTGTGCCTGGTTGCCTTCGTAAAAGCCGAAGTTAACCACTTCGCGGCCCTTGCTGCTCAGTGTCCAGTTTTCGCCGGCTCTGTTAAGGATTTCCGCGATGGCGGCGATGTTCTGGGGGAACTTCATGATCTCGATGGAGGAGAATACCACCAGGGTATCTGCATCCTGTTTGTCGACCGGGACGTCTACCTCCCACTCATCGGCAACCCACTCCAGGCGGTCCTCGAAAACATCGTCGGTGACGCCCAAGGGGCTGCCTTCCTCGACTTGCTTCTGTACCGCGTCCATCAGGTCGGCGGGGACGACACCAGCGGTGGCCAGGCCAGCCCTTACCTCATGAATCAGCGG
>CAZBJW010000309.1:0-2918 GCA_964492135.1 uncultured Anaerolineales bacterium
GAGTTAGCTTCTGCAGTACTTACCCCAAAGAGGTTAGCATCGGATGGTGAGGAACGGGGAAACAGTCGCTCCCCATGGCGGAACACTTGTCGACCGTGTGCTGCGAGGCGTAGTGAGGGAAGCAGCCTTGGAGCGGGGGGGTGCCCTCAAGAAAGTGAGACTGACATCCACCGCCGTGTCGGATCTGGAACTGATCGCGGTGGGGGCTTTCAGCCCCCTGACGGGCTTCTTGAGCCAGGCCGATTATGAGAGCGTGGTAGAGGACATGCGCCTGAGCAATGGGCTCGTCTGGAGTATGCCCATCACTCTGCCCGTGTCTCGTGACGTGGCCGATGACCTGCGGGAGGGCGAGGAGATCGCTCTCTTGGAGGGAGAGCGCATTCTGGGCATCATGGAAGTGGCCGAGAGGTTTGAGTACAACAAGGAAAGGGAAGCCCAGTTGGTGTATCGGACCACCGAGGACGCGCATCCCGGGGTGGCACGACTCTATGCGCAAGGTGACGTGCTGTTGGGAGGTGATATCCACCTTCTCAATCGGCCAGCTGTGCAGGAGTTTCCTGAGTTTCGGCACGATCCGGCGCAGACAAGGCGCATGTTCGCTCAGAGGGGTTGGCGGCGCATCGTGGCGTTCCAGACCCGCAACCCGATCCATCGCGCTCACGAGGCCATCCAAAAAATGGCCCTGGAGATCTGCGATGGGCTCCTTTTGCATCCCCTGGTGGGTGAGACGAAGCCTGATGACATCCCTGCGGATGTGCGCATGATGAGCTACCAGGCCTTGCTGCGAGACTACTATCCGCCCGAAAGGGTCATTCTGGGTGTGTTTCCGGCGGCCATGCGCTACGCAGGGCCTCGCGAGGCAATTCTCCACGCGCTGGCACGCAAGAACTATGGCTGCACTCACTTCATTGTGGGGCGGGATCACGCCGGAGTGGGCGGCTACTATGGCACGTACGACGCTCAGCTCATCTTCGACGACTTCAATCCCGACGAGTTAGGGATCACACCCTTGTTCTTCGAGCATGTGTTCTACTGTCGCAAGTGTGGAGGCCTGGTCTCGGTCAAGACGTGCCCTCACTCGCCTGCCGACCACGTGATCATGAGTGGCACGGAGGTGAGGGCCAGGGTCAGCCGGGGGCAGATGCTGCCGGAGGAGTTTACCCGTCCAGAGGTCAGCAGAGTGCTGATCGAGGGGATGAGGAAGAGGAAGCAGGCAGAGTTCATGCAGAAGGCGCCAGACCATCGGCGCAAGGTTATGGTCATCGGCCTGGATTGCGCCACTCCCCAGTTGATCTTCGGTCAGTGGCGCGACGAGCTGCCCATCCTCCGAAAGCTGATGGAGCATGGAACTTACGGCGAGCTCGAGAGCACCATCCCCCCCATAACGGTGCCTGCCTGGATGTCGATGATGACCAGCAAGGATCCGGGTCGGCTGGGATTCTACGGCTTTCGGAATCGCGCTGACTACTCATATGATAGGATGCGCATCGCCAACTCGAAGGCGGTAGTGGAAGACACCGTCTGGGACATCCTGTCGAGAGACGGGAAGACGGTGGCCCTCGTTGGAGTCCCCCAGACCTATCCCGTCAAGCCCACCAATGGCTACATCATTACCTCTTTTCTGACACCGAGCACTAGCAGCCAGTACACCTATCCAGCTGAGCTCAAGGAGGAGATAGAGTCGCTGGTGGGCGAGTACATGCTGGATGTGGAGAACTTCCGGACCGAGGACAAGCACGACCTGTTGCGCCAGATATATGACATGACCGAGAGGCGCTTCAGGGTGGCGAAGCATCTGCTGACGTCAAAGGACTGGGATTTCTTCATGTTGGTGGAGATGGGGATTGATCGTATCCACCATGGTTTCTGGAAGTTCTTCGACTCTCAGCACAAGAAGTACCAGCCGGGCTCCCCCTACCAGAGCGCCATCAAGGATTACTACAAGTATCTCGATCGAGAGATCGGTGAGATGCTGGACCTGGTTGATGAAGACACTGTGGTCCTCGTCGTCTCCGACCATGGCGCCAAGCACATGGAGGGCGGTATCTGCATCAACGAGTGGCTGAAGAAAGAAGGATATCTGACCTTGAAGGAGGAGCCTGGAGAGATCGTTCCCTTGGAGAAGGTGGAGATCGACTGGGATCGTACCATGGCCTGGGGCGCGGGCGGATACTATGGCCGGCTGTTCCTGAACGTGCGAGGAAGAGAGCCGCGAGGTATCATTCCTCCCGATCAATATGAGAACGTCCGGGACGAGATTGTCCTCAAGTTGTCTCAGATCACCGACGAGGCCGGAGTGAACATCGGGACGGTAGCCTATAAGCCCGAGGACGTGTACAGCGAGTGTCGCAACGTTCCGCCGGACTTGATGGTCTACTTCGGCGACCTGTCCTGGCGCTCGGTGGGCAGCATGGGGCACCGAGACGTGCTCACGCGGGAGAACGACATTGGACCCGACGACGCCAACCATGCTCAGGAGGGCATCTTCATCATGGACGACCCTCGACAGCAGGGTCGAGGCAGGGTGGAGGGTTTGCAGGTGATGGATGTGGCGCCGACCATCATCGATCTATTCGGTCTCCCCGTTCCCAAGGATATGCAGGGTAAGACCATCACCTACAGAAGGGGTTAGACCAGGATCTCATGGAACAGCAAGGCTTCACTTTATGGTTTACAGGCTTGTCAGGTTCTGGCAAGACGACGTTGGCCCGCGCGGTGGAGCGCGAACTGCGAGATAGGGGCTTGAAGGTAGAGGTTCTGGACGGTGATGTAATCCGGACCAACTTGAGCAAGGGACTGGGTTTTAGCAAAGAGGATCGAGATACCAACATCAAACGCATAGGCTTCGTGTGTAAGCTTCTCACGCGCAACGGCGTGGCGGCAATCGCCTCCCCCATCTCGCCGTATCGGGAGGTTAG
>CAZBJW010000310.1:0-2707 GCA_964492135.1 uncultured Anaerolineales bacterium
GCCTTTGCGTCTTTTTAGCCGCTCGCCCGTCTACCCTTTCTGACTGCAGAATCACAGAAGCAAGGAAGGAGAAGTGCAATGTCAGGCAAGAGTGTTCGTCAGTCTGCGGTGCGGAGGGCGCTCGGGCTCTTGTGGCGCGCCGTTGTGGTGGCGCTGGGGTATACAGTGGCTGTGATTATCGGGGGTTTGCTCACCGAGATCCTGGGCCTGCCCTCCCTTTCGGTAGCTGCCGAGATAGACCAAACTCAAATGCTCGTGGGGATTCTTCTGGCGGGCCTGTTGGTCGGCTTGAGCTTGGGACCGGTCTCGCGGCGACTGGCACTGCCAACGGCGCAGCGCGCCGTGCTGCTCTTCATCCTGCTCTTCATACTGAGCAGCGTGATCAACTTCGTTGAGACCCTCTTCTTCACCACGACGCCCGTCGCCGAGCAGGTCACCGACGTTGTGACCTCTGGCGTAGGCGCCCTCGGGCTGTGCCTGCTTCTATCGTTGCTTTTCCAGCCGGAAGCCGAGGGGCCGGGGCTGCTGACAGCACTGCGAGAGCGGCTCGTCCAGAGAGGATGGACGTCCTGGACGTGGCGCTTTCTCTTGGCTGGGTTCCTCTACATGCCCACCTACATCTTGTTCGGCTTGGTCGTGTCACCCATCGTCGCGCCCTACTACGAGCAACTGGACCTCCAGTTGGCGATACCCGGCTTCGGGGTCATGTTGCCGCTGGCGGTCTTCCGCGGCCTTCTCTTCGTATTGACACTGTTCCCGCTGATCGCCGTGCTACGTGGCTCCAGGCGCTCAGCGGCTTCTTGGACCATACTGGCCCTCCTCGTCCTGGCCGCATGGCAGCCCCTAATGCTGGTCACCTGGTGGCCCATCCCTTTGCGGCTGGCACACGGTCTGGAGATCACTGCCGATTCGATCGTGCACGGCATGATCATCGTCTGGCTGCTTTGGACTCCAGTGCTCAGCGGGAGAGCAGAACCGGGTGAGTCGCGAGCGGCTGACATGCCAAGTGCTGTCCGACTTGAGATCTCCCAGGGTTGCAGTTTGCGGTAGTCGCGCTCGAGGCCCTGATCCCCGCCATAGCGGCCCTGGGCAATTCGGCTGGTCTGCAAAGGATGAAAGCGGAAGATGATTCCACCCATGGTTCGGCAACGTCAGAGTGGTGGTGTACCAGAACGACACGAGAAACCTGTTGGTGGCCCAACTCCTGGGCGCAAGTCCGTCAGCATCACCGCGCATTCTTGGTCTTTTCTCCTCACCCACGAACCACGTGCTGTTTCGTGGCATCTGTGCGGCCGTCCTGTGGCTTGCAGTCGTCGTCACTGTACGATAAGGCAAGCCCTTGGTGCAACGACCGGTGTTGGCCAAGGCAACATGACGCGGCATCAAACGAAGCACCTGAGTGTCTGGCCGTTGAACCAGCCGTCGCCTCCGATCGCTCCTGGCCCTGGTGGGCGCGGCACCTGTTGCCTGCCATCGCTCTGGTTGTTGGAGCGAGCCTTGCCACAATCGGCGGCAACTGGACCATCTGTGGTTGCGCAGGACTGCTACAGTACAAATCGAGTCAGGGATTAGATGAAAGGAGTATCGCACAATGAGTTTGAGTCGAAACCAGATCATCGCCGTTCTCTCCCTTGGACTGCTCGGGTGGGCGTTATGTGGGGCGATAATGTTCGTGGGAATGGCTGTCACCACATTGGAAACCGCCCTGGTAGTTCACGCGCTTGGCGCCCCGGTAATCTTCTCGACGATCTCCTGGTTCTATTTCACCAGGCTCCGGTACACAGCGCCCCTTAGGACGGCTGCTGCGTTCACGTTGATCGTCATGTTCATGGATTTCTTTCTGGTCGCGCTAGTGATCAATCGTAGCCTGGAGATGTTCCAGGGCCTACTGGGGACGTGGATTCCTTTTGGATTGATCTTCCTCTCTACATACCTCACCGGGTTAGTGGTGGAAGCGCGAAGCCAGAGGCCGAACACAGCGTAGCCCAGGGTTCGCGGCTGCCGTTTGGGTGTCATTCTGCAGCTCGGCGCCCCAGCGGCCGCAATACACAGAGGCAGCCTCCAAGATGTAGGTGCCCGCTCGCTGGAGCCCACCGACCCAATCGAGGCACGAATCCCAGAGTGGCACGGCATCTTGGAGCACAGCCGCGCAGCAGCTGTGCGATGGAGAACAAACTGCATCGCCCAGCGCAGACGTAGGTCTTCGAGGGGGGCCGATGGTCTCGCTGAGTGCACGACCAACCCCGGAGCCTGCGACAGGACAGAGATCTGCGTCACTCGTGAGGCATGGGGTGAGACGTATCTGGGATGCATGTAGATCCCGAAATCTATGACGCTGGAAGGAATGGCTCGCCGGGCCAGGAGCAAGCAAGGCCCGGCGGCCGCAGTGTAGTGCGCACGAGGCAAGGCTCCCATTTGGACCTACCGCGAGTCAATGAGGGGAGAACATCAATGAAGGGAAAAACCTGTATGGTCACCGGGGCGAATTCCGGCATCGGAAGGGCCACTGCCCAGGGACTGGCCGAGATGGGCGCCACCGTGGTGATGGTCTGCCGAGACCGAAGCCGAGGTGAAGCAGCCATGAGTGAGATCAAGACGACAACGGGCAATCAGGCCGTCGACCTTATGCTGGCTGACCTCTCGTCACTGGCTTCCATACGCCAGTTGGCTCAGGACTATGCAGAGAGGTACCAGCGATTGCACGTCC